>CAZVHW010000337.1:0-8610 GCA_964626835.1 uncultured Enterobacterales bacterium
GTCCGTTGTGCTGGTCGTACGTCGGCAGCCTGAACAGCAGCTGTCGGAAGGCGACGGCACTGCGGCCATCCACCTCTCTCGCGGCGGGCTGTCCAGCGTCCACCCCGAAGGGCGGTAGCGCCCACGCCCACCAATTCGTCTGCAAAGCCGTCTTGGTCGCTGCCATCGAGCTGGGCCACCCGGTATTGTCCGGATGGTTGGAGAACAGGGGGCGTGCCCACTCTCCACACCCTCGTGCCGCGGTTAGATGGCATCCAGGATGATCACGGTACTCCTCGTCCCCCTCCTCGTGTTTCCCGGCTTCCTGCTGGTGCGGCTGCTGAAAGCCGAAGACAGCTCGGTGGCCGAGGAGACCTTCTTCGCCATCGCCTTGGGCGCCTGGCTGGTCTCCTTCACCACCGTGGCCCTGGTGGGGGTGCTGGGCCTGCTCGTCCCCATCTTCGTCAGGTTGCCCCTGCTGGTGGGAGTGGCGCTGGCGTGGAGCGCGCTGCTGCTGTTCTTGCTGCGTCGGCAGGGGCCTCTGGCCGACCAGCTGCGGCCCCCTCGGCCCACGCGCTGGGACCTCGTGGTGCTGGGGCTGGCGGCCGCGGTGATGGTGGTGGCGCTGCTCAACTACGACCGCACCTTCTTCGACGAGGAGCGCTGCATCATCCGCTCCTCGGTGCTGCCCTACTTCAACTACTTCCGGCCCGGCCTGCCCATGACCGAGCAGATCCCGACCTGGATCATGGAACGAAATCCCTTCCTGTTCTGGAACGGCGGCCAGCGGGAGGGCATGTCCTTCGTGCTCACGCCCTTCCTGGCGTTGTTCGAGTACTTCGGGTTCAGGGCCTGCTTCGCCTTCTCCCACTTCGTCATCGCGGGCTCGGCCTGGATCGTGGCCCGGCGCATCGTCGGGGGGCGCTGGCTGCCGATCGCGGTCATGCTGCTGCTCTGCCTCAACCCCTACACCATGCGCATGGTGGACGTGGACGACAACGTCTTCGGACTGGCCACCGGCTCGTTGGCGCTGGCGTTCCTGCTTCGGCGACCGGCCAACTGGTTCTGGTTCATGCTGCCCTTCGGTCTGTACCTGGGCATCCGCCACGAAGCCGTGGTCTGCATCCCCGGTGTGTTGGCCTGGATCCTTCGAGGCCGTCCCACCCAGAGGCGACGAGCCCTGAGACAGCTGCTGCCAGGGGCTCTGGTCTTCACCTTCCCGTTCCTGCTCTACCACTTCTTCCTGCTCGTGGTGTACCACACGCCCTACGAGGGCCTGGTGGCCAATCCCCAGGGCCATCACAGCTTCCTGGGGCTGGTCTCCTTCGAGATCCCCGGCCTGCTGAACTGGCCGTTCGTCGAGCAGCTGGTGCGCTCGCCGTTCTCGGCTTTCCCCACCCTCGTCGCCTTCCCCCTCGAGCTGCTGGCGGGGCTGGGTTTGCTGGTCTGGGCGCTGGTCCCCGGGGGCCTGTTGTGGCTGCGTCGCGAAAACCCCGCCTTCCTCCGCCTGACCCTGTGGTGGTTCCTGCCTTTCATGGCCATCCTGCTGATCCAGTCCAACTGGACCGAGATGGACAAGATGGGCATCCCCAACACGGTGCTGGTGGTCGTGCCCATCTGGGCAGCCTGTGGTGTGCCGTGGCTGCGCGGGCGCAGCAAGCGGTGGTGGGTCCCGGGCGTGACCCTCCTGGCACTGACGCTCGCCGTCGTCGGTGCTTCCAAGGTCGAATTCGAGGTGGATGAACGGGGCTTTGCCTTCGTCCCCGCCTACATGCCCGAGGACTTTCCCCTGGTCTCCAGGGACGAAGCCCCCGGCTACGTGGACGCTGATCGCCAGCGCCTGAGCACCCTGGTCTTCGTCCCACACCAGCCCCGCCGCGGTGATCCCAGCCCCAAGCACCTACTGCGGACGCTGTGGCGCCGTTGGGTGACCCTACGCCAGGACATGCGGCACCCCCAGTTCGCCTACCGACGGGCCAACGTACCAGAGCTCATCCGCAGCATGTCGGGGCTGGACCCTCTGATGCACTTCCCCGTCACCAGCGTCGCGTTGGCCACCGGGGAGCTGGACATGGTGGACCTGGGCCCCAACGCTGGCTTGGACGAGCGCCCGCGGGTGGCGGTCACCCTCGATCTGAGCCGAGATCCCATGGGTGGGGAGATCCTGCTTCCCGGTGGTGGGCCCGACCCCGTGGTGGTCAGCACCCAGGGCATCGTGCGCATCTCCGACCTCGAGCTGGGCTGGACGGATGACCCGGCGAACGTCATCCTCCTGGGTGGGATCGCCGACGACGTGGGCATCGTGGTGACCTACGGGCACGCAGAGCGCTCCGCCCTGCCCGAGCGAGACGACCTGACGTTGATCGACGGCGAGCGCTACCCCACCGGCAAGATCGCCCTCTCCCTACCCCGTGGGGCCACCATCTCCCTGATCGAGTCGACCTCGGTCAAGCCCATGCGCATGACCCAGTGGCGCTTCGTGCTCGAAGAAGGCGGCGGCGTCACCACCTACGGGCCCTGGGCGCGGTGAGGGAGCGCACCCCGTTCGCCATCAACGGGCCGAGATCTCGTAGCTGACCACGTAGGCGGCTCCCATCAGGCTGCCGACCAGCAGGTCCGGGACGCTGTCTCCGTTGACGTCGCCCGCGCCGGCGAGGCTCCAACCCAGGCTGCTCGAGCCCACCATGCGCCCGTCCTCGGGGCGCTCTACCGTGTCGAGTTGGTAGATCAACAGGCCCTGGTCGTCGATCACGCGCACCCAGCCTTGTTCCAGCGACGCTCCCACCAGGCTCACCGCCAGGTCCGGAGTGCCGTCCTCGTCGACGTCTCCCGCGTTGGTGACACGAGCATGGTACGCATCACTCGCCACCCCGCTCCAGCTCGAGAGTTCGAGGAACGTGATGTCCTCGAGGTCTTCCTGGCCCGTGGCGCGGTGGAGCGCGAGCTTGCCTGATTCGTCGATGCTCAGGGCCGCGAGGTCATCGAGGCCGTCACCATCGAAGTCACCCGCTGCGGCGATGTCCATGGGCACCGCTTGGTGTGCGCCGGCGAAGGCCAGGAGGGTGGCCTCGAGTTCGCTCGCCACCAGCGTCTGCCCAGGGAGCAAGTAGAGATCGTCGTCGTCGTCGATGTACGCCAGGTCCCGCATTCCGTCGCCGTTCACGTCCCCCACGGCGACGAGTCGCTGCACCGCCGAGTTGGGCCTGATCTGCGTGCAGTCGCTCTGTACGGACTCAGGGCTGCCCGGGCAGATCCAGATGATCGCGCCGCTGGTGGAGTGTGTGTCATAGGTGGCCAGGTCCGCGTAGGCGTCTCCATCGAAACGGCGAGGCCCGGCGATGGCGTAGCCGAGGCTGGAGCCGCCATCGTCGCTCAACACGACGGGATCGGACACGCCGTCGGAGGGCCCGTTGTAGACGTGGATGACGGCATCGGCCCAGGCCCCCACCGCGAAGTCGGCGTAGCCATCGTTGTTCGTGTCCCCCAGCCCTGCGAGGGTCGCTCCGAAGCTCTCGTCGTCGCCCGCCAGGGTCAGGGATGAGTACGAGCCACTGGCGTCCCCCCAGTGCAGCCAAGCGTCACCGCTGGCGTCGGGGTTGTAGAGGTGGCCGACCAGGAAGTCTTCCAGACCATCCGCGTTGACGTCCCCCGCAGGGGCCACGTAGGCCCCGAAGCTCTCGTCGTCACCGGGGCCGAGGATGGGCTCGACCCTGACCAGACCGGAGGGTGGATCGCCGTTGGTATCGGTGACGATGTCACCGGGACATCCGACGAGCAGTGCGGTGAGGAGGGAGATGGTCCTCACGGTGGTCTCCCTCGGAGTGAGCACGCCAGAGCATCCCATGGATCCTGCGTCGCTGCACCTCACGCTCTCGCTGATGCTCCGAGCTGTTAATGGACCGCATGCCCGCTCTCGAAGCCCTCACCCTGGCTGCCACCTCGCTCATGGCCTTCTCGCCGCCAACGTGGGCGGAGGACCACCTCCCCATGCCCGAAGACAGCGGCACGCCCAGTCAGATTCTCTCCTCCTCGGGCTCCGTCGCCAAGAGCACCAAGCAACGCAAGTCTCGGACGAAGTATCGGGCCGTCCGTGGCAGCTCTGTGGAAGATGCGCGCTACATGGGAAGAGACATCTCCCTCGACATCGCCTTCTTCGCGCGGCGCGACAGCGATGGCTTGGGCTTGGAGATCACGCTCTGGAACGCCCCCGAGCAACTCGAGCCGGAATCACTGGTCATCTACTTCGCACGGATCGGCGCCACGGCCCCCGAGTGGGCCACCTACCTGCCCGCTCCCCAGGAAGACGGCACCGTGAGCGCGTGGGCCATGTATGCCATCAACGTTGGCTCGGGCCTGTTCGACGTCCCCATCGCCGATGCCCGCATCGAGCAGCAGGGCGACACCTACATCGTCGAGATGGAACGAAACGAAGATCTGCCTCGTCGCCTCGTGGCCTACGTCGAGACCCGCTCCTCGGATGATGAAGACTGGGCCTGGACGGACAGGGCCCCCACGCGCCGTCGCGGCATCCGCATGCCCTAGCTCATCCGCATGCCCTAGCTAGAGCTAGTGTTTCTTGCCCTTGCCGCCGGGCTTCTGGGGGCCGGGAACGGAAGCTCCGGGGCCATCTTTTCGAGGCGCGTGTTGCTGGCGCCCGTCGGGCTGCGGGGACGCAGGACCGGCGGCGGGTGGTGAGAACAGCGCCTCGAGAGCCTTGACGTTGGCCTTCGCCTGCCCGAGATAGTCGTAGGTTCCATCCTCACCGGGCTGCTCCAGAGGGTCGAGGACGACGTGGCGCACGCCCTCGGGGAATGCAGCGACGGCTTCCCCGCTGGGCTCGGTCTCCCACAGGAGGATGGCGGCCGGGGTATCCCCGGACCAAGCGCTGAACGCGGCCAGCTGGGCCTCGTCGGGTACGGCTACGGGATCGAAACCGAAGCTGTGGATGTCGAGGCGGAGCTCTCGCGCCAGGTAGTCGTAGGCTGGGTGATTGGCAGCCACGTGCCGGTCAGCCGCGTGGGCGACGACGTCGGCGTAGGCCCCGGAGAGCTCCGCGAGGCGCTCGACCAGGGTGTCTGTGTTGGCTTGGAAGGCCTCTTCCTGGTCGGGCAAGGCGTCGCTCAGGGCGGCCTGGACGTTGCGCGCTTGCTTGGCGTACAGGGATGGGGAGGACCAGGTGTGGGGGTCCACGCCGCCGTGGCTGTGCCCGCCATCAGCACCGTGGGAGTGGGTCACGACCTCTTCGTGCAAGAGGTCCAGGCCCTTGGACGTGTTTACCAGCTTGTCTTCCGGGAGGGTGGCTCTGTCCACCCAAGACTCGAAGCCCGCCCCGTTGGCCACGATGAGATCGGCGTCCGGCAAGCTGGCGATGAGCACCGTGTCCGGCTGCCAATCCGCTGCGTCCTCGCCGACTGGCAGGATGCACTGGGCCGAGACCAGGTCGCCACCCACCTGGGTGACGAGCCAGTGAGCCGGGAAGCTGAGGGTGCGAACCTCGAGGATCTCGGTGGTGACGTGGGTGAAGGTCGTCGCCGGATCCTGGGCGCTACAGCCGAAGCAGATCAGGACGACGGCGGGGACGAGGCGGAGGGACATGGAGGCTCCAGGGTTGGATCCGGGTAGACGAGAGCCTACAGCAATGTGTGCAGCCAGGCGAGGCTCAGCTGGGTGAGCAGCGCCGTGAGTCCTCCGGCCGCCAGCAGGAGCAGGGCGATCTCGGCGAGCACGTTGAGCGCGATGGTGGCGCGGCTGCAGCCCAGGCGGCGCATCAGGAGCAGCTCTGCCCGTCGCAGGCGCAGCGACAACACCAGCACCAGGCCGAAGAAGGCGGCCGTCGAGGTGGCGACGATCCCGAAGTAGAGCTCGAGGGCCCGGCGGACCCGCAGCACGATGCCAAGGATGGTGCTCACGACCCGCTCGGGGATGACCGCCTGGTACAGCTGCTCGAGAGCATAGTCGCCCAAGAGCTGGTCGTTGGCGCGCGGGTCCTTGGGGAAGACGAGTATGGAGGAGAGCTTGCCGTCGCCCTCGTCCCCGTGAAAGTGGAAGGTGCCCAGGTTGCTGTCGTCGATCTCGGTGACGATGAAGACCGCGGCGGTGGCCTCGAGGTTTTCGCCCTCTTCGGCCTCGGGATTCAGGGCGTCTTCCTTGGTGACGTTGGCGTGGCCGTGGATTGTGCCGTCCAGCACCCAGGTGGTCTTGACGTCACTGAACAGCGCTTCGTCGTCCGGTGTCCCGCTGGGTGACAGGATGCCCGTGATGTTCAACACGAGCGGGTACGATCCAGCCAGGTTGTACAGGTTGGTCAGGTCCGTGCGCAGCTTGTCACCGGGCTGGAGCGCGTAGTCCTGGGCCACCTGGGAACCGGCGACGGCCTCTCCGAGGATGGCCGGCATCCGCCCTTCGGACAGCGTGAGCCCCCGCTTGTCGAAGTAAGCCAGGCTGGTTCCGACCAGAGGCGCTCCCCCCGCACTGTAGGCGACGTTCAGGGGGATCGCGGTGCCGTACCCCATCTCTGCCACCGCATCGCGCGCCGCCATGGGGATGGGATCTCTGACCTGACCGCGGAAGTACAGCGCGTTCATGACCAAGTCGAACTCGTTGCCCTTGTGGCCCAACAGGATGGGCGAGCTGCGGGCTCGGGACATCAGCCGGCCCTCGATCGCATCTCCCACCTGCCAGGTGACCACCGGGAGGAACAAGGCTACCGTCAGACCGAGCACGAGCACGGTGGAGCGGCCGGGGCTGGCGCGCAGCACCTGCAGCGCCAAGAAGAGAGCGTGGTGCAGGGTGCTCACGGCGCCACCTCCCCCGCGTGCCCAGGGGCGGACGTGGTGAAACGCCAGACATCGAGCACCTCGTCGAAGCGGGGCAGCAGATCTGGATTGTGGGTGACCACCAGCAGCGTGAGCCCGTGCTCGGCGGACAGGCCCTCGAGCAGCTCGATGACCGCCTGACCACGAGCGGGATCCAGGCTGGCGGTGGGCTCGTCTGCCAACAGCAGAGGGGCTCGGGTGACCAGGGCCCGCGCGATGGCGACCCGGCGTCGCTCTCCCTGTGAGAGCTGCCGAGGCAGCCGGTGCTCCTTGCCTACGAGATCGAGTTCTGCGAGGAGGGAGTGGGCGCGATCCCGCACGCCCGGTTCCAGGCGCAGGGCCGGGTTGAGTCGGTACGGGAGCACGACGTTTTCCACCACGTCCAGGTGCTCGACGAGGGGGTAGTCCTGGAACACGAAGCCCAGGTTTGCGATGCGGTGGGCCCGGCGCTGGGCGTCGGACAGCCCAACGAGCTCCCGACCGCCAACCACGAGGGAGCCAGCTGCGGCGGGCTGGATGCCTGCCACGAGCTCGAGCAGGGTGGTCTTCCCGCAACCCGAGGGGCCGTGGAGGGCGACTCGGGATCCCTGGGTGACCTGCCATGCAGGCAGGTGCAGCCCGAAGGGAGCCGAGCCGGGAGCCTGGCGGCGCTGCCGCCGGGTAGGTTCGTAGCGGAAGTCCATGTTCCGGACCTGAATGGCGAGCGCAGGCGTCATGGCTTCGGCCCTCCAACCTCTTGCTCGAGCCCGGTGTCGGCCTCCTCGAGGCCCCCTTCCAGGAGCATGGACGGGGACATCAAGCCACCAGCCGAGCGGTCGTCGCGGTCGAGGGTCCAGCCTCCACCCTCCACCAGAACCCGCTGGATGCGCTCCATGTTCTTCAGGCGCGTGTCGCTGATGCGCAGGAGACCGTCGACCCGCTCGAGGGTGTAGACCGCGTGGTAGCGGTTGACGCGAGGGTGCTTGTGACCTCGATGGGTGACCACGCCGCCCACGGCCCACTCAGCTTCGACGCGCATCGGGTCTGGACCCGGGTCGAGCACTTCCACGGCGTCGTAGTCCACCGCGAGCACCTGGATGGCGGTCTCTTCCTGCTCGGACAGCACCAGCGTCGTGTAGTGCTCCACGTACTGTTGGGTCAGGGCTCCCCCCGTGAAGCTCTCGGCCAAGAGCTCCCACACCGCGTCGCGGTTGGGTGCCAAGGAGTAGACATCGTAGATCCCGCGGTGCAGTCCTTGGAACGTCTCCACGATCTCGCTCTCGTCCACGGGGGTGGCGGGCTGGGGGTTGATCCCGCAGCCGACACAGAGGACCAAGAGCGTGGCCGCGTTTCCGGAGCCGGGGAGCTGCCGTCGTGAGGGAAACCCATCCATCGCGATGCATGTACCACAGTCTCGAGGCCGTGGCTTTCTACGGTCTTGTGGCGTGTTGAGAGACTGACTAGGTTGAACACCAATCCCGAGGTACTTCATGCGCGCGATCGTTCACGGCCTGCTTGGCGCTGCACTGACGCTACTGGCTTCGCCGCCGGCCGCTGCGCATCCCTACGGGACCAAGTTCCACTCGATGCGCAACGAGCTGCGTCTCACCGCCGATGGCATCGAAGCCGTCGTGATCCTCGAGGTGCCCACACCGGTGGTGCTCCGACAATACAAGCAGCGCTACGCCGACGCCGAGATCAGCGCCGCCGATGCAGACCGGGACTTCCTCGCCTGGCAGTGTGCCAGGCTGGGTGAGGGCTTGGGGTTGACGGTCGACGGTCAACCCGCGGCTGGCAGTTGGGTGGTCGCCGACCACCCTTCCAACGGGCGAGGGGG
>CAZVHW010000338.1:0-8610 GCA_964626835.1 uncultured Enterobacterales bacterium
GCAAGCGGCTGTCGTACATGAAGTAGGTGGGCAGCTCGGGTTCGAAGGTCGACAGCTTGAGGATGCGGTCCTTGGGCCAGAACAGGGCGGCGCCCAGGGCGAAGCGTCGGCCGACGTTGCGGTACAGCGCCACGTGCAAGCCGTCGCCGGCCCCGTATTCGGGCTGGTAGTCCAAGGGCGTGTCGTCTTCGTCGATGCGGCCGTCGCGGTTGGTGTCCCACCACAGCTCGGGGAACTCGTCGAACCGCGAGCGCACCATGCCGTAGCCCACCATCGCGCCGTTCACGCCAGGCAGCCTGACGAGCCCGGCGGGATTGGTGAAGACGATGCCGCCGTCCTGAGGTAGCGCGATGCCGCCGCCTCCCATGGAGATCGAGCCAGCGCCGGAGCCAAAGGTATTCACCGCGCTGGCCGATGCCGGCCCAGCGTGTAGGAGCAGTGGGAGTAGAACTGCGAGCAAGACCTGTTGACTCCGCGTGGGTCTACTTGTATCCAGAGCCGGGATCTGGTGTCTGAGCGAGTTCACGAAGCATGGTGTTGATGGCAGCCACGTCGGCATCGGGCTCCGCTTGGCGCAGGCAAGCGAGCCGTCCGGTCATGTATGCGGTCGCTATCCCCGAGCCACGCCAGACTTTCTTGTTGGAGCCGGCCTTGGGCACTGCGTAGCCATAGGCCAGGAACTTGTCCGACAGCGCGCCGTGCTTCGCTCGCGGGAAGTCTTCTGGCGAAAAGTAGAAGAACTTGTCGAGGGGGCAGTCCGGGTGGCTGGCCACACCGATGGCTTCCGGCAGATCGGCCGGGTAGGCTCGCTCGCCCTTGGGGTGGGCTGCGGCCAGAACGAGCGACCCGTTGTCCACGGCCAGCGCGCAGCAGTCGCGGAGCAGCTGGGCCTTGCCCATGTTGGGGGTGCCCAGGGAGAGGTTGATGACCTGGGCGCCGTGTCGGGAGGCGGTCTCGAGACCCGCAGCCATGAGATCGGCGCTGGTGCGCAGGCGGGCATCCATGATCTTGACCGCGAGCAGCTCGGCGTCGGGGGCCATGCGGTGGACCGCGGCGGCGACTTCGGTGCCGTGGCCCGCTTCGTCTTCGAAGTCGGCACCGAGCAATGCATGTCCGGTCGCCCCAAAGCGGATGTTCCAACCGGTGATCTGGGCGTTGGCGAGGCGAGGATCGGCCCTACGGATGCCGCTGTCGACGATGGCGACCTTGATGCCTTTTCCCGTGAATTCCTGTTGCTGGTACTGCATGATAGGCTGTCCCTTGACAGGTGGGCCGGCCCGAGGCAAGGGGCCGCTGGGGCCGGTACTGGCACACCCCGCGAGTGTATGCCGCAGTGGGGGGCCGGATCAAGAGCGGGCCCCGCTGTTGCGGGCCTTCCGAGCGAGGGAGTACCATGGGCCACCATGTGGAAGACGCTCCTCGGCACTGCCTCCCTCGCCCTCACCATTGGGCTCTGTTCCGCTCCTCTGGCCGCTGGGGTCAGCGGGATCGTCACGGACGAAGATGGAGAACCGCTGTCGGGGATAGCGGTGTACGCCTACGATCTCCGCTTGGGCTACGCGTACGACAACACGGACTCCGATGGCGCGTACGACATCGGAGGGCTCGAGCCGGGTTTGTACCGTGTCCGTGCGGTGACCTCCTCGGCCCACGCCCAGGTGACTCGCACCTGGCCCGACGCTTGGAGTTTCTGCGACGGCGATCTGCTGGAGCTGGACGGCGGTCAGGATGTCGTAGACCTGGACTTCGCGCTGCCCGATGGCGCGCGCATTGCCGGAAGCCTGTTGGACGTCGATGGAGAGCCCGTCGCGGGGGCCGTCGTCACGGCGTATGGGGCGGACGCGGATACCAGCGGAATGTGGAGGCAGGCCGCCAGCGGCGTCGACGGCGGCTTCGAGGTGCTGGGGCTGGACGTGCCCAGGGGCGATCACTCCACCTGGACCTGCGAGGTCGAGATCGACGGATGGCCGGATCAGTTCCTCGAGGGGGGCTACGACGACGAGCAAGCGGAGATCGTCGAGGTCGAGCCCGAAGCCTCGGTAGACATCGGCGCTTGGTCGCTGCTGGGGGGAATCGGGGCTGCTGGGCTCCTCACGGGGCCCGACGGGCCCATCGAGGGCGCCAGTGTACATATCTACGCCAGCAGCCAGGTTGTCACCGTGGGTAGCGCGGAAGATGGCAGCTGGTCCGGTCAGGGCGTTCCGCCGGGTGAGCTCGTGGTGTGGGCGAGCGCCGACGGGCACGCCACCACCTACTTCCCGGACGATGACCGACCGACCGAGTACGTCGAAGCCTACGAGGAAGGCGCGGTAGTGGACGCAATGGACATGGAGCTGCCCACCGAGGCGACCTTCACCGGCCGCTTTGTCTCCGAGCGGGATCTGGAAGGTGCCACGGTGCTGCTCTACAACGACACGCACACCGTAGGGCGCGGCGCGTTGGTGGAATCTGACGGCAGCTTCCTCATCGATAGCCTCCACGGGGGCAGCTACCAGCTCTACGTCTTCGCGTCGGACGAGGGCTCCATCGACAGCTACGTCCTGGGCGAAGACGGCCAGGAAGCGTGGTTCGAGGTCGAGGCCGAGGTCGACAACGACGTGGGCGAGATCGCGCTCTCATCGGGAGCGACGATATCGGGCACCGTCCTGAACGAGCGTGGCGATCCGGTGTACGGCGCCTACGTCTATGCCAGCAGTCAGGATGGGGAGAGCGTCGAGGTCGAGTCCACCGACGAGGACGGTGGTTATCTCGTCCCCGGATTGACCAGCGGCGACTGGCTGCTCGAGGTCCGTTACACCCACTACTGCAGCCAAGATCCCGGCTACGTCACGACCTACTGGGACGGGCAGGTCTACGAGGCGCGCGCGGTCGCTGTTGGCATCACCGCTGGTCAGGAACTCGAAGGCTACGGCTTCGAGCTGCCCAACGACGATGACCACGACCAGATGGGCGACACGTGGGAGCTGGAGTACGGGCTCGACGCCAGCCGCGACGACGCCGACGAGGACCCGGACGGCGATGGCTACAGCAACATCGAGGAGTACCGGCTCGGCACCGACCCACTGGTGAACCTGGATGACGGGCAGGGGCGCTGTGGCTGCCGCTCGTCCTCGTCGGGAGCAGCCTTGTCGCTGTTGCTGCTTCCGCTGGGCGTCGTTCGCAGGCGAGCTGGTTTTTCCGCCGTGGAGCCCGGCTAGTCAGGCAGGGCGCCACCTTCCCACTCGTGCTCGGGATCCGGCACGAAGGTCAAGCCGCCCATGCCCCAGGACCGAGCGGCGTCATCGCTGTTGTCGCCCAACATGATCAGCCATCCTCCAGGGATCTTGGCTCGGTATAGACCGCGCTCGCGGGGAGTACCGACGGGATGCAGTTTCTCGAACTCCAAGGGCAGTTCAGTCGCCATGCTGGCCTCCACGGGTGCACTCTCCGTTTTCACCTAACCCGTACTCGAAGCTATCGAGGCGCGTCCCCGCGGGGGTGGTTTCGTACGCCAGCCATCGCCGGCGGGTGCTCTTGGCAGCCGAAGATCGCCTATTCTGCGAGACGACGCACCCACAACCCATACACCGGCAGGCCCTTTTCGTTGAACTTGCGCGGGTAATCTGAACAGCCCGTGGTGGTCGTGTTCATCGGGATCGTGTGCGCGGCTGGGGGCGCTGTGTGCGGGTGATTCTGCCAGGACCGCGCACGGGGCCCGGGCAGGAGGTGTTGCAGGGGGCTGAAGCTCCGCGGCTGAGCGCGCGCGCAGAGGGAGCCGACCACCAGGCGGGCCGGGGAGCTGCGTTTCGAACCGCTCGGTGCTATCGTCAGCGTTCTCGGAGCCAAACCGGGAGACAACTCATCGAGGAGCAGTCGTTAGCTCACAGCCCGCTGCGAGGGGAAGGCTCGGCGACCGCTAGAGACCGGCGCAGCTCAACTGTACAGAAAAGGCTGTGTCCCAGCCAAGGGAGAACCAGTCTTCCTTGCTCGACTGCCGAAAGAGAAGGGTCCCATCAAGCTCGTCATAGATGAGGTCCTGGCGCTGACCCCAAAGGTCTCCTACACCGAGCCCGTGGCTGTGATCTTCAATGGCAAGCTGCCCCGCCCCTTCATGGATCTCATCATCGGAGCCAGCCCCAGTTGACGCAAGCAAGTAGAGCTCCTGGTAGTGACTCGCATAGGCACCGTCCGCCCAGATGCCCCCCTGGAAGAGAAAGTAGGTGCCGTCCTGGCCGGAAGCCCTCGCTAGACAGACATCCACCTCGGTCACCTCGAAGGTGGGGTCCTGGTCAAAGGCGCCGTCCAACACAGCGGTACAGCGGGCCATGGGTGCAACGCTGTCTCCACTCCAGAGCGGGTTCAGATCGGCACAAGAACCACCCAAGGAACCCTGGGTGACCCCAGAGTTTTCTGCCTGAGAGAATTCCCAAGACAAAGTGGAAACGAGATCGGCGGTCAGGAGCTCTTCTAGTTCACACTGCTGACCCCAGACACCAGCGACTGGGGCGAGAAGGAGTAGCCAAGACATGGTGCACCTCACCCGGCCCAACAAGCAAGCACTATGCCACCCGGTCGAGTCGGCGAGCAGGATCAGCAAAAAGCTATGTATTGTTAGAAGGTTATGTCGGTTCTTGGACAGACAACCACAGTCGACGACGTCCTGAGAAAACTCCGAAAACAGACTTCAAAGATGGGATCCAGAAACCCCATTGGGGCATCTTGTCCCCACCTTGGAAGGTCACAAAAACCCAGAGGGGTGGGGATAGGAAACCTG
The DNA here is from genome assembly GCA_964626835.1 of uncultured Enterobacterales bacterium. Taxonomy (GTDB): domain Bacteria; phylum Myxococcota_A; class UBA796; order UBA796; family JAFGLY01; genus CALDOK01. The sequence goes on from CAZVHW010000338.1 coordinate 4,754, forward strand.
AACGGGCCGTGAGCCGCACAAGCGGGTGGCCGCGTGTACAGGGAGGGCTCCCGCGGTGGCCGATGGTGCTCGAGGCCAGCGTGGAGCGTCGCGTCTTGGACCATCCAGCGTCCGTCGTCAGCACCGAGCGGTTCGAAACGCAGCTCCCCGGCCCGCCTGGTGGTCGGCTCCCTCTGGGTTCGGTGATGGTCCGTGGTGCTGCTCCTCAGGCGCCCCCTCACATGCGCCTCGAGCCGCCGAAGCTTCCCAAGCAGCCCCGCTACAGCCTACGCACGCCGACCCGGGGTGACGTGGCGAAGGTGCTCGAGCAGCTGAAGGGCTGGCCGCGGTTGGCCATGGAGCACTACCGGCGCGTCAACGCGATGGATCTCCGCCAGGCCATGGAAGCCGCCGACCTGGGCAAGGTGCCCGCGGGCGAGGTGATCCACCTGGAACCGCGCACAGGGACCGCGCACAAGTAGGGTCGATCGGGGCGAAAAGAGCGCCCTATTGGAGGGCTGCGAACTGCCGAAACCCCGCCTACCTATCCAACTTCCGCACCCACAACCCATGCACCGGCAGGCCCTTTTCGTTGAACTTGCGCTGGTAGTTGGTGATGGTGTCGTCGTCGCCGGGCCATGGTGTGCCGTCGGACTCGATGTCGCGGGACAGGCCCAGGATCTCGAGAGGCAGGCCTCGAATGGCCTCGAGAAACTCGTCGATGTACGACCCCGCGTCGGTCTTGACGCGCAAGGCCCCGCCCGGGCGGAGGAGACGACAGACCATCTCGCCGAAGGGGCGCGCGAGCAGGCGGTTCTTGGCGTGGCGGTCCTTTGGCCAGGGATCGGGGTGGTTGACGTAGAGGCCATCTACGCTCCCATCGGGAAGGACTTCGTCGACCATGAAGGCGTCGTAGCGGACGATGCGAGCGTTGGTGACCCCTGCACGCTCGAGCTTGCGGGCCACGAGCACGACGCGCTTGAAGCGGATCTCCACCCCGAGCCAGTTGTGGTCGGGGTGCAGGCCCGCCATGTGGGTGATCCAGAACCCGTTGCCGGAGCCGATCTCCACGTGCAGTGGCGCCGGGCGCCCAAAGACCTGGTCCCAGCGCCCCATGGCTTGCTGCGCCTGGGTGGCGGTGACCACCGGAGGGCCAAAGCTCCGGTGAAGGCGCATGAAGGGGTTGAGGTCGGGCTGGGGGTAGGTGTCCGGGTCGCGATCGACGAAGCGGAAGCTGCGTGGTGGCTGGCTGGTGGTCATGGCTTGGGTTCTGCGTCTGCCTCGAACTCCGCGTTGGAGACCCAAGTCGCGTCACCCTCGACGTAGTGCTCGCGCTTCCAGACCGGCAGGATGGCCTTGATGCTATCGATGCAGTAGCGCGAGGCTTCGTAGGCGTGGACCCGGTGGGGAGATGACGTGGCGATGACGATGCTGGCCTCGCCGATGGCAAGGCTGCCCACGCGGTGGGCCATGGCGGTCTGCACCTCGGGCCAGCGTTCGAGGATCTCCGCATCGATGCTCTGCGCCACCCTGTCACACATGGACGGGTAGGCTTGGTAGTCGAGCCCCGTGACCTGGCGGCCGGCGTGGTTGTTGCGCACGACACCGATGAAGGTCAGGATGGCGCCGCAGCCGGGGTGGGAGACCCGTTGCTCCAGGCCGCGAGGATCGAGCGGAGCGTCGGTGATCTCGAAGAACATCAGCCACCTCCGAGTGGTGGGATGAAAGCCACTTCCGCACCGTCCAGGAGAGGAGTGTTGCCGGTCACGTACTCCTCGTTTTGTACAAAGAGCACGGGAGGGGGCAGGGGGGGTGTGTCGGGGGGAAACAGCCGGTGATAGAGGTCTCGGAGGGTCTGACCCTCTTCGACCTCGATGCCTTCTTGGTCGAGGCCCTGGCGATCTCGCAGCGATGCGAAGTAGTGGATGGTCACGTGCATTCGCCTGGCTAACATCTACGAGGTACCATCGGAAGTACCGCATCATGAGCACGTGCAAGTCATCACAGCCAGCCAGGCCTCCGCGAATCCCTTGGATCGCGGCGATGGCCGTCGTGGGCATGCTGGGCTGTTCCTGCGGTGCGGGCGAACCGGTCTTGCTCGGAGTCCAGCCCGAAGACGAGGAGACGGAGGGTAGTGACGACCGCATCTGGAAGCGCGTGGTCCCCGAGAGCGCCCACCAGGAAGATCCGATCGAGGAAGCCCGTGCCTATGCAAAGCCCGAAGGCGTGTACGTGGACGTGCACTGGCTGGGCGGGCGCCGGTACACCGACGTGGCCGAAGAGCTCGGTGCGCAGCTGGGTCCGTTGCACGAGCGCCGCGAGATCGATGCTCGTCGGGGCGAAGAGCTGGTCTACGAGCGTGGGGACGTCCGCGTGGTCCGCGGTGTCGTCTACATGATGCGGGTACAGCTGCCCGAACCGCTCACCCGGACCGAGGCCCTGCTGGTCACCGGTTTCTCCATCTACGCCGATCACTGGCGCGAGACCCACCGTGAGTTCCGTCTTTCCCACAGCTTCGGCTTCGAGCGCTTTCGCCTGATGAGAGACCGGGAGCAGAAGGACCGCGTCGTGGTCGTCGAGGCTTGGAAACAGAACCCGGACAAGGTCCGTCGGTAGGCGGCTATTCCGGGGCGACGGCTTGGGCTTTCGGTTCATCGTGCACGTCGCACTTGACCGTCCGCGATGCATCGATGACAATCTATCGATAGGCACGGACGAATCTGCTGGCAGTGTGCCTGGACTCGACACTCCATGAGGAACAGCTCCGTGCTTCTCGAAATCCCGCCACGCACGCTCCTCATTGCGTGGTCCGCGCTGTTGGCGGCCTGCGTGGACTACGGCGTAAGTGACGATGACGATCAGGTCCGTGAACACCTCGTGGTCGAGGAAAGCTTCGTCCAGGCTGCCGCTCCCGCCATCGACGTGCTGTGGGTCATCGACAACACCGCCAGCATGGCTCGCGAACAGAACTCCCTGGCGACTGCGTTCGAGGCCTTCGTCTCGGCCTTGGAAGACGAGGAAGTTGCCTACCAGCTCGGTGTGGTCACCACCGATGTCAGCGACGATCGGGCGGGCGTGCTCCAGGGCGTGCCGTGGATCATCACGCCTGAACAGGATGACCCGGTAGAAGCCTTCTCACAGGCCGTGCAGGTCGGAACCGACGGCGCGGCGCCCGAGGCGGGCCTCGCCGCGGCCTGGTTGGCATTGACCGAGCCCAACCTCTCATCTGCCAATCGTGGCTTCCGGCGCGAAGACACCCTGTTGCACGTGGTGGTGGTGTCCGACGACGATGACAGCAGCGGAGGCTTGCTGGGGGACGACCCCGCTGCGTTCTTCCTGGATTTTCTCGACGAAGAAGCCGAGCGCTCTGGCTCGGATCCCATCCTGTCCGCCGTGGCGGGCGATGTTCCCAACGGCTGCCTCGGCCTCGCCGGGCGAGCCCAGCCCGGAGACACCTACCACGAGGTGGTCGACGCCACCGGGGGCGTGTTCGCCTCCATCTGCGCTGGCGAGATGGAGGCCGTGGTCCAGGGTTTGGGTACGGCCAGCCTGGTCTACGCCGACACCTTCCTGCTCCAGGCGGTGCCGTATGCGGACACCATCTACGTCTGGGTGGACGAGGAGCGCCAGCTCGACGGCTGGGAATGGCAGGTCAGTCCATCGGCCATCGTGTTCGACGAACACCCGGAACCTGACGCCACGATCCGCGTTCAGTACACCGTAGACGAGGACGACGGATGACCGTGCTGGTCGGATTCCTGCTTGCCGCGCAGGTGACCGCAGCCGACCTCGTGTGGTACCAGGACCTCGAGGATGACGACGGCGGCTTCGTGTCCTACGGCGATACGGAGCAGTGGGAGTGGGGCACGATCTCGAGC
>CAZVHW010000339.1:0-7858 GCA_964626835.1 uncultured Enterobacterales bacterium
GCTGATTCTCCGACCGCAAACAGGCCGCGCCTCGGTCCGCCTCTTCGAAGCTCTCGAACAGGAAGGGCAGCTCCATCACCTGCAGTGCGGGGATGCCCGCACCTTCGGCCACGGCCGCGGTGGTGCCCGCGAAGCCCTGGATGCGCCCGCGACGCAGGTCGCGCACACTCTCCACCTCGCCGCCCAGGGAGCCGCCCAGGAAGATCTTCATCTTGATGCGACCGTTGCTCTCGGACTCGATGCGCTTCTTGACGCCCTTGATGTGCTCGGCCCAGGGGGTGCCATCAGGGGCGACGGTTGCGAACTTGAGCACGAACTCAGCCTCTTGGGCCCGGGGGGGGGGGGGGGGCCAGCACCAGCAACAGAGACAGGGCCGCGGCCAGCACGGTGTGGAGAGAGAAGATGCGGGACATGGAGATCAACCTTGCGATGTGGGGATGACGGGACCGAGAGCGTGGACACGGCCGGATAACGTGATCTTCCCTGGCTTCCCCCGAGGCCGAACCGATCGAAGTGGTGAAAGTGACGACGGTGCGAACTCGCATGGGCCCGTGGCAGTGATGACAGGCGAGCCGATCCTCTCGGAAAACGCGCCATGACAGGGCGGCCCTGCCGGAGGCCGAGGCGGCTTGGAGGAGCAGCTGGGCGTCGTCGGGATCGGGGTCGTCGGATTGGTCATTCTCGCAGAAGCCCACCCCTCCCCGCGGGGGGCCGTTCCGCGGCCGGAGGGGGGAGTCTTGGCGTCCACAGCGCCAAGGGTGGGTGCACATGGCTGTCACCCGTGGCTCCGAACCAATTCGTCACTCATGTATGCGAATTGGAGCGTGGGGAATGGACCTGCGAGCTCCGAGAGCCACGCTCCGAGACCCGAGCCCCGCGTCCCCGAGCCCAAGGCCCTCCCTGAACAGCAGGCCCCCACCTGTCGCTCACCGACATCGACACGTCTGGAGGAACGCTCTCCCCGAAGACCGCCCTGGCACGCCCCTTGCTTTCCGACCCGGGGTCCCCCACACCGGAATGCCCCCCATGCCCACCCGCCGCTGGCTTCGCCGCGTGCTCGTCCTGCTGCTGCTCTGCTTCGTTCTGCCCGTCCTCGCCTGGCAGACCGCCCGCACCTCTCGATTCCAGCTGCTCGGGGACTGGGTGCGCCACGTCCCCATCGAGGAGCCGCTGCTGGCCCTGACCTTCGACGATGGACCGCATCCCGTCTACACGGAGCAGATCCTGGCCCTGCTCGAGGAGCACGATGCCCGCGCCACCTTCTTCATGGTGGGCGAGAACGTGGCGGCCCACCCCGAGGTCGCGCGGATGGTGCTCGAGGCGGGCCACGAGATCGGCAACCACTCGTGGAGCCACCACCGCATGCTGCTGCGCTCCCCAGCCTGGATGCGCGAGGAGATAGCCGCTACCGACGGCGCGCTCCGGACCATCGGCGTGCGAGGCCCCATGCACTTCCGCCCGCCCTTCGGCAAGAAACTGCTGGTGCTGCCCTGGGTGCTGTGGCGCCAAGACCGCCTGAGCGTGCTGTTCGACGTGGTCCCGAGCCCGGCCGACTACCTACACGGCGACCCCGTTCTCATCGCGGCCGACATCCAGCGCCGGGCCCGCCCTGGCTCCATCGTGGTGCTGCACGACGGCGGCGGGGAGCGGCCCGAGACGGTGGAGGCGACCCGAATGGTGCTCGAGAAAATGGGCGCGGAGGGCTGGCGCTTCGTCACGGTGTCGGAGCTCGTGGCCGAGGGGCAGGCATGCGAGGGATCCCACCGGGCCACCGCCGAAAGCGGTAGCTCGCAAGCACGCCCCGACCCTCGCGGATAAGGGCCCCCGTCGCTCCTTCTCGCGAAGGTCGACCCAGCTCGCCCAACCCGCCGCCACCCACAGGAGTACGGCACCATGCTCTGGCCTCTGAAGAAGAGAGGATACCGGGTCTTCCACCGCGCGATGAAGACCGTCGGGGCTGTCATGCCCTTCCCCCAACCCGTGCTGCTGACCGGCCCCGGAAGCGTCGAGAAGTTGGCCGAAAACATCGCGATCAGGGGCCACAAGAACGTCCTCGTGGTGACGGACCAGGTGCTGGTTGGGCTCGGGCTGGTGGACGGCTTCCGCCAAGCCCTCGACGACAACGGCATCCGGTACACACTCTTCGCGGACGTGCAGCCCAACCCCACCATCGAAAACGTCGAACATGGCCGCGACGTCTACCGGCAGAGCGGGTGCGAGGCGATCGTGGGCTTCGGTGGCGGCTCGCCCATGGACTGCGCCAAGATCATCGCGGCCCGTGTGGGCAATCCCTACATGTCCGTCCGCATGATGAAAGGGCTCTTCAAGGTCTTCCTGCCCACCCCGCCCCTGTTCTGCGTTCCCACCACCGCGGGCACCGGCTCCGAGACCACCATCGCCGCGGTCATCACCGACGCCGAAACCCACCAGAAGTTCGCAATCAGCGATCTCAAGCTGATGCCCAAGATCGCCGTCTTGGACCCCAACCTCATGGTGGGGCTCCCCCCCCACATCACCGCGGGCACCGGCATGGACGCCCTCACCCACGCCGTCGAGGCCTACATCGGCATCAACGGCACCGCCTACACCGACGAAAAGTCCGAGGCTTGCACGCGACTGGTCTTCGACAGCCTCGAAAAGGCCTACAACGACGGCACGGACATCAAGGCCCGCACCGACATGGCCCTCGCCTCGTTCTACGGCGGCGCCGCCTTCACCCGGGTCTACGTCGGCTACGTCCACGCCATCGCCCACAACATGGGCGGCCTGTACGGCGTCCCCCACGGCCTTGCCAACGCCATCATCCTGCCCCACGTCCTCGAGTTCAGCCGACAAGCCGCCCAAGTCAAGCTGGCAGCGCTGGCCGTGGCTGGAGGGATCGGAACCCAGGACCAGTCCGAAGAAGAGCTGTCGCGTCTCTTCATCGACAAGGTCAAGAGCCTGAACGAGGCGATGGGCATCCCCTCGACCATCGAGCAGCTGAAAGAAGAGGACATCCCGCTGATCGCGAAGCGCGCGCTCGAAGAGGCGCATCCCGAATACCCCGTGCCCAGGATCATGACCCTGGGAGAGTGCGAGGGGTTGGTTCGGGGGCTGTTGCCATAGCTCTTGCGAGGGGAGCCCAACCCCGCGCTCGCCCCCCTCTGCTCCACCACGGGTGCCCAGGACGACTGGCGCATCCAAGCCGACTGCCCCTCCGAGCGGGGTGGAGACGAGGCCGGCGATCCCCAACACCGAGGGATCATCTCGGAAGCCGCCTTCCTGGCCGACATGGACACCATCAACGGCTACTCCGGTGGCGCTGTCTTCGACGACCAGGGCCGCTGGGTGGGCGTGATGGACACCGTCTACGGCGCCGATCCAGGCTCGATGCACCCATCACTCGCAGTCCACCCTCCAACGGTTCTGCCAGCTGACCGAGGTAGAGGCGAGGCCGCGGATGTCCGCCCCGGGCTGATCGGCGCGGGGATCGTCGAAGGTGGCGATGTCCACGGTCCGGGAGCTGCTGTCCAGGTAGATGGACGGGCCCGACATGTCGCCGATCCCCGTACCGTTCTGGAAGCCCAGGTAGTAGGTGGTGCCGGCGTTCATGGTCAGCGACAAGCGTGTGGAGTGGGGCATCCAGCAGTCGTTGCAGCCTGAATAGTAGTCGAAGGAGGTGTAGTCGAGCTCGGTGCCCGAGGCGTCCATCACGTAGTACGAGCCGTGGATCGACGTGTCGGCGCTGGAGTGCTGGTACAGCGCCAGGATGGGGTTGGCGCAGCCCTGGGTGAGGACGATGCGGCTGGCTACGCGGCCGTCCCCGTTCAAGGTCGACCACTCCCCGTGGTTGAAGCCGTCGACCGTGTCGGTGGACGGCATCTCGATCACCCCCGTCCAGGTCTCGGACGACGCGATGGTCACGCTGGCATCCGCGGCAGCCCCGTCGTCGTCCCCGTCGTTCGGGGTCGCCGTGCAGATCCACTCCTCACCGGGCAAGGTGTCCTCGGCCGGGACCGTGTCATCGGTCCAGGTGGTGGTGCTCGGGCCGGACCAGGCGCCCGTGTCGGCGGTATCGGCGCTGCCACCCGAGGCGTAGCTCACCCCGTCCACCGTCCAGGACGTGGTGTAAGTGACGCTGTCGCCATCGGCGTCGGTGGAATCCGTATCGACCAGGCAGGTCAGGTCGTCCACGCCCGCCGAGGGATCCGCTGGATCGACGGAGATCACCGGCGCCTCGGGGGCCGTGTTGAGCACCGTCACGCTGCTCGAGGAGACGGCCGTGCCGTCCTCGGTCCCGTCGTTCGGGGTGACGACTACGTACACGTCCTGGTCCTTGTCGAAGTAGCTGGCCCCATCCAGGCTGGTGCCCGTCGCGCCCACCGCGGTCCCGTCCACGTACCACTGGTAGCTCACGCTCACCGTGTCGCCGTCGCCGTCGCTGGTGGAGACCGAGGGGGAGATGACGTCATCGGTGTACGCGCTGGTGGGGCTCAGCGTCACCGAGTCCACTTCGGGTGGGGTGTTGGCCACGCTCACGCTGTCGGACAGGGCCGCGCCCGCATCGGTGCCGTCGTGGGGCGTGACCGTGCAGACCACCACGTCGCCGGAAGACAAGGTGGCGCCCAGGGTGCTCCCGCTGCCCGCAGCCGCACCATCGACGGTCCAGGCATAGGTGCTGGCGTCCGAGTCGCCGTCCGCATCGCTGTAGCCGCTGTAGGAGCAGGTCAGGGTGTCGGAGGTCGATGGGCTCGTGGGGCTGACGGTGACGGAGGTGATGGAGGGCGCCGAGTTCGAGATGGTGACGCCGTTCGAGCCCACCATCGAACCGTCGTCCGTACCGTCGTTGGGGGTCGCGCCGCAGACGACGGTCTCGTCTCGGTCGAAGTAGGTCGAGGAGAGCGTGGAGGTGGTGACGCCCGGATCCACCCCGGCCACGTCCCAGGTGTAGCTGAACGTGGCCGTGTCTCCGTCGTCGTCCGCGTAGCTGCCCGGCGTGCAGGTCAAGGTGTCGCCCTCGTAGGCGGGATCGGGGCTCAGGGTGACGTCGTCCAGCTCGGGCGGAGTGTTGCTCACCACCAGGCTGTCGGAGACGGGCGTGCCCGTGTCGCTACCGTCGGAGGGTGTGACGGCACAGCTGACGGTGTCACCACCCACGAAGCCACCGCTCAGGCTCGAGCCGCTACCAGCGGCGACGGTGTTCACCGTCCAGGCCATGGTGCTGGCGTCGGCATCACCGTCCGGATCCGAGTAGCCGCTGTAGGCGCAAGAGAGCGTGTCCGCCGCATAGGCCGGATCGGGGCTGATGGACACGCCGGTGACACTCGGAGCGCTGTTGACGACCGCCACCGAGGTGCTGGCGGTCCCCGTGCCGCCGTTGCTGTCCGTGGCCGTGGCCGTGCAGGCGATGCTGTCACCGGGAGCGCTGGTGGAAGAGGTGAGGGTCAGGCTCGCGCCCGTGCCCAGGCTGGTGCTGCCGTTGCTCCATGCATAGCTCGAGGTCGGGCTGCCGCCGTCGGGATCGCTGGCCGTGGCCGTGCAGGTCAGGGTCTCGCTGGTGGTGACGCCGCTGGACGGGCTGATGACCACGCTGTCCACCGTCGGATCGCTGTTCTCGACCGTAACCGAGGCGCTGTCGCTGGCGGTCCCGCCGTCGCTATCAGTCGCCGTGGCCGTACAGCTGACGCTGTCCCCCGGCGAACTGCTGGCCGCCGTCAAGGTGACACTGGCACCCGTACCCAGGCTGCTTCCCCCGTTGCTCCAGGCGTAGGTGATGGTCGGGCTTCCGCCGTCGAGGTCGCTGGCCGTGGCCGTGCAGGTCAGGGTGGTGCTGGTGGTCACCCCGGTCGACGGGCTGATGGTGACGCTGTCCACGGTGGGGGCGTTGTTGTCCACCGTCACCGAGACGGTGTCGCTGTCCGTGGTGCCCTCGTCGTCCGTGGCCGTGGCGGTGCAGGTGATGGTGTCACCGGGGGTGGCGGTGGCGGAGCTGAGGGCCAGGCTGGAGCCCGTACCCAGGCTGGTGCCACCGTTGCTCCAGGCGTAGTCGATTGTGGGCGTGTCACCGTCGGCGTCGGTGGCCGTGGCCGAGCAGGTCAGGGTCTCGGTGCTGGTGACGCCCGACGAGGGGCTGATGCTGGGAGTCGCGATGACCGGGTCGCTGTTGTCGATGGTGATCTCGGCCTCGCCCGTGTCGCCGTCTCCGGTGCCGTCGCTGGGGGTGACCACCACGCGGTAGGTCAGGCCCTTGGTGGTGGCGCTGGACGGGAAGGAAGCCGAGGTGCTGGCCGAGGAGAGCACCCCCGACTCGTACCAGGCGTAGGCGTAGGTCACCGTGCCGCTACCGTCGGGATCGCTGCTGCCGCTGGCGGTGGCCGTAAGCGAGCTGGCGGTGGTCGCCGGATCGGGGCTGATGCTCACCGAAGGCGCCGTGGGCAGGGCGTTGACCGTGAAGGTGACCAACGCCGTGGAGTACAGCCCCGCCGAGTCGGTGACGCTGACCGTGAGCGTGTGCTCGCCGGTAGACAGGGTGCTGCTGGTGAACTGGGCCAACCCGGAGCTGTCGGCCCCCTGGGTGGAGAGCGTGCCATCCACGCTGGAGTCCCAGGACATCTCGAGCGCCGAGGGGCTGTCCTCGTTGTCGCTGACCTCGGCGCTGAAGGTGATGGACTCACCGTCGTTGTACACCTCGCCGCTCGCCGGAGAGATGAGCGAGATCTCGGGTGGGGTACCCACGGTGTAGAGGACGAAGTCCGTGCAGGTGGCGCCGATCTCGTCGCTGACCACGATCGTGATGCTGTGGGTGGCCACGGAGAGGTCCGAGATGGAGAACGCCAGCTCCCCCGCGCTGCTGGGGGTGCTGGTGCCGAGCGCACCGTCCCAGTCGCTACTCCAGGTCACCTCGAGCCAATCCGCGGACACGTCCGCGTCCGAGACCACGGCCTCGAAGGTCACCAGCGCCCCCTCTTCGCCCGAGCTGCCGCTCTCGGGGGCGGTGATCTCACAGCCGGGCGCGCTGTTGGATGGACCCACCGTGATCACCACGCTGTCGCTGCCGGTCTTGCCCGCGCTGTCCTGGGCGTGGAGCGAGACTGCGTGCTCCCCCTCGTCCAGATACCCGGTGCCCTGCACCTCGCCGCTGGAGTCCGGGTCCGCGTCGACCGAGAGCTCCCCCTCGATGCTGCTCTCCCACCAGACCGTCAGCTCGTCGGGCTCGTCCTCGGCGTCATCGACCACACCCTCGAAGCTGACGAGCTGATCGCTGTAGTAGATCCCGCCGGGCTCCGGCGAGTCGATGGACACGTCCGGGGCGTCGGTGGGCGTGACCTCGAAGCTCAGCACCGCGGCGCCGGCTCCGCCCTTCGGATCCACCACGGCCAGGGTCAGGGACGTGTCCTCCAGGTCGATGGTCGCACCACAGGAGGTCACCCCGTCTGCCGTGGGCGCGGCCGCCTCGCAGATCTCCTCGCCGCCCAGGCTCCAGGTGGCCAGCAGATCCTCCGTTTGATGGTCCGGATCGCTGACGATCCCCTGAAACGCGACGGTGTCACCCTCGAGCAACACGTCTCCGGTCGCGTGCGACGTGACGGTGGCCTCGGGGTGGGCGTTGACCGCCGTGACGCTCTGGTCCGGACAGCCGGCGATCAGGGCGGCGGAGAAGGCGAGGAGGACGTGACGTGCCATGGGATCAACCCCAATCGAACGGGCTGTTTGACAGGGGGTGATGCTACCACGGGACGGGATGCCCGTTCGTTTTCCCGACATCCCGCCCACCGGTTCGTAATGCGAACCGATACGCCATCTCTCGCCCGACATCCCGCCCAGCGGTTCGTAATGCGAACCGATACGCCATCTCTCGCCCGACATCCCGCCCAGCGGT
>CAZVHW010000339.1:7958-8522 GCA_964626835.1 uncultured Enterobacterales bacterium
TCGTAAGACAGCGGACACCACAGCGGTGTCAAGACAGCGGTGTCAGACACCAACAATTAAGTTTTTCGGGGGCGGGCCGATCGGCCTGGTCCACCCCCACAACTCGCACCCAAGGGAAGCGCGAGTGGCCCGGATCCCATTTCCGCATTCTCTCCACCGACATGCTAGAACCCGCAAGTGCCGAAATCACGGCATTCGTGCTGGACGAGAGAGGAGGCCCCGTAAAGTCGATGTCCATGGCCCTGATACTGGCAGTATCGATGTTGGGATGCGGAGAAGAAACCGCACAGTCGGACCGCGACGGAGACGGCTCCGTCACGGCGCAAGACTGCGACGACGACGATCCCACCATCCACCCGGGAGCCGAGGAGCTCTGTAACGGCGTAGATGACGACTGTGACGGGGTGGTAGACGATGACGACGCAACCGACGCAGCGACCTGGTACGCCGAAACGGACGGCGACGGCTACGGAGACGCCGCGGTCGCGGCCAATGCATGCGAGGCCCCCGATGGCTACGTCGCCGACGACACCGACTGCGACGATGGCGATCCTGCGGTCTACC
>CAZVHW010000340.1:0-1977 GCA_964626835.1 uncultured Enterobacterales bacterium
GCCCTCGTCTCGCGAGCTGTATTCGCCGTATGGGATGCCCACGATCACGTCGTCGAGACCATCGCCATCGAGGTCGCCGCCTCCGTGGACCGAGGCGCCCAGCTGGTCGCCGCTCGCATCGCCCGTGAACGACACGGTGGCGTCCGCGGAGCCCAGATCGCCTGCGAGATCCTCGCCACCCGCGAAGAGCCAGACCGTGCCGGCGTTCGAGGCACCGTCGTCGTCGTAGGGAGCGCCCACGAGCAGATCGTCCACCCCGTCGCCCGTCAGGTCGGGGGTGATGTCCACGGACCAGCCGAAACGATCGGACGCGCCGTCGCCGTTCAAGAATGCATCGGCCCAGTCGTCCACCGGCATGGCGCCCTGCAGGTGGCGCATGCCTAGCGGGGTGAGGGCGACGCCGTCGTCGGCGGTGCTGAACTGCCCGGCGCCACAGGCCAGGGAGACACCTTCGCTCCCGTCTTGAACGCCGGTCGCTCCGAGTCGCCCGTAGGAAAGGTCGCTGGTTCCACCCCACAGGTCGTCGAACATGATGTGGATCTCGCCGTTGGCGTGCAGCCAGACCCCGAAGTCCTGTGAAGAGGTGGTGGCGCTGTCTCTGTAGATGTCTGCCCACTGAACGAAGATGGAATCGGTCCAGGTCTGGTAGTAGACGGCGCCGCCGAGATCGAGGTCCCAGTCGTCCCACAGCGGGGCGACGAAGGCGTCGCTCACCGTGCCGTCGGCCACGCAGCCGCCTGCGGCAGCGAAGCCGCCGGGATCGTTGCTGCCAGAACCCATCGACACCACACCGGTGGAGTGCACGGTGATCTCGGTCCAGTCCGTTCCATAGAAAGGAAACGTGAAGGGTAGCGTCAGCGTAGCGGAGTCACCCGTGCCCAGCCCAAGGTCGGTACCACCCGTCGAGGAGAGATCCACGTGGGAGTAGGGAGGTCCGTCTGCGTCGTCCACGTCGCGCCAACCATAGTTGTCGTCGGAGCCGGAGACGGCTCGTGCGGCCAGAGGCAGGGCCACGACGGCGAGGAGGACAGGGAGGCCGCGCCAGCCAACCGTGCGGTTGGGGCGAAGAGACTCAGTGCTGGCAGAGAGCATAGGGGTGCTCCTCGGGACACGCGCGGGGAGGGTGGCACGTCGCGCGGGCGGAGCCCGACGCTCGGATGGTACCACCAACGGGCCCGGGGCCACCAGAGGATCGACAGGCCCGTCGCGGGGCCAGCGGATGCCGGAAGGGGGCCCGCGGAATAGGAATGGGCCTAGACCCTGGAGTCAGCCATGAGCTCAGAGCTGGACGTCGTGGTGGATCGCATCGTCGAGCGCGTGCGCGCGCGGTTGCAGGAAGAACAGGCGCCCCCCCTGCCCGAGGTGCGGGGCACCTGGCAGGACGAGTCGGCGGCCCGGCTGGCGCTGTCCGCAGGGGTCGCTCGTCTCGGTCTCGACGGTGCTTCGCCTCTTCAGGGTGCCCCTCCCCGAGATCTGGCCAGGCTCATCGATCACACGCTGCTCAAGCCAACCTCGACTCGCAAGGACATCGAGCGCGTCTGCGCGGAGGCGCGCAAGTACGGTTTCGCTTCGGTGTGCGTCAACTCGACGTGGATCGGCTTGACGGCGCGCTTGCTCGATGGCAGCAGCGTCATGCCCATCTGCGTGGTCGGCTTCCCCCTTGGCGCCATGAGCATCCAGGGCAAGGCAGACGAAACACGCCACGCCATCGCGGCCGGCGCGGCCGAGATCGACATGGTCCTCAACATCGGCGCCCTCAAGAGTGGTGACTACGACACCGCTCTCGAGGACATCCGCCAGGTAGTCGTCGCGTCCCAGGGACGTCCGGTCAAGGTCATCCTCGAGACCGCCATGCTCGACCGCGACGAAAAGGTAGCGGCCTCGGCCTTGTGCAAGGCTGGGGGCGCGGCCTTCGTCAAGACCTCCACCGGGTTCGGCGGTGGCGGGGCCACGGTCGAAGACGTGGCGCTCATCCGT
>CAZVHW010000340.1:1987-8512 GCA_964626835.1 uncultured Enterobacterales bacterium
GGCATCAAGGCCTCCGGCGGCGTCAGGACCGCCAAGGACATCGAGAACCTGGTGGCCGCAGGTGCCACGCGCGTGGGAGCTTCCGCCAGCGTAGCGATCGTCACTGGCGGCGCCGGCAAGGGTGGGTACTAGGGACCCCTGCTTCCCACCGAGGTGAACCATGAACCGAGCCATCATCGTCGTGCTCGACTCGGTAGGTGTGGGTGCCATGCCCGACGCTGCCGACTGGGGTGACGCCGGATCGGACACCCTGGGCCACTGCGCCGCCGCCGTGGGGGGGCTCGAGCTTCCCAACCTGCAGGCACTGGGCTTGGGCAACATCCACCTCGTGCAGGGTGTCCCAGCCGTCCAGAACCCTCGGGCGGCGTGGGGCCGCGCAGCCCTCGCATCTCCGGGGAAAGACTCGGTCACCGGGCACTGGGAGCTGGCGGGACTGGTGCGAACGGAGCCCTTCGCCTTCTTCCACGATGGCTTCCCGCCCGCGGTCATGGATCCCTTCCACGCCGCCATCGGGCGCGGCAGCCTGGGCAACTACGCGGCGAGCGGCACCGTGATCATCGACGATCTCGGCGCCGAGCACCTGCGTACGGGTCTACCCATCGTCTACACCTCCGCCGACTCGGTCTTCCAGGTGGCCGCCCACGAACAGGTCATCCCGCTGCCCGAGCTGTACCGCATCTGCGAGCTTGCCTTCGACATCGTGGCTCCCCTGCAGGTCGCCCGGGTCATCGCCCGCCCCTTCCTGGGTGAGCCGGGTGCGTTCCATCGCACCGAGAACCGCAAGGACTTCGCCGTTGAACCCGACATGGATACCGTGCTCGACCTGCTGCTCGCGGCCAGACAGGCCGTCACGAGTGTGGGCAAGGTGGTCAATCTCTACGGCGGTCGGGGCTTCTCGCGGGCCGTCAAGGCTGGCAACAACTCCGCCGTCGTGGACCGCCTGCTCGAGGTTCTGGCCCGCCAGCCCGCTGGCCTCGTCTTCGCAAACCTGGTGGACTTCGACATGTTGTGGGGACACCGGCGCGATCCCGTCGGCTACGCTCGGGGCCTCGAAGCCTTCGATCTGCGCCTGCCGGAGATCCTCGGCGCACTGGGGCCGGACGACATCTTGATCATCACCGCGGACCACGGCAACGATCCGTGCCATCCGGGCTCGGATCACACGCGAGAGTACGTCCCGATCCTCGCTCTTCGGCCGGGCGGGGTGGGCGATGCGCTCGGCCGCCGCGCAACGCTTGCGGATGTCGGCGCCACCGTCGCCGATCACCTCGGCGTCGGTCCACTGGACTCAGGCAGTGGCTTCCTGGCTAAGTTGGGGGGTTCCGCGGGTTGAGCCTCGCGCTGACAGGAGGCCCCTTGTCTTTCTCCATCCACCCCTTTCTCGAGAACAAGCGCGACGGGGGCGTCCATACCCGTGAGCGGATCGCGGCCTTCGTTCGCGCCCTCGTCGGTGGCGAGGTCAGCCGCGCGCAGGCTGCGGCCTGGTTGGCCTACGCCTACGTGCAGGGACTGAACGAGGTCGAAAAGGTAGCCCTGACCGATGCCATGGTGGACTCGGGTGACCGACTCGCCTGGGACGGGATCGAGGGCCCCTTCGTGGACAAGCACAGCACCGGTGGCGTGGGCGACAAGGTCTCGCTAGTGTTGGCCCCGCTGCTGGTGGAGTTGGGCAAGCGGGTGCCGATGATCAGCGGTCGCGGTCTGGGCCACACGGGTGGCACCCTCGACAAGCTCGAGGCCATCCCGGGCTATCGCACGGATCTCCCCGCGACGCGGCTGCGCGAAATCCTCGACGAGGCCGGCTGCTTCATCAACGGCCAGACCGGAGAGGTGGCGCCCGCCGACAAGCTCCTCTACGCCCTGCGCAACGAGGTCTGTACGGTACCGTCGGTGGCGCTCATCACCGCCTCCATCCTCTCCAAGAAGGTGGCCGAGGGCATCGATGCGTTGGTGCTCGACGTGAAGGTGGGTGCCGGGGCGTTCATGAAGGACCTCGACCAGGCGCGGGCTCTGGCCACCAGCTTGGTTCGTACCGGTCAGGGTTGCGGCGTCGATACCCGTGCGCTGCTCACCGACATGTCCCAGCCCCTGGGCCTCGCCGTCGGGAACGCCCTCGAGGTCCGCGAGTCGGTGGCGGCCCTGAAGGGCGGCGGACCTCGGGATCTCTTCGACATCACGGTGGCTCTGGCGGACGATCCGCGGGCAGCGGAGCTGCTCCGGTCCGGTGCGGCCTATCCTCGCTTCTGCCGCATGGTCGAGGCCCACGGAGGGAGCGTGGCGGCGCTCGAGGACTACGCCAGCATGGCGGGGCGGGTCCAGATCACCGAGCTGCGATCGGAACGCAGCGGTGTCGTCCAGCGGCTGGACGCCATGGACATCGCCATGGCGGCTTTCCAACTCGGTGCCGGTCGTGAACGGGCCGATCAGCCCATCCTGCCCGGTGTAGGCTTGCAGCTACGGGCGAAGCGCGGGGATCCCGTGCAGGCGGGTGATGTCTTGGCCGAGCTCCACCACGCGGAGCGTGGCCTCGAACGGGCCCTCACGCTGACACGACGGGCCTACCACATCGACGGTGATAGCTCCCCGGTCGTGCCTCTGGTGTTGGACGTTATTCGTTAGGTCGGAGGTACGATGCGCTTCTTGCCCCTGCTGCTCGTGCTCGTGTTTCCAGCGACGGCCCTGGCCGAAGGCAACTTTGTCGAGGGCCAAGCCACGCTGCTCGAGCGGGGCCTGAGCTTCCTGGGAATCTTCGTGATGATCGGCCTGGCCTGGTTGCTGTCCGAGAGCCGCTGGGAGGTGAAGTGGCGCCCTGTCATCTGGGGCGTGGTGCTGCAGCTGGTGCTGGGCATCATCGTGCTGTCACCGGGGCTGTCCGACTTCTTCTTCGTGGTGGTCGACGGGGGTGTGACGCGGCTGCTGTCGTTCTCGGAAGCGGGCGCCGACTTCGTCTTCCAGACCACCGAGATCCATCAGATCCTCGGGCCCACGGGGGAACCGGAGACCTTCATCGGGCGCATCTCACCGCCCGTCAAGACCTTCGCCTTCTGGATCCTGCCGACCATCATCTTTTTCTCCAGCCTGATGAACATCCTCTACCACCTGGGGATCATGCAGCGCGTCGTGTCTGGGCTGGCTTGGGTGATGCAACGCACCATGGGGGTCAGCGGGGCCGAGAGCCTCTCGGCAGCGGCAAACATCTTCGTCGGACAGACCGAGGCACCGCTGGTGGTCAAGCCTTTCATCGACAAGATGACCCGCTCGGAGCTTCACGCCGTCATGACCGGCGGCTTTGCGACGGTGGCGGGCGGTGTCATGGCCGCCTACGTCGGCTTCCTGAAGGACATCCCCGGCATCGCCGGGCACCTGGTCACCGCGTCGATCATGAGCGCTCCCGCGGCGCTAGCCATCTCGAAGGTCATGTTGCCCGAGACGGGGAACCCCGTCACCGCTGGCGGATCGCTCGCGGCAGCGCGCGGAAGTGACGGCAACGTCATCGAGGCCGCAGCCCGCGGCGCCCAGGAGGGCATGGCGCTAGCCATCAACGTGGCCGCCATGCTGGTCGCCTTCGTGGGCCTCATCGCCCTGGTCGATTGGGGATTGACTTGGGTGCCCGTGGGCTTCTGCGCCGACGGTGTGTCCCTGGGCTGGTTCATGGAGGGTTGCGAGTCGCTGTCCCTGTCGCGCATCTTGGGTTGGGTGTTCGCGCCCATCGCGTTCTCGATGGGGGTGCCTTGGAGCGAGGCGTCCATCGTGGGGACGCTTCTGGGAGAAAAGATCGTGTTGACTGAGTTCATCGCCTACATCCACCTGGGCGATCTCATCAACTCCAGCACGCCCGTGTTGAGTCAGCGCAGCGCCATCATCGCGAGCTACGCACTGTGCGGTTTCGCCAACTTTGCGTCCATCGGCATCCAGCTGGGGGGCATCGGTGGCATCGCTCCCCGTCGCATGCGTGAGCTGGCCGAGCTGGGGCTGCGAGCCATGATCGGCGGCAGCCTGGCGGCCTTCATGACCGGGACCATCGCGGGAATCCTCCTCGGCTGAGTCGGTCCGGGTCGGTTCTCGAAATCCTCGAGTGGGGCTGGGCACGGTCGCGAAGAAGCTGCGAGTGATCTGAGCTACCAGCCAGGGGCGCCACGGTTGTGGTCGTCCACCATTCGGGGCATCATCACCAGGTCGATGATCGTGCCGATGCCGCATATGCCGCCTGTGACGAGCCAGATCAGCCCGCTAACCCAGCGTCCCATGTAGAAGCGGTGGAGACCCGACAGTCCGAACAAGGCCGGGGCGAGGAGGATGTAGGCGGTGAGGACGTCGCGACGGGGGCGCGTCAAGGCGGTGGTTTCTCGAACGGCGGGGACCATGGCTCGGGCTCCGGGGGAAGAACGCGTGCGAACGCACTACGGCCGCAGCCTGCGGATTATTGCGGCGCCTCTTTTTCGTGGGCGCTTCGCAGGGTATGGGAGAAAGGTACCAGCCGACGTAGACGCAGGAATCGCGCCGCTTTTCTCCGAATGCACATCCGAAAGCTCGAGATCCATGGCTTCAAGTCCTTCCCGGACAGGGTGGTCTTCCACTTCGGTGAGGGCATCTCCGGGGTGGTTGGGCCCAACGGTTGCGGAAAGTCCAACGTGCTCGACGCGGTCAAGTGGTGCATCGGCGAGCAGTCCGCGAAGGAGCTGAGAGGCCAGGCCATGGAGGACGTGGTCTTCAACGGCTCGGAAGCCCGCGCTCCCATGAACTTGGCCCGCGTCAGCCTCACCTTCGCCGCGGGTGACCGGCCTTTTGCGGGGGAATGGGCGCGGTTCGACGAGCTGCTCGTCTCGCGGCGTCTCACGCGGGGCGGGGGCTCCGAGTACCGCGTCAACCAACAACGTGTGCGCCTTCGCGATGTCCAGGATCTCTTCCTCGACACCGGCGCGGGCAGCCGCTTCTACAGCTTCATCGAACAAGGGCGCATTGGGTCGGTCGTGGTAGCCAACGCGCAGGATCGACGTTCCTTGGTAGAGGAAGCTGCCGGAACCTCTCGCTTCAAGGCCCGTCGCGCAGAGACCCTGCGTCGCCTCGACGCCACCCTGCAGAATCTCGAGCGCTCCGCCCACGTGGTCGAGGATCTGGAGCGGCGTCTCGAGCAGCTGGGCCGCCAGGTAGACCGCGCGGCACGGTTCCGGCGCCTTCGAGCCATCGTGCGCCAGGGCACCCTGCTTCTCGCCTTGGTACGCTACGGCGCGCTGATGGCTGATCGCCGCGCGCTCAATGCCGACCGCCGCTCCGCCAAGCTCGAGCTGGAGCGCAAGGTGAGAGCCCTGGGGCGCTGCGAGTCGGACTCTGAGCGCGAGCGGGAACAGGCGACCGTGGTGGAGCACGTGGTGGGTGGATTGCGGGATCGCCTCGCGGAGCTCGAAGCCACTCGCAGGGAGCTCGAGTCGGCGCGGCAGTATCAGGAGCGCGAGCGGCTCGATCTCGAAGAGCGAGCGCAGCGGCTCGCGTCCGAAGTCGAGCAAGGTGCGTCGCGCATCCGCGACCTGGAGCGCGAGCTGGCAGCTTGCGAAGCTCACCTCGATGCGACGTCTCGAGCGGACGTTCAGGCCCGGCAGGCGGCGGTAGAGCAGGCAGAGCGCACCTCGACCGTGGCCGGCAGGCTCGAGCGGCTTCGTGTGGAGCGCGAAGCCACGCGCAAGCTCGTGTTCGAGCGGCGGGCGGTGGTCGAGCGCGCTCGCACGAGGTTGGATGGTCTGCGAGATCTGCAGGTGCGTACGAACCAGGATCTCGCGGGGCAACAGCGCGAACTGAACGTGGCGCGCGCAGAGGCCGAGGCGCTCGACAAGGTCCTGGTCGAGGCGGTGTCGCTACGAGGCCGCGTGCGGGCTCGCAGCGAAGCACTCCTGGTCACGGTCGGCGAAGCTCACGCGGCCCAGCAGGGGCACGAGGGCACGCTGAGTCAAGCCGCACGGAGCTGCCAGACCACCGAGCAGGCCTTGATGAAGTGTGAGCGTGCGCTGGCGGCGGCCACCGGCCAGCAGAATGCTCTTCGCCAGCTTCGGGAGCGGCACGAAGGCCTGGCCGACGCATCTCGCCTGGTGCTCGAGGCCTTGCCGGAAGCGTTCGCCCTGGTCGAGGAGTTGGATGTTTCCGACACGCTGCTCGCGCCCCTCGCCGCCGCACTCGGGGATCGAGCCAACCTGGTCGTGGTCCCTAGCCTGGAGGCTCTGGTCGAGGCGGTCGGTGTCGCAGGGGAAGGCGCGGCGTGGCTGTTGATACAACCGCCAGACACTGGGGAGCCCGGGCGTGGATTCGCCACGGGAGTTGGTGGCACGGCGCGCGCGAGACGGGCTCTCGGGGCGGTGCTCGGAGACTGCGCGCTGTGTGACGACCTCGAGCAGGCTCTCGCCGTGGCCCCCGAAGGCCGTTTGGCAGTCACCGCTGCGGGTCAACGGGTCGAGCCATCAGGCCTCGTGCGTCTGGGCCGTGGTGACAGCGCCGCCAGTGGGATCCTGGGCCGACGACGCGCACTGAAGAGTGCGG
>CAZVHW010000341.1:0-8499 GCA_964626835.1 uncultured Enterobacterales bacterium
GCTGACGGACGGCCGTTCTGACGGTGCTTGCGCGGGGAGGGTGGGGGATCGGGATCGGGGTCGATGGGGGGATCGGGATCGGGTTCGTGTGGGGGATCGGGGTCGGGCCCTGGTGGGGGGGTGGTGTCTGGGAGCTGTCCGGGATCGTGAGTGGCTTGGGTGATCGCGGGTTCGTTCAGGTCCAGGGCGTACCAGCCGCCGATGGCGAGGGCGGTGCCGCACGTGCCCAAGCCCAGGACCGCGATGGGTAGCAGCCACGGTCGGCGGCGCGGTGGTTCGTCCGGTGGATCACCGGGAAGCACCGTCTTGCGGACCGGGGGGGGCGCGATGGGCTCGGATGCCTGGGGTGATGGATCGTCCTCGTTGTCCAGCGTGGGCCGTATCGCGGCCTCGGCCCTGGCCTCCAGCTCGTCCAACGAGGTGTCCCCCCCGAGGGCGTCGAAGGTGAAGTTGTCCCTGGAGGGGGGGGGCGGCGTGCGGTCGGGCACCATGGTGGGGGGTGAGCCGACCTCTTCGGTCTCCGGTGGGGCCTCGTTGGCCGTGGACGGGTCGGGTGCGGGGGGCTCGGCCAGGTCTGCGCTCTGGCGATCGGAGGGAGAGTCGGCGGGGGGGCGGGTCGAAGGTAAGGGCTGTTCGGGGGTCGCCCAGAGCGGGTGGATGGCGAGGGACGGGGCGTCCGCCGGGATCTGTGGGAGCTTGTCGCGGACCTCGGTCAAGGCTGCGGCCATGTCGGCGCAGTCGGTGTAGCGCTCTTCGCGGTCGTAGCGGGTGGCCTTGCGGATGACATCGGCCAGAGGAGACGGAACTCTGGACAGCATGGACGAGTCGAGCTCGGCAGCGAACAGGTCCATCGGGGTTTCGTTGGTGACGCAGCTGTACAGCGTCGCAGCCACCGCGTACAGGTCGGCCCGGGGGTCTACCCCCTTGGAGTCGGCCCGTTGTTCCGGGGCCATGAAACCCCAGGTGCCCATGACGGCGCCCGTCTTGGTGAGGTTGTCGTTGCTCTGCGCAAGGCGAGCGATACCGAAGTCGGTGACGCGCACCTCACCGTCGGCCGTCAGCAGCACGTTGTGCGGCTTGATGTCTCGGTGCACGATGCTGCGGCTGTGGGCCACGGACAGGCCTCGGAGGACGTGGAGGCAGACATCCACCGCCTGGCGGGCGGGGAGGGGGCCACTTTCCTCGAGGCGATCCACCAGGCTGCCCCCATCTACGAGCTCCATCACGATGTAGACCCGCGTGCCTTCGGAGCCGACATCGTAGACCCGTACGATGTTTCTGTGCTCGAGCAGGGCCATGGTGCGCGCCTCGGCCTCGAAGCGCGCGCGCAGGCGCGGTCGGTTTGCAAGGGCGGGGAGCAGGACCTTGATGGCGCGTGGCACCTGGAGTCGGGCGTCGAAGGCCCGATACACGGAGGCCATGCCCCCCGAGCCGATCACCTCGATCAAGCGGTAGCGTCCTTCGGCCAGGGTCGCGCTCGTAGCCGCGGTCACGCATTCCTCCAGGGTCACTGGGTAAAAAAGCTACCACACCCACACCCCGGTGGCACGGCGCGGAGTGCCCTTGTTCGTTGCGGAGGCTGCGGGGAGGAACTACCAGGGCCTGGCGATTCCGAGTGTGGGAGGCCTGGTCCATGCCGCGTCCCTTCGTCCGCGCGCACTGCGCAATTCCGTTCGCCGCGCTCCCCTTTCTCGCGGGCGCTTGCACCCATCCCGATCCCTTCGGGCCACGCAGTCTCGGTACACCGCGCGATCTCGCTGCGGCGACCGCGGTGGCCGCCGGTGACCTCGATGGCGATGGTGACGACAGCCTCGTGCTGATCCAGGACGAAGTCGCCACCTGGGGCGATCAGCGCTTGGAGTTGGGCGGCCTGGCCCAGGTGGTGGCCCGAGGTGACGTGGATGGTGACGGCCTCGACGAGATCCTGCTGGGCTGCGGGATGGGCCGTGGGTCTCCACGGGCTCCCGCCCGGGTGTGGTTGATCGATCAGGAAGGCTCCAGGCTTCTGTGGGAACGTGATGGAGCGCGCAACCAGGTTTCGGATCTGCGCGTCCTCCCGGTCGGCCTGTGGATGGCGACCTTTGCCGATGGCCGGCGCGTGGAGGGTGGTTGGCTCCGTCCGGTCCCCGATGGCGGTCCATGGCAGCTCGAGACGGTGCTGGACGTCTCCTTGGGGCTCGAGCAGATGCCCCTGGGCGACCGGGTGTTGGTGGGCAGGGTGTACGGCGACGAGCCCCGCTCGGATGGTGACCTGCGGGCCTGGAAGGACGGCGCCTGGACCCCCCTGCCCAGCCTCCGGGGCGTTCGTTCGTTGGCTCACGGCGATCTGGGCCGGCACGGGGAGCAGGACCTGCTGGTGGGAGATGGATGGCACTATCGTTACGGCAGCCAGGCCGTTGGCCGTGTCCGCTTGCTCCACGGTCCCGACTGGAAGACCGGTCGCACCATCGCTTCGTTCGACGGCGAGTTCTCGGCTCGCGAGTTGGCAGTCGTCGGGCAGGGTCTGGACGCCTGGATCCTGGTGACGGCCTCGGAAAACGCTCACGTGCTGGCGCGGGACGGGCTCGGTTGGCAGGATCTCCTGGTAGCCGCGGTGGGTGAGCAGGGCATGGCGGTCCCAGCCCGCTTGGACGGACAGGCGGGCGTGCTGGTCAGCGGCGACCCCGCTCGTTGGGTGCCCGTGCTTCGTTGAGCGCTCGGACAGGCTGGAGATAGAAAGGCGTCATGGCAATCACCCGCACCACCACGGCAGCCCAGACCAGGGCCTTCGGAGAGCGCCTGGGGCGCGCCGTCTTTCCCGGCGCTGTGCTGGCGCTGGTGGGCGACCTGGGCGCAGGAAAGACGCTGCTGGCCCAAGGCGTGGGTCAGGGGCTGGGGGTCCTGGGACCCGTGACCAGCCCCACCTTCATTCTCGCTCGGCTGCACGAGGGAGGACGGCTCCCCATGCTTCACGCCGACCTCTACCGCTTGAGCGACGAAGAGGAAGCCGAGCTGATCGGCCTGCCCGATGCGCTAGCCGGAGATGGAGTCTCCCTCGTGGAATGGGCGGACCGGCTGCAGCAGCTGCTGCCCGCTGACCACCTGCGGGTAGAGCTGGCTTGGATCCCCGGAGCGCCGGAGCGCAGGGTGCTCACCGTGGCCGCCACGGGTCCCCTTCACAGCGTGCTCGAGGCTCTGCTTGAGCACCCCTAGGGGCCACACCCCGTTCGGGGGATCCGCGGCCGAGCCGGCGAAGCCCTTCGGTGGTGGTGGGCTCGGTCAGCGTGACGTCTTGCGGCGCGCTCGAGCGCTGGCGGTCTTGCTGCTCTTGGTGGTGGCGGCCTTGCTCGTCCGTGAGACTTGGCGAACCCAACGGAAGGGCGAGCAGTCCATTATCGTGGAGCTTGCCGGTGACGTGGCCCATCCGGGGCTCCACCACGTGGCACCGGGTTCCAGCGCGCGGCAGGCCCTCGAGCTGGCGGGCGGAGACCTCTCTCGCACCGAAGATCCCTTCCTCGACCTGCCCCTGCAGCACGGCTATCGTGTGGAGCTGTTGGCCGATGGTGCCGTGCGCATATGGCTCTCCGGCGAGCGCCTGTTGGTGGGCTTGCCGGTGGATCCCAACACGGCGGATACCGTACTTCTCCAGCAGCTACCGGGCATCGGGCCTTCCAAGGCCGAGGCGATCATCGCGGCGCGTGACTCGAGCGGGCCGTTCGAGACGGTGGACGACCTTCTGCGCGTGCGGGGCATCGGCCCGGCCACGCTGGCCGAAGTCCGACCCTACCTGGGCATCGTTGGGCTCCCCGAACCGGAGGCATTGGGCGTCTCGCACGAGCTCGTGCCAGGGCCCGCGCTGGTCGAGCTCCCCTTGGACCTCAATCGAGCGACGCTCGGCCAGCTCGAGGCGCTGCCGGGCGTCGATGCGGACATGGCTGTCGCCATCGTCGAGGAGCGTTCGGTCAACGGGCCGTTTTCCTCCCTGGAGGACCTGGCTCGGGTGCCCGGCGCAGGCACCGCGTTAGTGGGGCGACTGGCTCCCTTCGTCGCCGTCGGGACCAGATCGAAGGAGTGACCATGAGCGAGGAGCGTGAGCGGCAGCTCGTGCAGCTGCAGGAAAGGCTGGGTCACCGCTTTGGGGACATCGGGCTGCTCGAGCGAGCATTGGTGCATCGCACCTACGCCAACGACCGTGGTCTGCGGGATGTGCACGGGCTGCACGAGGACAACGAGCGCCTCGAGTTTCTGGGCGACGTCGTCTGGCGGCTGGTCGTCAGCGAGTTCCTCTTCGAGCGCTACCCGGGTGCGAGCGAGGGAGTCCTCACCAAGCGTCGGAAGAACCTGGTGCGAGGCGGGCACCAGGTGATCCTGGGTCGCTCTCTGGGACTCGACGGTCCGGGCCTGCTGCTCGCAGGGCGCATGCCAGCTGCCGAGGCGCAGCGAGGCGAGGCGACGAGGCTGGAGAACGTGTTCGAGGCCGTGGTGGGCGCTGTCTTCCTGGATGTGGGCTACGACACGACCCTGGCCCTGTTGCGAGCCCTGGTCGAGCGGGCGGACGCCGCCTACTCTGCCGCCGCGGAACCCAAGAGCCTGCTGCAGGAAGCGTTGCAGGCCCGGGGGCTTCCCCTTCCGGCCTATGCCACCGTGGATCAGGGCGGTCCCGACCACGCGAAGTGGTTCGAGTGCGCGGCCTTGGTGGTGACGCGGGACGGTGCCGAACCCGCCGAGTGGGGCAGGGGTCGGGCAGGTTCCCAGAAGAAGGCCCAGCTCTCGGCAGCGGCCGAGGCCTACCGGGCCTTGGTGGAGGCGGGGTTAATCCAGCCCGATGGCGGCCAGTAGGCCTTCGGGGCTCGGGTCCTCGCGCCAGGTATCCAACAGGGCCATGGCCGGGCTGCGCCCGGAATCCGCCAGGACCCGTACGGGGTCGAGCAGGGACAGCGAAGCGGGCTGCCAGCTCGCCAGGCCCCGTTGGGCGATCGTGGTGAGGTCTCGGGCCCACGCGGCGTAGGGTCGCCCAGCGACCGCCTCCATGCCGTCGCGAGCGGCGCGCGCCAGTAGATCGGCTGCGCTGCCGTGGGTGGCCAGGTCGGCGCCGAGCTCGATGATCTGGTCCAGGGCGACGTCGTCGTACAGCATGCCGGTGAAGAGAGCGCACGCGCCCACAGCCAACTCCGTGCGCACGCAGTCGATGCCCCTGACCTCGAAGGTGCGCTTGACACGCAGCTCTGGGAACACGCTGGTCTGGTGCAGCTCCCAGTCCTCCATGGTCGGGAAGCTTCCGTCGACCCCGTGCTCCAGGAAGCTCCGGAAGGTGCGCCCCCGCGCCGGGCGGTGCTCCCCGTCGATGCGGACGAACATCATGGGGACCTCGAGCAGGTAGTCCACCCAGCGTTCGTGGCTGTAGTCGGCGACGAGCCACTGGGGGATGCCGCAGCGGTCCGGGTCCGTCTGGGACCAGATGTGGGCACGGTAGGACTGGAAGCCCGTGGCCTGCCCCTGGCGCAGGGGCGAGTTGGCGAACATGGCGGTGACCAGCGGGGCGACGCGCGCCACCGCCTTGACCTTGCGAGCGCAGTCGGCTTCGTTCGCGTAGTCGTAGTTGGCCTGGACCGCGCAGGTGGCCTTCATCATGTGCTGGGCCAGGGCTCCTCGTGTCGGAAGGTAGGCCCTCATCACGTCGTAGCGGCTCTTGGGAACCCAGGAGATGTCCTCGATCCGTGCCAGGGGGCTGTAGCCGCAGGAGATCCACCGAATGGGTAGCTCGTTGGCGACCGCTGCCAGGTCGCGCTGGAAGCCCCGCAGTTCGTCCCGGAGTGCCCGCAGATCTACATGGGGAGAACCCGACAGCTCGACCTGCCCCCCTGGCTCGAGGGTGAGGCATGGCCCAGGACCGTCCGGTGCGGATTTGCCGCACAAGCCGATGGGGTTGTCCCCTTCGCGGATGACACGCCAGCCGTTGACCCAGGACAGTTGGTTCAGGATGTCGCGGATGCCGTCGGGATCGAAGTAGCGCACCGGGGTGCCGTCGGGACGAACGGCATGGCACTCGAACTCGCCCCCGACCATCCAGCGGCTTCGGCGTTGGCCGTAGGCGTGGAAGCGAGCGATGAGGGCGTCGCGAGTGAGGGGAGGGGAGTCGAGCATGGCCGGCAAGCTACACACCGTCACTGCGGGGGCGAGGGCCTGTGAGGAAGTGTCGCTTCGGCTAGCGGCGGTAGGCGGTCTCACGGCGACTGGGCAGCCCTCGAGGCTCAGGTGCGGACCGCCTTCGAATGGAGATAGACTCCCCGCGGAGGTCCTCATGCCCGTCGCGTTCCTTGCCCTGCTCGCCACCGCCTGTACCCCGCAGCTGTACAGCCCCGTGGACACCGCGGAAGCAGAAGACTGGTCCTGGGAGGCTCCGGAAAACGGCTGGACCACCAACGCGCCTCCGGAAGGCCTCGTGGGTGAGGGTTGGGCCGAGGGTGACGTCGTCCCGGACTTCCTGCTCATGGACCAGCACGGCGACATGGTCTCCCTCTGGCAATTCTACGGCACGGTCATCGTCTTGGACCACTCCACCTACTGGTGTGCGGTCTGCCAGACCCTGGCCCAGAACGTGGACGAGACCTGGCTCGAGTACGAAGACCAGGGGTTCATGTACCTCAGCCTGCTGTCCCAGGACCTCGAGGGCGACGTGCCTGGCATCGACGTGCTGCAAGAGTGGGCGGAATACTTCGACATCACGGCACCCATCCTTTCCGACGACGCGGGTATCGCCGACATCGTGGTGGGTAGTGCCGAGGGTTTCCCACGCTTGCAGCTGATCGACCGGGAGATGCACATGGTGGTCGATCAGATCAATCCCACCACCGACGCCCAGATCCGCGAGGAGATCGAGGCCATTCTCTAGCGCGAAGCTCGATGGGCTCCGCTACTCCACCCTCCGCAGCACGTGGAATCCTACCGGTGTCTCGAAGGGCTCGGTGGTCTGGTCGGGCTCGAGGGCGAAGGCGATCTGTTCCCAGGCGGGGAGGAACTGGCCCCGGGTGAACCAGCCCAGGTCGCCCCCGCGAAGGCCCGCGGCGCCATCGGAGAGCTCGTTGGCAAGGCTGGCGAAGGCTTCGCCTTGCTCCAGACGGTGGTAGGCCTGCCAGGCGAGATCGCGCGCCTCTTCCCGCGTGCGGCTGGCGGCGGGGCCGAAGTGGACACCCGTGGCGCCTTCGAACTGGACCAGGATCTGTGCGAGGTGCACTTCCTCGAGGGGCTCGCGGAGGATGACGTGGAAGCCGAATGGGGTCTCCACCACTCGGCTCATGCCCCCGACCGGGAGCGCGAACGTTGCGCGCTCGAAGGCGGGGCTCATGACCCCGGGGCCGAAGCCGCCCAGGAAGCCTCCCCTGGGTGCCGAGGCGCAGTCCGATTCCTTCTTGGCCAGGGTGGCGAAGTCCTCGCCCGCCTGCAGCCGCTCACGGAGTTTTTCGGCTCGGCGTTGGGCTGCCCCGCGGCCGCGATGCACGTGCATGGGCTTGTTGGCGGCGGCTTCGTGGGCCACGAGCACGTGACGAGCCACGGCCCGGCTGTTCGAGTCGGTGAGCTGGGTCGAATCCGGTTGTGCAGCTTGCATCACCGGCTGGAGGGCCGGATCCGGGGTGGCCGTGGGCTCGGGTGCCGCTGTGGCCGTGGGCTGCTCGGCCGGCTGCCTGGTGCCATCCCGCGGGCCGCACGCCGTTAGGAGGAGCAATAGCAGCAGGGTCAATGGAACGGCCAGGCCGTGGAGCCGGGAGGCCATGTGCACCTCGTGTGGGGCCAGGTGGACAACCTAATCTCGGGACGATGGATGTGCCGATGATAGGTGCTCTCATGGTGCGCTCCACGTTTCTGTTCGCCCTCACCTTGCTCCTCTTGGGTACGGCTCCCGGGTCGGCGCAGGCCGAGCCCGATCTCGATGCGGGTGGGCCCGAGCGCTGGCTCGACTCGGTCGTGCTGTTGGTCACCGGGGCGGCTTGGTGCTCGGCCGTGGTCGTCGACGACGAGGGGACGGTGGCCACCGCCTACCACTGCGTGGCCAACGGACGTCGTCCCCAGGTTCGCACGCGGGACGGGGCGCGGTTCCTGGCCCGGGTGGTCGCGACCGCGCCGCGGGACGATCTCGCCCTGCTCGAGGTTCCCGATCTCGCTGGCAAGGTCTCTCCCCTCACCATCAGGGCCGAGGCACCACCTCGCGGAACGCCGGTATGGGGCTTGGGGCACCCCTATGCTCCTCAGGCCGAAACCAGCCCTTTGCTCGAGGGGACTCTGCAGTGGAGCGTGAGCAGGGGTGTGGTCAGCGCGCTGGGTGAGCGGATGATCCAGGTGGATGCCGCTCTCAATCCCGGCAACTCGGGCGGTCCGGTGGTGGACGATCAGGGCGCCGTCGTGGGCATCGCGAGCCGTCGGCTGTCGGCTGACAACGTGGCCTTCATCGCTCCTTCGGCGGCCTTGGCTCGCCTGATCGAGCAGCCTCGACGGCGCGTGCTCGGCGGCACCGTCGCGCTCAAC
>CAZVHW010000342.1:0-5185 GCA_964626835.1 uncultured Enterobacterales bacterium
CCATCGCGGGTGTGGGGGACACGGACGGCGACGGCCTGGACGATCTGCTGCTGGGAGCGCCGGGCGACGATGCGGCGGGGGCCGATGCAGGCATGGTCGCTCTGCTTCTCGGCGGTAGCACGGGCCTGCTCTACGCCAGTCAGGCCGACGTGTTGCTGCTGGGCGAGGCCGCGGGGGACGGGGCAGGTGGCGCGGTGGTAGCGGCGGGCGATCTGGACGGGGATGGTTTCGACGACCTGATGGTCGGAGCGGCGGGTGCGGACTCCGGCGCGGAAGATGCCGGGATTGTGTACGTGCTGTACGGTCCCCTGGATGGGGATGGCTCCCTGGCAGACGCGGCGGCGAGTATCTCGGGGGTCGAGGCCAGCGCTGGCTTGCAGGTGGGGGTCACGGGGGATCTGGATGGGGATGCGACGCTGGACTTCCTCGTGGG
This sequence comes from uncultured Enterobacterales bacterium, assembly GCA_964626835.1. Classification (GTDB taxonomy): domain Bacteria; phylum Myxococcota_A; class UBA796; order UBA796; family JAFGLY01; genus CALDOK01. The sequence goes on from CAZVHW010000342.1 coordinate 434, forward strand.
CGTCGAGGACGACGACACGGCGGCCAGTGCGGCTGGGGCCGTCTACGCCTTCCTCGGTCCTCTCGAAGGTGACGTGAGCCTCTCCGATGCCGATGACCAGCTCTACGGCTCGAGCGCCTCGAGCTACGTGGGGTGCAGCCTGGCGGCGGTGGGCGACCTGACCGGAGATGGGGCCGCCGAGGTCCTCGTGGGCGCCTGGGGCGCCCCCTACGACTCGATCACGGCAGGCTCGGCCTTCCTGCTCTCCTGGCCCTGGTCGTCCAGCGCCATCGAGGACAGCGCCACACACCTCGGTGGTGAGTCCACCAACGATCGGGTGGGCATGTCGGTGGCTTCGGGCGGCGACATCGACGGCGACACCTACGACGACCTCGTCGTGGGGGCCCCATACGAGGACTCGGGGGGCTCCGCATCGGGCGCGGTCTACCTCGTCCTCGGAGGTAACTTCCAATGAGGCGCTCCATGAAAATCCTGGTCTGCCTGCCCGTGCTCGGAGCGCTCTCGGCCTGCAACGGTGGCGATGGCGCTGAGCGGCTCGACACGGCCCCGCCCGACGACACGGACAGCGCACTCTGCGGTCACCTGGACATCGCGATGATCTACGTGCCCCCAGGCTCCTTCACCATGGGCACCCCACCCGAGGAGCCGGGGCGGGACGAGGACGAGGAGCAGCACTCGGTGACCCTCACCCACGGCTTCTGCATCACCCAGCACGAGATCATGCAGGACAGCTGGGCGCAGTACGCAGGCTCGCACGTCAACACCCACAGCGACTGCGGTGGCGACTGCCCGGTGGACACCATCACCTGGCACGAGGCGGCGTGGGCCACGAACCAGATCTCCAACGCTCAGGGCCTCGAGCGCTGCTACGACTGCTCCTTCCAGGGCTCGGCAGCTTTCTGTGAGACCAAGGGCAATCCGTACAAGTGCCAGGGTTTCCGGCTGCCGACCGAGGCTGAGTGGGAGTACGCGGCCCGTGCTGGCGAGGTCAGCGCCTTCCCCAACGGGGGCACGCTCACGGATGGGGACCAGGACAGCTGTGACGGTGGCCTGGTTCTGGACAACGGAGGCCGCCTGGACGACGTGGCATGGTACTGCGGCAACGCCGAGGAGAGCACGCACCCGGTGGCACAGACCATCTCGAACCCGCTGTTCCTCTACGATGTCGCAGGCAACGTCGCAGAGTGGACCCACGACTGGTACACCGAGAGCTACGGGGGGGCCGCGGTCGACCCCTTCGGCCCCTCCACCGGTAGCTGGCGCGTGGTCCGCGGAGGTGCGTACGACAGCGAGCCGGCCGCCATCCGTCTGGGCGCTCGCGCTTGGGGCGCGCCGCACAACGTCGCCGAGAACGCAGGCCTACGGGTGGTGCGGACCTGGGAGGACTGAGCTCCGCTGCTACATGTCCTCGAGGAGCGCGTCGATGCTGGCTTGGTCGGCCCCGGGGAAGACGAGCTCGCTCAGCTCGTCGGCGGTGGCCCAACGCAGGGCCTCCACCCGCCGTGGTTGGGGCTCCGCGCCGCTGATGTCGCATGCATATACGCGGAGGTCGATGCGGTAACGTTCGTACTGGTGGTCGACAGCGACCTCGAGGTCGCCCACCGAGACCTCGATCGCCAGGCGCTCCATGAGCTCGCGGCCCAGGGCGGCGCCGTCGGTCTCTCCGGGTTCCACGCGTCCGCCCGGAAACTCCCAGAGCAGCGGTAGGGTGGCCTCGGCGCGGCGCTGGGTGACCAAGAAGCAGCCGCCGCGTTCGATGAGAGCGGCGACGACGCGGATGGTGGGGGTGTCGGGTTGGGGGGACATCGGGGCTCCTGTCAGTCGCGCCAGGACATGGGCGGTGGGCTCGCGGGCTCGCTGAACACGGCGTCGCCGAAGTCTTGCAGCCACCCTTCGTTGGCCGCGGTGCGGTAGTCGAACAGAACCACGCCGTCGGCACCCGCGGCTCGGGAGGCAGCCACGCAGGCGATCACCTCGTCGTAGGTCAACTCGGCCGAGATGCCGGCGTAGACGTGGCGGCCCGAGGCGTGGGAGACGTGGTCGAGCACCAGGGTGGCGAAGTCGGTGCGCTCGCCCGGGGGGTCCGTGACCGCCCAGTAGATCATGGGGAGGGTCGCGTCGAGCACGCCCTCGGACAGGAACGCTCGGCTGTCCTGGTAGTAGTCGATGTTGCCTTGGGACACGGACGACCAGCCCCAGCTGTTCTCGTAGATGCCCCAGACCGCGGCGGTGACCGGGACGTCCACGGCCGTGTAGACCCCGCGCACGGTCTCGACGACCTGTTGTCGCTGCCAGTCTTCCCACGACAGGGCCGAGCCCTGGTAGGCGGTCTGGCTGGCCGTGTCGTGGCTGTGGTCCGGATCGGCGTAGCGGACGTAGTCCAGGTGGATGCCCTGCACTTCGTAGCGGGAGGCGATGTCTGCAGCGACAGCGGCGACGCGGGCGCGCACGTCGGCGTTGCCAGGGGAGGCAAAGACATAGGAGTCGTTCAGATCCTGGGACTGGCCGTCGCTGCCGGCTACCACCCAGTCCGGGTGGTCCAGGTAGGCGTGGCGGGGCGTGGTCTCGCGAGGTGCGGAGTTGCCGGACCAGAGCGGGAAGACGTTGATGTAGGCGTGGACCTCGAGGCCGCGGGCGCGGCCTTGCTCCACCGCCACGGCCAGGGGATCCCAGCCGGGATCCTGGCCCAGGGTGCCCGACAGCTCGGCGGACCAGGGTTCGATTTCCGAGGCGTACAGCGCGTCGAAGGTGCCTCGCACCTGGAAATAGACAGCGTTGAAGCCAGCGTCGCTCAGCTCCTGAAAGATGCGCTCGAGGTCGGCTTCCGAGTCGAAGGACCAGCGGGTGACCCATGCCCCGCGGAGCTCGTGGTCGGGATCGTTGTCGGCGTCGGCGTCGACGTCACTGTCCGCTTCGGGTGGGCGGGTGGCGGGATCGTGGCGCTTCACGCCGGCTTGACAGCCAGCCAGCAGCAGCAGGACGAGGGTGCTTCTCATGGGAGGAGGGCTCCGGAAGGAGCGGACCCTGGATGGTTATGCCCCGGGCGGCCCGTCGGCCAGGGTCGCGGTGTAGACCGCCTCGAGCCGCTGCATCAACGGCTCTGTCCGGAAGTCCCTGAGCACACGAGCGGCCCCCCGTCGGCCCCTCGCTGCGGCCTCGTCGGGATCCTCCGCTTCGCGCAGGGCCTCCGCGAGGGCCTGGGGGTCCCCAGGGGGTACGAGCCACCCCTGCGAGTCGCCAAGCCACTCCCCCACACCTCCCAGCCGCGAGGCGATGACGGGCACTCCCAGGGACAGGGCCTCCAGTCCGGCGATGCCGAAGGGTTCGGCCCAGAGGGAGGGCATGACCGCGACGCGGGCGCGACCCAGGAGTGCCCGAATGGCGGGTTGGGGCAGCCAGCCGGTGAAGTGCACACCCGCGGTATCCTTCGCCTGTTCCTCGAGGTCGGCGCGGGCTGGTCCGTCCCCCGCCAAGACCAGCGGAAGGTCGAGTCCGGCTCGAGCCCAGGCCTCCAGCAGCACGTGGAATCCCTTGGCTCGAACCAGGCGACCGGCAGCGAGGACGACCGGACCCGCTGGCGAGACATTGGGCGCGTGGGATCTGTCGTCGGGAAACCATGGAAAGGGGGGCACGACATGGATCCGCTCCCCACTCACCCCCGCCGCCCGAAGCTCCCCGGCCATGTAGCGGGAGAGCACGACCACCGCTGGGAAGCGCCGCAGGGCAGCCGCCCGCTGCTGGGTCAGGGCGGTGATCACCTGCGCGTACGAGGGGCTGTCGAAGCAGCGTGTGCAGCTGTCCGGTCCCGGCGGGCGAACGCATGGGGTGCCGTCGGGGAACATGCGACCCCTGCCGGGGCAGAAGGCCCGGTGATCCTGGACGGTTGCCACCGACGGCCGCGCCTGGGTGACCGCTCGCATGACCTCGGGTTGAAGCACGTTGTGCAGGTGCAGCAGATCCGGATCGAGGCGCCTGAGCAATGCTTCGAACCGCCTGCACGCCCCTGTCGCCTCCCGCTGCCGTCCCCCCAAGCCCTTCACCACGTGCGTTTCGATCTGGTCGGGGAGGGGAGGCGCATGGCCCACGCGCCCCACGGCCAGGCTCACCCGGTGCACGCCGGCTTGTCGATGCGCCACGGCGAGCAGGTGGATGTCTGCACCACCAGCGGCAGAGAGGCGGTCGTGTACGTGAAGAACGTGCATGGAGGCTTGGCTAACGGGTCTTTGTGTTGGATAATTGTCATTATCTATGCGTTGACAGAACCAGCCCCCCGGGAGCGCCATGGATCCCAGCAGTCAGGACCGCAGCTTCGACAAGGTCGCAGCATTCTTCGGGGTCCTGGACAAGGTCATCCGCGCCAACCGGCTGTACCAAGGTGAGGGCGCGCTGCTCGAGCGCATGTACGGCGATCTCGAGCGGCGGGGCCTCGACCTGGTCTCCGAAGGAGCCGTCACGGTGCGTGTGGCGTCGTTCGGGTTGGTGTACCAGGGCCAGCCCGTGGCCCCCGAAGAGAAGCGCATCGCGTACCTGTTCAGGCTGTTTTGCGACGGTGTGCGCGAGCTGACACTGCTCGAGGGCCTGGATCGCGAGCAGCTCGAAGGCCTGGTCGATGTGCTCGCGGCGGACCTTCGCACGTCGGACGACGACCTCGTGACCTTGCTCTGGAAACAGCAGTTCAACCACGTCCGCTACTACGCGGCCGATACCTTCACTGCGGGCATGCAGACGGACGTAGATGGCGACGTGATGATT
>CAZVHW010000342.1:5195-8476 GCA_964626835.1 uncultured Enterobacterales bacterium
ATTTCTGCCAGCCAGGCCCCAGGGCAGTTCGAGAGCGAGGCCGAGGGCACGGAGGTCACGCTGTCACCGGACGACATCCGCCTGCTGGGTGGCGAGGGCCAGCTCGACTGGATCCAGGAAGCCAAGGCGCCGCTCCAAGCTGGCGGCAAGGTAGCCCGGGTGGCGGAGAAGATCCGGGGAGCCTTCCGGCGGCCCGAGGACATCGAGCGCTTCGTGGCGCTGGGCCTCGAGCAGCAGGTGCTGGAGCACGGCGGTGAGGACGGCATGCTCCCCAGCGCGCTGGTGATCGGCATGCTCGACGACCTGGCCTACCAGGGGCGTGCCGAGCCCATCGTCGGCATGCTCCAGACCCTGCTGGGCGCAGAACCGAGGCTCCAAGAGGCCGCCGCCACCCTGCTGAAGGCCGTGGTTGAGCCTGAGCGCCTGGCTCGGCTCGCCCCCACGGTAGACCGCGAGCAGGAAGCCTTCGCCGTGCTGGGCCCCCGCTTGGTTCAGCGCCTGGGGCCCCGCATGGTGCCCCTGCTCAAGGATCTGGATGTCGGGCCCATGCACAAGGTGCTGCACGAGCAGCTCGCCGAAGCCGGGCACGACCTCACCAACTTCTACGCGGACCAGCTCAAGTCACCCGAGCAGGCCGTGGTGCTGCGAGCCATCGACGCGCTCGGCTCCGTCGGGACATCCGAAGCCGTCGTCGCGCTCGCGCAGGTGCTGAGCCTGAACGACTCCAACCTCCGCAAGGCTGCCTTGAAGGCCATGGTGGGCAAGTACCATCCCGAGGCGCGGATCTCCTTGGCGCGGGCGCTGAAGGATCCCGACCGTGAGAACCGCCTGCTCGCGCTGCAGGTCATCGGTGCCTCGAACGACAACCGGATGACCTGGGGCCTGCTCTCGGCGGTCAAGGAGGTCCGCTTCGCCGAGAAGGACAACGAGGAGAAGGCCGCCTACTACCGGGCGCTGGCCTCCTTCCAGGACGATCGCACCGTGGCCCACTTCGAGGAGATCCTCTCCCGCAAGAACCTGGTGCGGGCCAAGGGGGTCGTGACCGCCCAGCTGCATTCGGTGCGGGCATTGGCGGACGTAGGCTCCCCGAAGGCCATCGAGACCCTCGAACGTTTCCGAAAAGCGTTCTACCACCCGGCGCCGGTCAAGGAGGCCATCAGAAAGGCGCTGGCCAGGCGGGGCGGCGCATGAGCGAGGAGCAGCCAGGACGCGCCCTTCAGGACCTGGGCCGCGAGGTCATCACCCAGGTGCACTCCCTCTCCCGCGCCGTGGCGCTGTACGAGCCGAACAACAACGCCGTCATCCGCGTCATGGACGCGCTCGAGGCCTGTGTCAACCGCTACCTCGAGGGCACCGGTGGCAGCCTGAGCGTGCGCCTCATGGCCGAGGAGTTCTTCATCAACGGGCGGCTGTTGCGGGTCGACGTGCAGACCTACGAGCGCGCCAACGACGTCGCCAAGACGCTGCTGCGCTTCGACGTGGGCGAGATCCGCTTCGAGCAGGGGATGACCCGTACCCAGCTCGAGCACTTCACCGGCGATCTGGCCCAGAGCGTGCGTTCGGGCGACAACAAGCTGAACCCCGAAGGCTACGGCGCGATTCTCGTCTCCAAGGCCGTTGGGCGCTCCGTGGCCTCGTTCCGCTTCAAGCCCCACAAGCTGGCCAAGGTGCTCTACGGCAGCCTGCTGGATCTGGTGGAGAAGCTCTACAAGGATGTCGACCAGGGCCAGACGCCCTCGCTGCTCTCGGTCAAGCGCACGCTGCAGCTGGTCATCGACTCCATGGGGGACAACAGCGCGATGTTCCAGGTGTTGGCTGCGGTGCACGATCCCACCCGGCCGGTGTCCGCCGAGCGCCTGCGGGTCTCCGCGGCGGTGGATGCCGTCGGCTTCGGGTACTACCTCGGGCTCCCCAAGGCCGACCTGATGTACCTCGCCCTGGGCGCCATCCTGGGTGGCCTGTCCGACGCCCTCGATCCCGACGAGGCCATCGCTCCCCTGTTCCGTTTCTCCGGGCTCGGGGACTCTGCCATGCCCCTGATCCTGGCGGTGCGAGACGCCCGTGCCGCCCGCCTGGGACATCCGGGGGGTGTTCCCGGTCAGATGTTGGCCGTGGTGGAGCTGTACACCGAGCTGTGCACCGCCAGCGAGCGTCGGCCCGGCATGTCTCCCCATCGCACCCTGGCCATGATGGTCGGGGGCAAGGTGCCGGGCGTGGACCGGGGGGCAGCGCGGGTCTTCGCCGACTACAAGGGGCCCTATCCGCTGGGTTCGGCGGTGCGCCTCTCCACGAACCACCTGGCCTTGGTGGTCGCGCAGGGCGAGGGAGCCTTGGGCAAGAGCAAGCCCACCGTGGCGGTGCTGGAGCGGGACGGCACCCTCGGGCGACGGGTGGATGTGACCGACGTCAAGGGCGCCAGCATCGCCAGTGCGCCCGAGCCGGCGGACATCAAGCTCAACCTGGCCCAGACCTAGGCCACCGCCTCCGCCCTTCCCGACGGGTTAGGGCTCGTTTATCAGGAGGTGAGCGTTGGACCCTGTTCTCGAGCGCACCTGGACAGCTTTGCGTGGTCAAATCGGGCGGATGGATGCCCTAGCGGGGGCCCGCAGCCTCCTCGAGTGGGACCAGCTCTGCATGATGCCCCGTGGCGGGGCCCCCGGCAGAGGCGATCAGCTCGCGGCGTTGGCTGCGGTCTACCACGAGATGCTTCGTGCCGACGAGCTGGCGCGGTTGCTCGACAAGCTCGAGGACGCTCTCGAAGCGCACGAACCCGGTGCCCTGCTCATCCAGCGTGGCGCGCTGCGCAACCTGCGGCGTGAGCGCGAGCGTGCGACACGGGTTCCCGTCCAGCTGGTGGAAGCCCTCGAGCGGGCGCGCACTCGCGGGCACCAGGCCTGGCTCGATGCCCGACAGGCGCAGGATTTTTCCGTGTTCCTGCCCGCGTTGACCGAGCTGGTGGGCTTGGTGAGCGAGGGCGCGGCCTGCCTGGTCGAACCGGGAGACCATCCCTACGACGCCCTCATGGACGCCTTCGAGCCGGGCGCTCGCGTGCGCGTCATCGGCCCGCTCCTCGAGCGGCTTGCGGACGATCTCGGCGTGTTGTTGGACGCCCTGCGTGAGCGCGGCTGGCCGGATCCGGCCGCAGGTGTCCAGCTGGCCATGCCGGTGGAGCAGCAGCGATTGCTCGCGGCGCGGCTCGTCCAGGCTGTTGGCTTCGACATGCAGGCCGGGCGCCTGGACGACGCGGTCTGGGGCCGGGCCACGAAGATCAGTCCTTTCGT
>CAZVHW010000343.1:0-5840 GCA_964626835.1 uncultured Enterobacterales bacterium
ACTCGGCGACGAACGCCTCGACGTTCAGGTGCACGTCCTCCAACTCTGGCTGGAGTTGAAAGGCGCCCGCCTCGAGTTGCTCTTCGATGGTCCGGAGCGCGCGTAGGATACGCCGCAGTTTCGTCTTCGGGATCACGCCGGCTGGCGGCCTCGATGGCGCGAGGACCGTGGCGCACCACCTTGTCTGTCGCTCGTGCACCGAGCAGGTGCCAGCCCAGACGCGCGTGAACGACGTCTGGAAGCTCGAGCTGTTGCTGAAGGATCCGACGGTGCACCGCCACCGGATCACTGCAGGCATGCCGGAGCAATGCCAAGGCCTCGGGACTGCGCAGTTGGACCTGACGATGATCCACACGCGCCAAGCCTGCATCCAAGAGCTCCCGCAGCGTGATGCGACCTTGCTCCTCGTCCACCCCGGCCAAGAAGCAGAGGTACTCCACGGTTGCCGGTGCCGCCAGGCAGGCCAGGTGTGCACCGATTTGCCGAGCCACGGGTCCCAACCCCTCGAGGGGGTCCTCCGGAACCGCCGTGTCTTGCAACGCTCGCCCGAGATGCGTCGGGTCGAAGCGCCAGCCGATCACGTCCCAGCGCAGCACTCCGGCGCGAGGCAGACCCGACAGGCGCATGATGGTTGGGCCAGGAACGCCGCCAGCGACGCTGGACAGCTGCCCCACCAGATCGCCGTCGTCGGGGACATCCCCCAGCATGCACTTGACGAGCTGCGCGACCTGCTCGCGGCGCCAGGGCTCGAGCTCGCAGCGCTGCTCGGCCCATGGAGGCGCGCGCTCCCCCGTGACACAGATCTTCGCCCGCTCGTCTGCGGCCAGCAGGACCAGCACCTGACGGGTGGGCTCATCCAGCTGTTCGAAGTCGTCCACCAGGAGATGGAATCCTCCTGGGCCCCGCGATGCCAGGGCCGCGGCGGAGCTCTGTACTCGCGCCTCGACCGAGATCCACTCAGGTAAGGAGCAAGGCGGCCCGGGCAGCCCAGGGGCCGCCAGCGCGTACTCGACCGGATCCCAGGCTCGGAGACCCGGCCCTATCCGCAAAAAAGACGCCCGCCGGGTCCTCAAGGCGGCGGACAGGGCGTCGAGCAAGCGAGTGCGGCCACTGCCAGCCGGGCCACAGACCGCCAGGTTGCCTCCCTGCTCCAGCCAACGGTCGACCCGCCTGCGCACGACAGGTCCCAGGATACTGACCGCGCGCGCACGACGCTGCAGGAAGCGCGGATCCGGCTCCGCCAAGCGCGCGCCGAGCTGCAACAGACCGCGAACGAGTACCAACGCCGACGGCCGCGCCCCCGGCTCGAGCTCCAGACAAGCCAAGAGCAGGCCAGACAAGGGCTCGGAGCTCGAACGTGGCTCGGGGCGCTCACGGCTACGTCGAAGCAGGGCCTGCGAGCGACCCTGCTCCGCCCAGGGCAGTCGGCCGTGCAGCATCTGCCAGAGCACCAGCCCTAGGGCATAGATGTCGGTTGCTGGGGTTGGCGCTCCACCGCGCATCAGCTCGGGCGCGGCGTAGTCCAGCCCTCCCTGCCAACGTGCCCCCACGAGCCCATGCCCGACCAGTGCGATCCTCGGCTCACGGATGGACTCCACCACGATCCGCGAGTCGGTCAGGTGACCGTGCACCAAGCCTTCGGCGTGCAGCGCGGCCAGTCCGCTGGCAGCCTGCGCCGCGATGGACGTCGCCAGGGCCGGCGGAGCGGGACCCGACATGAGGTAGGAGGACAAGGACTTGCCCGGAACCCGCTCCCGGACGATGTGCGGACATGGCTGCTCGCCACCTCCCAGGATGTCGGCCAGGGCAGGGTGTCGGATGGAGGCCAGGTGCCCCACGGCCGCGGCGACGCGGAGCACGTACACAACCCCCAAGGCCCCCGCACCATCGTGGGCAACCCAGGTCTGCTCCCACTCTGCCGCGTCCGCTGGCCTGAGCAACACCCAGTCTCCCAGCTGCATACCCGCACGCGGCTCGAAGACCTGCATCAGCTCCACGCCTCCGCGTCCCTATACTCCCGGGGCCACTGCCGCACAACCCTCTCCACCGGTTCGCCGATGGCCAGGAGGCTACCCGTCAGGTCAGGATCGAGCTGGGTTCCCAGGCACCGCCCCAGCTCGGACACCGCCAGCTCGAGCGAGCGGGGCCCCCCATCGCGGCGCCCGACGAGGATGGCGTCAAAGACATCGACCACCGCCAGGATGCGGGCCTCGAGGGGTATGTCCGCCCCCCGCAGGCCGTGGGGATAGCCTGTCCCATCCCAACGCTTGTGGTGGAACAAGGCGATGTTGCAGGCGATGGAAGGCAGGCTCGCATCTCGCAGCAGCTCCTCCCCAACCAGCGTGTGGGTCTTGACCTCCTCGTAGTCCTCCTCCGACAAGGGGCCCGCGGCCTGCATGATCCGCTCGGCGATGCCAACCATGCCCACGTCGTGCAACACCGAGAGCTGCCGCATCAGCGCCACGAAGCTCTTGTCGCAACCGTAGGCCTCGGCCAGGATGCCGGACAGCTCGGAGACCCGGCGCAGGTGGCTGCGGATCGCGGCTTGGTCCGCTCCGCGCTCCATGGCGGCCGCCAACGCCACCACCAGGTCGGATGGCCGAGCGAGCTTGTGCTCCAAGCGCGAGCGCGCCTGGTCCTGGGACGCCAGCGCACAGCCCAACTGGGAGAGCAACCGGGAACGACGTGCCAACGAGGACAGCCGTGCGCTGAACTCCAGGTGGTCGACCGGCTTGACCAGGAAGTCGTCAGCACCCGCTTGGAGCAGGCGGATCTTGGTGCGGCGCATGTCGTCCGACGTGATCACCATGACCGGGATGCGGGCCCCACGGGGGTGGGTGCGAAGCCGCTTGACCAGCCCCAGACCGTCCAACCGCGGCATGTAGTAGTCGGTGACCACCAGATCGGGTACGACGCGATCGAGCTGGGCGAGGGCCTGTTCGCCGTCGGGGGCTTGAATTACTCGGAAGCCCAGCTCGCGGGCCAGCGAGGCGAGGCGCTCCCGCTCTTGATCGTCATCTTCCGCGATCAGCAGGATGGGTCTCTTTCTTCCTGACATGGCGCTCGTGGGAGGCAGGCTCACCGCGGGGCGAGCGGCAGGTGGTGCTAGGCTGCCCTACCACCGAGCCTATCAGAAATCGGTCGTGAGCAGGTCCTCGGCGGTCTTCTGGCCCACTTCGACCGAGGTGGACCCCTCCGGCGCCGTGCCCGCCAACATGGGCATGGAGATGCCGCCTGCAGCGACACGGCCCGTGGCTTCGTCGATCGGAAGCCACTGGATGTTCGAGACGACAGGGAAGGCGCGGTCGTCTTCCTCGGGCACGGCCACGCGCATCCAATCCATCCAGATGGGCAGAGCGGTGCGGCCACCGGTGAAGGACTGCCCGATGGATCGGGGCTGGTCGTATCCGACCCAGGCAGCTGCGATGAAGTCCGGGTTGTAGCCTACGAACCAGGCGTCGTGGAAGTCGTTGGTGGTGCCGGTCTTGCCAGCGACGTGCAGCCCCAGCTGGTTCGAGCGCGCCGCGGTGCCGCCGGTGGCGACCTGGCGCACCAGCCAATGGGCGACCCCCGCCACCTCGGGTTCGAGCACCCGGGGCCACTCAGAGGGCGCTTCCCAGGACTCGATAACGGTGCCATCTCGCTCGACGACGCGGTCGATGAAGTGTGGCTCGACCAGCCTCCCCATGGTGGCGAACGCGGTATAGGCGCGGGCCAGCTCCACCATGGTGAGGGAGCTCGATCCCAGGCCCATGGAGAGGTCACAGGACCGGCAGACCGTACGTCCCTGGCTGTCCTTGCGCTGACCGCGACACTCCTCGCCCTCGGGGAACTTGTCGGGGGTGAGCCAGTCGCAGACACGGATGTTTACGTCGCAAGAGTGACACCAGGACTCACCCTCGAGCTCTTGGCTCTCGTCCATGCACTCGAAGTCCTCGTGGAGCCGCACCAGAGGGCAGGACTCCGGATCGCACCACTCACACCAGGCCATGCCGTCGACCGTGGAGGCGGTCATCTCACCCTTGCACTCTGAGTCCTCGGGCACGTGGGTGCGCTCACAGCTGGGCGTGACGTAGCCAATGCGCAGCCCAGGGCCCGCCAGCTCGTAGACGCTGTCGAGCCCAATGCGATCGAGCACGCGAACGGTGCAGACGTTGCGGGACAGCTGCAACGCCTTGCGTAACGTGATGTTGCCCAGGTACTCGTCGCCGTAGTTCGCGGGCTTCCAGAGCTTCTCGTCCAGCACGTTGAAGATGACGGGCGCGTCCTGAATCATGGAGCCGGCGGTGAGCTCTTTGCTCTGGATGGCTGCGGCGTAGACGATGGGCTTGAACGTGGAGCCCACCTGGCGCCGGGCCTGGACGGCGCGGTTGTACTCCGAGTTCTCGAAGTCGTAGCCCCCGACCATGGACAGCACGGCGCCGTCCTCGAGCCCGTAGCTCAAGAAGGCGCCCTGCAAAACAGGCGCCTGGTAGAGCTTCGCCGCGAGGAAAGGCCCGGGGCCCGCGTCCTCGTACCCATCGAACGGATCGGTGGTAAACGCATCCAGGGCCTCGATGGTCGCCTGAACTCGATCGCCGCGCTTCAACGCATTGCCGAGGTCGTCCTGCTTGCGATAGCGCCACGAGCGCGCGGGGTTGGGCTCGTACGACCACTCGGTCCAGGATCTCGGGATGAGCACCTTGTGGGCCCCCACGCCCAGCACGGCGTGTTTCTTGGTGACCTCGAGGACCACCGCTTCGTAGCGCTCGCCTTCCACCAAGGTGGAGCGCTCTGGGACGGCTGCGTAGCCCGAACCGGGATTGTCGGTGGCACCCACGTGAAGCACGGCCTTGGACTCGGCCTCGCGAAGCGCGTCCTCCTGCTCCGCCAGGAAGGTGTCGATGGCACCGCCGAGAAGGGTCTCCTCCACCCCACGCCAACCAACGTTGTTGTCTGCCGTGAGTACGCCATCGATGACCGCCTGCTGAGCCACCTTCTGCAGCTCGAGGTCGCAGGTGGAGTGCACGATCAGTCCGTCGTTGTAGATCTTGTCGAACCCGTAGGTTTCCACCAGGTAGCGGCGCACGTGCTCGGTGAAATACGGCGCCTGTTCGAGGAAGGGATTGTCGGCCAGGTAGATGGGCATGACCTCGGCCACCGCACCGTCGTAGGTAGCTTGGTCGATAAATCCCTTGTCGAGCATCTGGCCCAGCACGTACAGCTGTCGGCCACGAGCCTTCTCCCAGTGGTTGTGGGGGGAGTAGTCGGAAGGCCTCTGGGGCAACCCGGCGAGCATCGCGGCCTCGGCCAGGGTGATGTCTTCGACGTGCTTGTCGAAATAGGCACGCGACGCCGCCTCGACCCCGTAGGCCCCCGAGCCCAGATAGATTTGGTTGAGGTAGAGGTAGAGGATGTGCTCCTTGGAGAACGCGGTCTCCACCCGCGTCGCCAGGATCATCTCCTTGATCTTGCGGGAGTACTTCTTCTCGCTCGACAGCAGGAAGTTCCTCGCCACCTGCTGGGTGATGGTGGACGCGCCCTGGGCCTTCTTTCCCTTGAGAGCATTACGCACCACGGCGCGGAGGATGCCCATGGGGTCGACGCCTGCATGGTTCCAGAAGTTGGCGTCCTCGGATGCCACGAAGGCGTCCTGCACGTGCTCGGGAATGTCCTCGAGGGGCACCACGTAGCGCCGCTTCTCGTAGATCTCGCCGAGCAGACGCTCTTCGTGATCGTAGACCACGGTGACCGTGGGCGGACGGTAGTTCTGCAGGGTCTCGAGGCTAGGCAGGTCTTGCCTGAAAAAGAGCACCGCACCGCAGGCCGTCATGGTTCCGAGCACGCCGGCCAGGAGTGTG
>CAZVHW010000343.1:5850-8467 GCA_964626835.1 uncultured Enterobacterales bacterium
CCACGCTTTGGCTTGGGTTTGGCGGCTGGGGTCGCGGCGTGGGGGGGGTGGGGGGGGGCTGGCCGCGCAGCTGGCTCGCCCGCGAGTGGCCGGGCCGGCCGGGCCGGCTGCAGCCGCTCACTTGACGGTACGCCCACCACGGGCGGCAGTGACCGCGGAGACTGGGGCGCGGGTCGGGGAGCCTGGGGCGGTGGCACCGAGGCGGGCGGCTCGGGGCGCGGTGGCCGTGGAGCGGGGCGTACCGGCTGGAGAGTTGGGGGTGCCGGCTGTGGAGTTGGGGGCGCTGGCTGGGGCGCAGGGGGCGCTGGCTGCGGAGGCGCTACGGGCGTCGCGGTGGGAGTTGCAGGCTTGGGAGCCGGAGGTGCGAACTTGGGCGCCGGGGGTCCGGGGCGCCGGGCACGGGATGTGGGTTGCCGAGCAGGAGGTTCCGGGCGCGGTGCCGGGATCTCGGGCTGGGGCGCGGGGGGCGCGGTGCTCGGAGCGGGGCGGGGTACGACGGTGCGCTGACCGGCAGGGGGCACCGGCGGAACAGGCACGGCAGGAGGCGGCCCGGGATCGGACTGCGCTTGCTCCCAGCGCTGGCGAGCGCTGCGCGGGTCCGCGACCGTCGGCTCCCACTCTCCGAAGCCGTCGATGTCAGGCCCGGGCGCCCGGTGAGGCGGGGCAGCGTCGATCTCGGTGGGTCGCTCGGCCGCAGGAACGGAGGCAGGCTGTGCCTTGGGGGGAGCAGCGCGCTCCTGGGATCGTGGTGCTGGACCGTCGATGAGGTCGATGGGCGGCGGCTGGAACGGCCGTGCCTCTTCCGAGCGCCGGGCCTCGAAAGTCACCCCTCTTCGCCTAAGCTGATCCACGACACGCTGAGGGTAGTTGACGGCCATCACGAGACCGCAGGAGCATCGCCGGCTGGATCCGGGCAACGGCAGTGGCTCGCCGAGGGGATGGACCCGCCCGCACGACGGGCACGTAATCTTGAGGGCCATGGGGACGCCTGAAGCGAGATTGGCGGCGCATATAGCGCAGCCCTCGGGGGAGGGCCAGGGAAGCCAGACCATGACGGACCGCAGCGTCTGATGCGACCGTCCCAGGCCCATCGAACCCGCGGCCGACGACGACGATTCCACCTACGAAAACCAAGCTTCGAAGGCTCGAGCGCAGGACCCGCCCACAAGACCCCGTCATGGGCGCCGACGGGCGCACAGCGGTCTGTATGATATCGCTCATAATGCGGGTTAAAAGCGCATTCGCGATGGCACGCAGAGGCATGTCCCCATGACCGACGGCCGAGACCTGTGGTGGCCCGACGAGATGGAGACCGCCTCGGCCCAGAACGAAGCCGAGGTCATGGACGCAGAGGACCCAACAGGGGGTGTGGGTAGCCAGACCTCCGTCAGGTCCCGCATCAGGGAGGATCCACCAGGTCCTCGGCCCCATCCGGATACAGCGCCCACGCATCGACCCCGCCCCGAAGCTCCAAGGCCGCCAGGTGCGCCCCATAGTGGTCGCTGATGCCCGTATCGATACCCAGCAGGGCTCCCTGGCAGCGCACGGCGACTCGTCCACTGCGCTGTGTTGTGTGGCCCACGACCATGCGGGTAGCACCCAGCGTGGCGAGGGCCTGCTGTAAAGCGGGGCAGACCTCCGGGACGTCGCCCTGCAGGTAGCCGCGGAACCACAGCGGCCCACTCTCGTCCAACACCTCTGGGCTGGCCTCGCCAGCCAAGGCAGCTCGAGTCCACGCTGTCAGCTGCTCGAGTCCCCGCTCGGCCATGGCTGGGGTGATTCCGGCGTGCACGAAGACCGTACGGCCCACACGGACCGCCACCGGCTGCTCACGAAGCCACGCACCATCCTCACCCTCGGCAGACAGGGCCAGCTGACGGGCCAGCTGGCCGCCGTAGCCTTCGATGTCCCCCGGGGTCACGTAGCGCCAGTCACCCATCATGTTCATGACCTCGTGGTTGCCTAGCAGGACCTCCACCCGCCCCCCGACCTCGGCGGCCTCTGTCTCGAGGCGCTGCATGAGGTCGATGACCTCGACGCCGTCATCCCCCCGATCCAACAGATCCCCGGTCTGCACCAGCACGGTCTCACCCCCACACCAATGTCCGTCCTTGCCCACCACCCCGGCGAGCCGCAGCACCGCGAGGCCACGCTCGAGATCACCGTGCAGGTCCGCGATGGCCACGACGCGCACGGTGTCCGTGGCGGCCTGTGGACCAGGCGGAGCGGGGGCCGGTTCCGTGCCCGAGATCGCCGGCTGTGAGCGGCACCCCACCACGGCGGCGACGGCTAGAACGACTGCAGAACGAGTGAGGCCGGGCTGTTCCATCCCAGAGACGTTATCCGAAAAGTCCCAGGTGCGAGAGAGGAGCACGCAGCATGGAACCGCGCATCCTGCTCTCGAGATTGCTGGATCAAGCCAAAAAATTGGGAGCCCGTGCGTCGGAAGCCCTCTACGAACAGGCCACCGTCCTGTCCATGGGCTGGCAGCAGGGGGCCGTCGGTCCACCCGACCAGCGCCACACCTTTCGGGTCAGCGTCGTGGTCTACCTCTCGGAAGGCCGCCGGGCGCACTGCATCCTCGAAGCGGACAGCACCGAAAGCCTCGCGGCCCAGT
>CAZVHW010000344.1:0-8380 GCA_964626835.1 uncultured Enterobacterales bacterium
GGACCAGGTTGGGCTCCACGAAGAGGTACTTGTCGGACCCCCGATGGCATTCTGCGATCAGCTTGCGGAGGATGGCGGTCCGGGGAGCCGCGATGACGAAGGTCCGCGCCTGGCCGCCCAGGTAGAGGTAGGCCATCATCGCGCCCATCAGCCGTGTCTTGCCCACCCCGGTGGCCAGCAGGCAGGTCATGCCGGGGTATCCGTCGGGAAATTCCCAGTCGGGTCGCAGGTCGCGAACGCGCTCGGTGAGATCGGCAGCCGACAGCTCGTGCAGGTCGAAGTCGAGCTTCCGGATCAAGTCGTCGAAGGCCTCGAGGGCCTCGCGCTGGGGACGGCGCAGCCTGGTGGCCGAGAGGGTGAGCTCGAGCGCCCTGTCGAGCGTGTACTTGCGCAGAGACACCTGCCTATACCCTCATGTCCATGGGAACCCGACGCAACGACACACGATGATCCATGCGCCTGGGGTTCACGTCTTCGGTGGAGCGGAAGTGGTAGATCGCCAGGTTGCCGACATCGGGGGAGAGCCCCGAGACGACATCCGAGACGGTGGCGCTGTCGAGAAACACGCTCGGCGGCAACACCATGGCGAGGCTGGTTCCGTCGAAGCTACGCCCGAGCACGCCTTGGTCGGTGATGGTGACGACGAAGCCATCGGCGGCCAACAGGGACGCGAGCCAGCCCGGGTCGTCCGCTGACCCAACCGGAAGGTGCAAGCGGGGGTACTCGAGGGTTCGGTCGAAGACCGCAACTGGCTCGCCCACCTCGAGGACGACGAATCCCAGAGTGCGCGCCACGCTGTCGCGACCGGGCACGACGAGGCCGGAAGGCAGGGAGGCCTCCAAGCCCCCCACGATCGCGCCCGCCCGAGGCAGCGCACAGCTGCGGAAGTCGTCTCGCTCCTGCTCCTGGCCACCACAGAGCGAGACGAAGCGCCGCCCTGTCTTCAGGGCGGTGGCGGCGAGGTCTCCCCCTCGCCCGAAGAGCTCGATGACCGTATCGCCAGGCCGTGACAGAGCGGAGACCAGCCGCCCCAGGAGGGCTTCCGGCTTGGGCACCTGCACGACCTGTTCGATGACACCCGCCTCGCGGAGCGTCTTGAGGTGCTTGGTGGCGTCCTGGCTGCGGCCCGCTTTCCTGGAGTCCCACCAGCTGGAGAGGTTGACCCGACGCACGCCTTGGTCGAGGTCCGAGAGGTACTTCTTGGGCTCGGGGATGGCGTCGCCCTTCTTTCCGAAGTGGCAACGATCTTCCAGGATCGCTGCCGTGAGCTTCGCCTCTCCAAAGGCCCATCCCCGCGATGGCCGCTTGGGGCCCTGCCAGGGACGGCCGCCAGAGGCTCGCAGCACCCACGAGAACGACCGCCCCTGTTCGGCCACGCGTCGGGCCGAGCCCGTGATTCGCGGAGGGTCGTCGTCGGCCTGATCGGCCACGGCACCCGGCATCCACCAGACCACTCGGTCGCTGCCCTGCGCCCTTGGATCACCAGGCTCCACCACCTGGATGGACAGGCTCTTTTCGGTGGCCCGGCCGTCCCGATCGGTGACACGGACCTTGACGCGGAAGGTCCCCAACTCAGCGGGCTGGCCCCAGATGACCCCAGAGAAGGGGTTCAGCCTCCAGAGCCCCGGCGGGAGCCCGCCGACGACGATCTCCCACCGATAGGGTGGCAGGTGGTAGGACATGCGGACCGTGTCCCGGCCGGCGTCTTTCTGCTTGGCGATCCAGGCGCCGCGGGGATCTTCGTCGCGGTTGGCGTAGTCCAGAGGGGGCTGGGGAAGGGACAGCGGCCCCAGCTGGTCCTTGTTCTTGGCGTACACCATCAGCGTGTCGTGGATCGCCCCGATGTCCTTGGTGGGCTTTCCGCCCTTGGGCGAGTAGTGCGTCTGCCAGACGAAGGACCCGAGGTAGTTGTGGTGGCCGAGCAGTTCGTCGCAGATCAACCGGGCGTAGGGTTGCTCCTGATCGCCCACGTGCAACACGACGACACCGTCTTCGCGCAGCAGCCGGATGACGCCTCGGAGGTGCTCGGAGAGCATGGACAGCCACGTGCCCTGGTTCTTGTAGGTTTCCCCTCGGAACGCACGGGTTTCGTCGAACCCCTCGATCCGGGGGACGTCGGCGTAGACCAAGCGGGCCGAGCGCCCCACCAGCTTGCGCAGGGTCCTCGAGGCGGCGAGACGGTCGCCCAACACGAAGGCCGACGGCCGCTCCTGGACGCCGACAGCGCCCGTCTTGACGAGGGGGCAGAGGTCCAGCGCGCCTCGCTCCCCGCTCTCGCCGAACGACCAGCTTCCGCTGGACGTGAGATGTGGACTGCGCCCCTTGTCGGGCCAAGTGAGTTCGATTCGAGTGGACACGGACGTTCCCATGATCAGGTTGGAGGTTGCGCCCTGACATCGACCCACCGGCGCCAGCCGCCGGGATCGGGCAGGTGCCCGAGGGCCTGACCCAAGGTCTGCCACGGTGCTCGCCCCCAGGATGGAAGGCGTGGGTCGCGGTGCGTCGCGCTGTGGTAGATGTCGTCGAAGATGTCGTGCACCCGAGCCGAAGGTGCCCCTCGCAGCCCCATGACGAACACGCGGCGACGGGTCTGGGGCACACCATGGTTGGCGGCGTTCAGCACACCCGCCGCGACCCCGTACCTGAGCCCGGCAGCCGGAGCGCGGAGCCCGGACAGGATCCGCTCGAAGTAGGGCCGCAGCGACGGCCCGAGGAGCCCCGGCACGTTCTCGAACAGAAAGGCGGCAGGCCTGATCGCAGCGACCAGTTCGTGAACCCACCCCAAGAGGTCCCGCTCGTCCTCCACACCCGCCCGCTCGCCGGCGTTGGACCAAGGCTGGCAGGGTGGCCCGCCACAGAGCAAGCCAACCCGATCCCGATAGCCTTCGACCGGCAGCTGCCGGACATCCAGCTGGAGCACGCGGCCGGGCGACCAGGGCTTGTCGTGGCGGAGGATTTCGCAAGCGACCGCTGAGTGCTCGACCAATGCGAGGTGTTCCAGATCCGTCGCTGCGGATGCCAACCCCCCGATCCCCGCGCAGATCTCCAGCACCGTCGCCGGTAAGAGCTCGGTCCGCTGGCGCAAGGCACCCACGACCACGCGGGCCAGGGGAGGAGGGACCGCGTCTCCGAGCGCCGCCACCCGGTCCCATCGCGACAGCTGGGGCAGCGCCACCCAGCTGGGATCGAAGCCTTGCAGGATGGCGATCTCTTCGACCGTCAGCCGCCGATATCGCCAGTTGTCCAGGTCGAGGAGGTGGGCTTCCTGGGGGGAGCGACACCAGGCCCTCCGCACCGTGGTGGAGGGCTTGTCCCAGCGCTGGGGCCGATGCTTGGGATCGAGCGCGACGCCGCGGGCCCAGGCGCATGGCTCGAGCTGTTCCTGCCCGTCCTCGAGGTCCGCGCGGTCGGCCTCGAGGTCCGCCTCGGGGGGGGTCCACAGACCGAGCTGCGATCCGGGCGGGGGTGGGGTGGTCGGCATCGCTGGGATCACCTGGTGGGCGAGGGTCGCTTTGGTGCTGGGGCGCGCACCGTGCTTCGGATGGGGAACATACCCGGTCGACCATCTCCTGGCGTGCGCGGGCCGGGGCTTTCCCGCTTGATGCCCAGGGGGGCGTCGAGTACGCTCACCAACACACCCATGAGCATCTCGAGCGCACCGGAACCCTGCTTCGCCGTGGCCGGTCGGCCCATCCTGGCCAGCCGCAGCGCGCCTCTGTTCCAGGCCCTGTTCGAGCGGCAGGGGCTGAACGCCCGATACACGCGGCTGTCCGTCGAGGACGCCGACGAGTTGCTCGCCATGGCGGACGACCTGGGCCTGTCCGGTCTGAACGTCACCGCGCCCCTCAAGGAACGGGTGCTCGGTACCTTGGCGGCCCGACAGACGACCGTCGACGCGGTCGGGGCCGCCAACGTGCTGCTCCCGACCCCTGAGGGATGGGTCGGTGCCAACACCGACGCCATGGGAGTTCGCGACACGCTGGCGCTACACGGCGTGGACCTGGCGGGACGCCGCGCCGTGGTGCTCGGTGCCGGGGGCGCAGCCCGTGCCGCGCTGGCATCGCTGTCCAACGCCGGCCTCACGAGCCTGCTTGTCTGCAACCGCACGGCGGAGCGTGGCGAACGTGTCGCCGCCAACTTTCGCGCCGAGACATGGCCCCTGGACCGGCTGGGCGAGGCCGTTCGCGGTGCGGACCTGCTGGTCTCGTGCGTACCCGGGGAACCCGACCTGGTCCCCTCGGAGTCACTGCATCCTGGCCTGTGGGTGTTCGACGCCGACTACAGGGCCACCAGGTTGGCGAGGATCGCTCACCGGGCCGGAGCGCGGGTGATCCCGGGCACCGACTGGCTGGCACTGCAGGCTTCCGCCGGCTTCGAGGCCTTCACGGGCCAGGCGCTCGCCCCCGCCACGGTCACGTGGGTGCGCCGTCTCGCCACTTCCCCGGTGACTCTCCCCTCCCCTCCCCTGGTGCTGTGCGGCTTCATGGGCGCTGGGAAGAGCACGCTGGCACCACGCCTGGCGGATCTCTTGGGCTGGTCCTTCGCCGACACCGACCGGATGGTCGAAGAGACGTCGGGAATGACCGTCGCCGCGATCTTCGAGCGGTGCGGCGAGGCTCGCTTTCGCGAGCTGGAGCGCCACGCCGTAAACGAGGCGGTCGATCGAGCGGGTGTCGTCGCCCTGGGAGGTGGCGCATTGCTGGACCCCGAGGTCCGCGATTTTCTACGAGGTCGGGCGGTCGTCGTACTGCTCTGGACCCCGCTGGACTCGGCCCTGGCGCGGACGGACGGCACGGACCGGCCCCTGCTCGCCTCGGGCGCCGATCCCAGCCGCCTGAGACGATCCCGCCACGGCTCTTACCTGGCCCTGGCCGACCTGGTGGTCTCCAGCGCCACTGGAACCCCGGACAACGTGGCGCGAGTGATCGTCGGAGAGCTGCGCGCTTCGGGGCTCGAAGGCTAGCCGTGGCGCCACGGTCTCCCGCGGTCGAGCTTCCGCCTGGGACCCCCTCGGGGCGGATCCAGGCTCCACCTTCTAAGAGCCACGCCATCCGCCTGCTCGCCGCCGCAACCCTGGCCCACGGACCGAGCGTCCTGCGGAGGGCGCCGACCTGTGACGACTTCCAAGCGGCCGTCGACATCTGCCGAGCGCTGGGGGCGGTCGTCACGCGGCGGGGCGACGTGGTGCAGGTGGTAGGCCGGGGCGGAGGCCGGTTGGGAGCATCCGTGGAGCTGGACTGCGGAGAGTCGGCACTCTGTTTGCGCCTGTTCACCTGCGTCGCCTCGGCGCTGGTGCCGTTGGGTGCGCAGCCCAGGCCGACGACCGTGGTCGCTCGTGGGAGCCTGAACCACCGGTCGCTCGGGGGTGTCGAGGCCGCGCTGAACGAGCTCGACGTGCGGCCCGAGACGAGGGGCGGACGACCTCCGGTCGAGATCCGGGGTCCACTCCGCGCGGGGTCGGTCACCCTCGACGCCAGCGACAGCTCCCAGGGGCTCAGCGGACTGCTCGTGGCTCTGCCGCTCCTGGCCGGCGACTCGAGGCTCGAGGTAACGGAGCTTCGGAGCCGCTCCTACGCACGGCTGACCCTCGACGTGCTCGCTCTGGCGGGGGTGAACTGCCGCACGAACACGGAGCTGACGCGGGTGGAGGTCGCGGGAGGGCAGCACTACCAGCCCTTCAACACAACGGTGGAAGGCGACTGGTCCGGCGCCGCGTTTCCGCTGGTCGCCGGCGCGTGGGCTGGGCCGGTGACCGTCGCGGGGCTGAACCCGGGCTCCATGCAGCCGGACCGCGCCGTCGTCGAGGCGCTCGAGGCAGCCGGCGCGCAAGTTTCGACGGTCGGAGGGACCGTCACCGTGCGGGCAGGGCGAGCCCGGGCCTTCTCGTTCGACGCCACCGACTGCCCGGATCTGCTACCGCCTCTTGCGGCTCTGGCCGCTTCCTGCCCGGGAACCTCGGAGCTGAAGGGCGCCCAGCGCTTGCGGCGCAAGGAATCCGATCGCGCCGAAGCACTCCGCCTGGAGCTGGGGAAGCTGGGTGTGCCCGTGGTGATCCGCGGCGACGTGCTCGAGGTGACGGGCGTGCCCATCCGGGCCGGGCGGGTGCAGGCCCACGGTGACCACCGCATCGCCATGACCTTGGCCATCGCGGCGCTGCGGGCGGATGCTCCGTGCGAGCTCGAAGGTGCACAGACCGTGGCCAAGTCGTATCCTGAGTTCTTCCGACACCTGGAAGTCTTGCGCGGAGGTGCTGCGTGAACACCACCGGACGCCTGTTTCGCGTCGGCTTGACGGGCACCTCCCGCGGGCCAGGGGTGGCGGCGTGGATCGAAGGCTGCCCGCCTGGCCTGGCCCTTCGAGAAGAGCACTTTGCCGGCGAGCTGGCCCGCAGGCGCGGTGGCAAGCCTGGCACGACGAGTCGCGTGGAGCCCGACACGCCCCGCATCCTGTCTGGAGTCCACGAGGGGCACACCACCGGTCAGCCCCTGCTGATCTGGATGGAGAACCGGGATGTCGTGGACGACGGACACGATCCGGTCATCCATCCCCGTCCCGGTCATGTCGACCTGGTGGCGAACCACCGCTATCGAGGCTTTCAGGACCCACGGGGCGGCGGCGCCTTCTCGGGTCGCCTCACCGCCTGCCTGGTGGTCGCAGGGGTCGTGGCGCGAAGGCTCATCCCCGACGTGACCATCCGAGCGGTCCTCGTTCGGGCCGGCGGCAGCGAAGACGTACACGAAGCCATCCGCGCCGCCAGCGAGGAAGGCGACTCCCTGGGCGGTCTGCTCGAGTGCCGCATCGAAGGTGTGCCCATGGGCTGGGGTGAGCCCCTGATGGACCCGCTGGATGCCCGCTTGGCGCAGGTCTGCCTGTGCATTCCCGGCGTCCGTGCCTTCGAGATCGGAGCGGGCTTTTCGCTGGCGGACATGCGGGGCAGCGAGGCCAACGATCCTCTACTGGACGCCGACGGCACCACCGCGTCGAACCACGCGGGCGGCATCAACGGTGGGCTGAGCAACGGCAACCCCATCGTCTTCCGCATCGCGACCCGGCCGACGCCCAGCATCCGCAAGGAGCAACGCACGGTGGATCTGCGAACCGGCCAACCCACCACCCTCCGGCTCGAGGGCAGGCACGACGCCTGCTTCGCCCTGAGGCTACCCGCGGTGGTCGAGGCGGCGGCCGCGGTGGTCTTGGCGGACTTCGCGCTGTTGGCGCGGTCCTACGCGGTGGGGTGATCGCGGAGCCTCGCGGGCGACCCTCGGCGGGCGGGGATAGACCCGGCCCATACATCGATTCTCGGCATCCTTGGGAAGGCAGGCGCTGCGATGGAAACGAGGCAGGCAGAGCCGCCACCAGCCAGGGAAAGAGCACGGCTGGCGCGTCGAATACGCTCCGCTCTGCTGGTGATGGTGGCCCTGCCGCTCCTGGTCATGGTGGCGCTGGCTTTCATCGCCGCCGACCCGCCCGCCGTGGCCGCGGTCCTGGGACGTGCCCGTTGGGGCCTGCTGGCCCTGGCTTTCGCAGCCCACTTCGTCCAGTACCCCGTCCTGGCGATGCGCTGGCGTTACCTCGTGCAGCGTCCCGACGGCCCTACGCCGGGGCTGGGTCAGACCATGGGCTTCGTGCTCATCGCCCACCTGTTCAACCTGCTCGTCCCAGGCCCTGGCGGAGAGATCGCCGGCTCCTACCTGATGAAGGCCCGGGCCGGCGTGCCCATGTCCGTGGCGATGTCCGCGGGAGCCTACGGCCGTCTGTTCGGCATGCTCCTCACCGCTGCCGTACCCTTGGCCCTGGCTAGCGGGCTGGACCTCCCGCTACCCCCCACCGTGCGGATGGCCATCGTCATCGGTCTCTGGATCGCCGTGGGAGGCCTGGCGGTGCTGATGATGCTGGCGCTGTGGCCTGCCGCTTGGGAACGGCTGCGGCTCACCCTGGCTGCACGGAGTCCGACCGAACCCGGCCTGGTGAGGCAGCTCGTGGACACCAGCCTGGTCTTCATGCAGGGCTTCGGCCGTCACGCACGTCACATCGCCGCCACCCCCCGGCAGTTGATTGTGGCACTGGCCCTGTCGGCCCTCGCCCTGCTGGTGAACATGGTGGCCTTTCATGGTATCCTGCTCGGGATGCAGGTGGAGCTCTCATTCCGCTGGGGTGCGTTCCTTTTCTGCATCCTGGTGCTGGGAAACGTCTCCAGCTACGCCATACCCGCCAGCGGCAACGTCACCTCCCCCGTGATCAGCATGCTCGCGATGACGACCCTGTTCGCCGTGGACGAGGCCACGGCCCTGGGGACCCTCTTCCTGGCGTGGCTGGCGTTCATCCTCCAGGGGCTGGTGGCCTTCGTCATCGCCGTACCCCACATGTCCTTGGTCACCGA
>CAZVHW010000345.1:0-8370 GCA_964626835.1 uncultured Enterobacterales bacterium
AGCCCAGGTAGCTACTCGACGAAGTCCGAAGCGTCCCTGGGCTCGAGCTTGTAGGCGTCGTAGTTGTAGTTCAGCACGCCGGTGACGGAGCCGAAGCTCGCGCCCGAGCTGGCGTTGGCTTGGTAGAACAGGTCGTTGACGTTGATGCCGTAGTTGGTTCCGACCTCGCCGTAGCTGTCGGCGTCGCTGGTGATCTCGACGTCGGCGAGGGTGATGAGCGAGCCCTCGTGGACCTCCCAGTCCGACGGCGTGGCGTTCAGCTCGGTGGCCACGGCCGTTGAGGTCGCACCGGTGTCTTCGATGCTGGTGGGCTTGAGCTCCCACAGATCGTAGTAGTCGTCCAGGGTGCCGCTGATGTCCAGCACCATGCCCACCGTCACGTCGAAGCTGTCTTTACCCAGGTACACGGCGATGCCGCTCCATTCGCCACCGCCCTCGTCCTGGACGAAGAACATCTCTCCGTCGTCGGTGTTCTGGGTGGTGACCACCACGTCTTCGACCACCACGTAGTCGCCGTCCGCGGGGTCGCTCTGCAACAGGTCCGAGATGGTGGTGGGATCGGCGTCGGCCGGATCGGTGCAGCTGGCCATGTCCAGCTCGTCGCGCGGTACGAGCCGGTACGCCTCGTAGGTGTAGGTCAAGGGCGCCGTGACGGGGGTGCAGACCGAGCCCGTACCACCACCGTAGGTGAAGTACAGGTCGTCGAAGGTGACGCCGCAGCTGGTATCGACCTGCCCGTAGCTGTCGGGCCAGGAGGTCATCTCGAGGCCGTCGATGGAGATCAGGCAGCCTTCCCACGGCTCCCAGTCCGAGGTGCCGCAGTCCACCGGGTCTACCGTCTCGGGATACTCGCCGATGACGGCGAGATCGTAGGAGGTGGCCAGGGAGATCTCGGTGAGGTCGTTCCACTCCGAGACGGTCCCTTCGAGGGTGACCAGGTCGCCCACCGAGATGTCGAACTCGTCAGGGTCCATGCCACCGTAGAGGTAGATGTACATTCCGCTCCAGGCTCCGCCACCCGGGTCTTGCACGAAGAAGCCGTCTCCCGTGGCCGTGAGCCCCCCGGTGACCACGGCGCAGGCGATGGTGACACCGTCACCGTCGGCGTGGGAGCCCTGCTGAACGTCGGCGATCGTGGTCCCACCTTGGCAGGAGTCCGGGAGATCGGTCGTGCCGTTGTCGGTGTCGTCGGTCTTGTTCTCGGGGGCGCAGAGGCCGGCCATGAGCGAGCAGAGCACCAGGAAGCCGTACTTCATCTCGGTCTCCAGTCCATGTGGGGGTTCGCGGGGTGGAGCGGGTTATCCGGGCGCTTCATACACGGAGTCACGCTCCATGCCAAGTCTCAATCCATCCATTTCGTCCACCGGCGCGACCCCCGCCCTCGAGATCGTCGGGCTCACACGTCGCTTCCGGGCACGTGTCGCCGTGTCGGATCTGCACCTCCGCGTCGAGCCGGGTGATCTCTACGGGTTCCTCGGTCCCAACGGGGCGGGCAAGACCACCACGATGCGCTGCGTGCTAGGCCTCATCCGTCGCGATGCAGGAGAGGTCCGTATCTTCGGGGAGGCCGACCCCGTGCGGCAGCGCACCTTCGTCGGAGCCATCGTGGAGGCCCCCCGCTTCCACGACTGGATGTCCGGCCGCTCCAACCTGGCGTTGGCCTGCGCCTACGCCGGACGAGGGAACGCCGCCGACATCGAGGAAGCGCTCGAACGCGTGGGGCTGCGGGACAGGGCCGGCGACCGGGTGAGGGCCTACTCCCACGGCATGCGTCAACGCCTCGGCATCGCCCGTGCGCTGGTAGGGCGCCCCAAGCTGCTGCTCTTGGACGAGCCCACCAACGGCCTCGATCCCCGGGGCATGCGCGAGGTGCGCGATCTACTGCGCCTGTTGTGCAAGCGCGACGGACTCACGGTCTTCCTGTCGAGCCACCTGCTCGCCGAGATAGAGCTGCTCTGCAACCGTGTGGGAATCCTCGATCGGGGTCGGCTGTCGGCCGAGGGCGAGGTGGCCAGCCTCCTGCGCGATCTGGCGGGTGACGAGCAGCTGGAGCTGGGGGTGGACGATCCTTCCCGCGCCCGGGAGCTGTTGGCATCCATCGACGGAGCCGAGCTGCTCGGCGATGGAGCTGCGGGACGTTTGCGAGTCTTGCTCCGCGGGCTCTCGGCCGGCGATCTCAACCAGCGCTTGGTGAGCGAGGGCCTGGCCGTTCACGCGATGGTGCCTCAGGGGCGTCGCCTCGAGGAACTCTACCTGGCCCGCACGCAGGACGAGGTGCGCTGATGATCCCCAAGCACCTTCCTCGAATCTTCATCGCCGAGTTGGTCAAGACCCTGCTGCGTGGGTCGGGCATCGCTGCGGTCCTGGTGGCTGCGGCCGTAGGCCTGTTGGCGGTCGGATCCATGGCCGGCGCCGAGTACCTGGGCAACGAGGCCTCGGTCAACGGCCTGCCCCTGGAACAGATCCTGAGCTTCTCGGGGGTCACGGTCGCCGAGTGGGGCCTGCGGGCGCGCAACTTCTTCCTGCTGCCCTTGCTGCTGCTCTGGGCCACGGGCGCCAGCTTCGCCGGTGAGTTCAAGAACCACACGCTGCGGGAGCAGCTGGTTCGGCCCGTGCCGCGTTGGTCCGTGCTGGTTGCCAAGTTGATGGCCCTGTCCGTGCTCTCTGCCCTCACGCTGTTGGTCACCGGGCTGTTGGCCAGCGGGTTGGGTGCGCTGCTGTTCGGCGTCGAAGGGGAGTGGGGTCCGGTGGCTCTGGGCTACCTTGCGTCCTGGCCCTCGGATCTCGGCTTGCTGTGCATGGGCATCCTGGTGGCGCTCCTGCTGCGCAACGTGGCGGGCGTGGTGGTGTTGGTGGTGCTCTACCTGGCGCTGGATCTGGTGGCGCGCCTGGTGTTGACCCTCATCGGCAAGCTCCCGAGCGTCGAGGTGGCGGCGGACATCGCTCGCTTCATGCCCGGCGAGGCCCTCGCCGCGTGGGAGGGCTACGCAGACGGCTGGAACTGGGTCTCGTTTGCAGGCCTGGGTGTGCTGGTCGTCGTCTGCCTGTCCATCTCGATGCTGCGCTTTCGACGAATGGACATCCCCTAGGGAATTCCCCAGCGCGCGGACCACGCCCAAGCCAAGGCCACCGCCCAGAACAGCGCTGTCGCGACCGTGATGGGCAAGGTCGTCCAGAGCACCTGGCGTGCGGCCTTGGGGGCGGAACCTCGCCAGAGCCACCAGGTGATCCAACCCGGAAGAGGGGTGAGCAGCAGGCACACCGCGGCCAGTGACCACAGCGCCCAGCGCGGGAGCATGCCCCCGGGTGGTCCCGTTCCGTCCAGTGCCAGTAGTGCCCGGAGGTTGGGCTCGCCTTCCCAGGGAGCCGAAGACTCTCTGGCGTCGCTGGCCGAACCGTCCACTTCGTCAACCGTGGCGCCGTCGAGCTGCGGCGCGTCTGGGGCCTTCTGCTCCTGCGGTGCCGGCGAAGTCTGCCCGTCGGCCTTCTCCCCCTTTTGCCGCCGCCTGCGGCCGGGGATGGCCTGCTGCAGGCCGACGCGCGCCTTGGCCAGCAGGTCTTCGGGGGGGGCCGGTCGCTCCCCACCGCGGATTCTCCGCGCCGCCGCCTCTAGCTCTGCGGGGCTCAAGTGGTGGTCGGACAGCAGCCATGCGAGGGTGCGCTCCTCGCTCACCGGGACGTGGTTGCAGGTGCGGCAGGGTACCAGGGGCCCGGGTTTGTCCGCTCCACAGCGCTGGCAGATGGCCTTCACGGTTGCTCGGACCCTCCTTTCAGTCCTCCAGGTCCCGATCGATGGTGATGCCCGCTCCGTGGTCGACACCCAGCATGATGACCTGCTCGAGGGGTGAGCCTGGATGGACGGCCTGGGAGGCGAGCCAGTCCCAGCAAGCTGGTGGGTCGGGTTGCTGCAGGCCTGGGTATCTCAAGCACAGGATCTCGGCCCCGGAGAGGTGAAGTGCGGCGGCCAGCTCGAGCGCTTCCACCGCGGCGGGGCCGCTCCAGTCGAGGGGGCGACCGTGGGGACCGGTGACGACGGCGGCCCGCGCCCCCCAGCGCACCGGGCGCGGATCGTCCAGGGAGAAGGGATGACCGCACAGGGTTTCGCGGACCAGGTTGGACGCGCGGTTGCGGCTGGGGTCCGGGCTTTCCCTGGCCTCGAGCCACGCCGCGGCCGCCTGGTTCACACTGCCGCCGGGGCAGGGCAGGGCGCGGAAGCGGCGGGCCAAGGCGCGCAGGAACTCTGAAAGCCAGGACGGAGCCTCGGGGCCGGCTACCGGGACTCGCTCCTCGCCCAGAACCACCGAGAGCGCAGCGATGGAGGCCGAGGTGAGGGAGCGGTTGAACAACCAGCCCAGCTTGACGTCGGCGTGGGCGCCCTCGGCCAGGGCCGTCACCAGCCAGGGATGGCGGGTGGCATGCTCTCGTAGGAACCGGAACTGGAGGGGATCGAGGTTCATGCCCAGCCGTACCCGCAGGTGTCGGTCCGTGGTCGAGTGCAGCAGCGATCGTGCGGCGTGGGGCATGGACCAGGAGGCCTGGTCAGGGAGTGGCTCGCCCAGCACCTCGATGGCGTCGGGGTCGTCGTGGAAGCCCAGGTCGTTCAGGACGCGGGCTACGCGCTCGGGTAGCAGCCCGGAGAAGAAGAGCTGAAGCGCCGTTGCCAGCTGCTCACACTGGTCTGGCGTGCCCAGTAGTGCGGTGTCGCGGGGCAGATCCGCTACCCGCAGTGTGGGCTGGGCCGAGAAACCTTCGGTCCGAATGTCGGTGATCCACATGGCTCGCTCCAACGCTGCCGATCCGCTATCCGCTCAGCGCCCTCGGCGGTGGTAGCATGCCAGGAGGAGCTGGCCGATGTCCCGATGTTTACTGGCGTACGTGACCTTGCACCTCGTGGGGTGCGGAGGGATGAAGGGGGTGTCGGTGAGCGAAGAGGAGGCGCTCGGCTTCGTCGGGGTGGCGCTTTCGGAGCGTGGGTATGAGCCCACGGGAGCCATCGGGTTCATGGCGGCGGATGGCTGGGAGGTGCCCGTCTACGCACCCGCAGAGGGCCCTGGGCTCATGGTCTGGGCGGATGGGCCTGGCCTGTCCATGTTGCGGACGGATCCCGATGCGTGGATGGAGGAAAATGCCAGCTGCCTGGAGGCAGACCTGCAGCGGGTGACCTGCGGGGAGGAGGCGCTGTTCGTGGACATCGAGGGGACCGAGGTCGGCTGCTTCGGGCTGTTTCCGACAGGGCGCTTCAGCGTACAGAGCGACACGGCCCACCAGGACGGGACCGCGGAACAGGTGTACGTGGATGGGGTGAGGGCGCTGTTGGGGTGGTGCTTGGAGCAGGGCGTGCTCTGAGCTGCGTCGACCCCGCTCGGGATTTCTTGATAGTCGGTCCCCATGCTTCCTTGCCTTCTCTTGCTCGCCTCCACCGCCGTCGGACGCCCCCTGCTGGGCGTTGAGTGGGTGCCCTATTCCCGCGGTGACGCCATGTGGGTCGCCGACGACAGGGACTCTGGCACCGGTGTGGGCGAGTTCGACGGCTGGCTCCAGCCCGCGCTCACCTTCCAGGGAGGCCTGCAGAAGAACAAGTGGGCGCTGCTCGGCTCCCTGGCCGTCGCCCGGCTCACCACGACCACCTGGCTAGCCGACGGGCGTGACCAGACCCATGTCGGAGCGGCGCGGCTGGGGTTGGGCTACCGGCGCTACCTCGGCCTGCCCGACCAGGGGAAGATCCAGGCTTTCGGCGAAACCGGGCTTTACGGGATCATACCGTCGGCCAGGGTGCTCTCGGATTCCTACACCGAAGAAGAGCAAAACGACGCCGACGAGGGCGCCGCCTACACCCGGAAGAGCATCGGTGGGCTGGGCGCGTGGCTGGGTCCCGGCTTCGGTTGGTGGGTGCACGATCAGCTGATGCTGGGAGCTCGCTACCACCTCGTCCTTCATCGCGGCCAGGTCCTCACCGAGGACACGCTGTGGGTGACGACAGCCCTCTACAGCGAAGCGGCGCTGGTGTTTGAAGTCCGGCTCTGATTCGCATCGTCGGTAGCCGTGTTTTACCGGTCGTTTTCGCCGTGCAATACGGGATCGTCGGTGTTCTTGCGGTGCCCTCGCCCGCGAGATAATCGTCTACCCTCCAATCGCCGGTGTGCGTGCCGAGTACACTTCCCTAGCAAGTCGATGCAGTCGTTGTCGCCTCTGGAGCTCGTCTCATGAATATCGTGCCCGACTGGGTGCTGGTTGCCCTCCAGACGCTCCCCTTCCTGGTCGCCTTCCTCGCGCTCAGGTCCATCCTCTTCCAGCCCATGATCGCCTACCTCGAAGAAAGGGACGCAGCGATCGCCGGCGCCAAGGAAGAGACCGCGAAGCTGCGTGAGCGGATCGGCACGGCCAGGGCTGAGTGGGAGCAACGCTTGGCCGAAGCCAGGGCCGAGGGTGCAGCCCACCGCGCTCGCATCCACGCCGACGCCAATGTCAGCCGCCAAGAGCTGGTGAACCAAGCCCGCGCCGAGACCGACCGCGAGGTCAACGCGGAGCTCGCAGCCATCGCCGCTGCGCGGCGCGCGGCTTCCGCCGAGCTCGAAAGAGGCGCGGCCCTGTTGGCTCACGACATCGCCGAGCGTGTCCTCGCCCGCCCCTTGGCGCGGGCATGAGCGGGGTCGCCATGCTTCGTTCCATTGTCCTGTTGTTCGCCCTGATGATGCCCTCCCTGGCGCTCGCGGCCGGTGACGGCCACGGCGATGGCGGCATTCCGTGGATGGGCCTGTTCTGGCATGCCGTCAACCTGAGCATCCTTGTGGGCGTGATCTTCTGGCTCGCGCGTCGACCTGTCACCGACGCCTTGAAGGCCCGCTCGCTCTCGGTCCGCCGCGACATCGAGTCCGCACGGAATGCGCGCGCAGCGGCCCGCACCGACCTCGAGGATCTCGAGGAGAAGCTCGCCGACTTCGAGCTGCAGGTCGAGCGCCTGCGCAAGGAAATGGCCGAGCAGGCGCAACACGAGCGCGAAGCCATCATGGAGCGGGCCCGGCGTGAAGCCGATTCCGTTCGGGCCGCGGCCCGCCGCGCGATCCGTGACGAGTCCCTGCGCGCTCGGCGCGAGCTGCACGAGCAGACCGTCGCCATGGCGGTCCAGTTGGCCGAAGGCATCCTCGGGGCCCAGGTCGGTGACGTAGATCAGCAGGTCTTGGCCAGGCAGTTGCTCGAGGCGGTGGACCACGATCACAGCTCAATCGAGGGGAACTGACCATGGCGCTCGAAGCCGCCGTCGCCCGTCGCTACGCTCGTGCCTTTGTCGAGCTAGCCGAAGAGCACGACATCACCCAAGCCGTTGCGGCCGACATGATGCGCCTCGAGGCCATCGTCTCCGATCCCGCCAGCGAGTTCGTACCCACGCTCTCGAACCCCGTCTTCACCATCGCGGAGCGGCAGGTCGCGCTCGGCGCCGTGCTCGAGAAGCTCGAAGTCCAGCCTCTGCTCGCCAGCTTCCTCGGGCTCCTGCTCGACAAGAACCGCTTCGCCTGGTTGCCGGACATCATCGATGCCTGGCGCGAGCGCACGGATCGCCAGCTGGGCAGGATCAGGGGCACTATCGTTACGGCCCAGGTCATGCCCGCTGCCCTCCTTCAGGAGATCCAGGACAGCCTCACTCGGGCGGCCGGCCGAGAGGTCGTCCTCACCAGCCAGCACGATCCGGCGCTCCTCGCGGGCATGGTGGTCGAACTCGGCGGCACCGTCTACGACGCGAGCTTGCGTTCCCGCCTCGCCGGCATCCAGCAGGCCCTGCTCAACGTTCACTCTACCGAATCCCCGGACGCCTAGCCGCGCTACTGCGGCACGGCCCTTCTCGGAGCATCATCCATGTCTCTTCGCGCAGACGAAATCAGTCAGATCCTCAAGAAGCAGATCGAGGACTACGAATCCCGGGTCCAGGTGCTCGAGACCGGCACCGTGCTCACCGTCGGTGATGGCATCGCCCGTGTCTACGGCCTGGCCAACTGCATGGCCGGAGAGCTCCTGAAGTTCCCCGGCGGGCTCATGGGCATGGCGCTCAACCTCGAAGAGGACAACGTCGGTGTCGCGCTCTTGGGCAACGACCGTCAAATCAAGGAAGGCGACCGCGTCGAACGCACCGGCACCATCGTCTCGGTTCCCGTGGGGCCAGAGGTCATGGGCCGCGTCATCGATCCCCTGGGCCGACCGCTCGACGGTGGCGAAGCCCTACCCACGACCTTGATCCGTGCGGTCGAGATCAAGGCTCCCGGCATCGTGAAGAGGCGCTCTGTGCACGAGCCGCTGCAGACGGGCATCAAGGCGGTCGACTCCATGACCCCCATCGGCCGAGGCCAGCGCGAGCTCATCATCGGCGACCGCCAGACC
>CAZVHW010000346.1:0-8360 GCA_964626835.1 uncultured Enterobacterales bacterium
GTGACCCGCGTGGAGTAGGGCGAGGAGTAGAGGAAGTTGGGAAGCAGATCGCGAGCGGGGACCGGTAGGGAGTCGAGGTCTTCGCAGGCGGCGCGGTCCGGGGCGGCGACGACCTCGTCGCCACTGGCAAAGTGGATGCCGTCGATGCCGTCCAGGGGCGCCCCGCTGTCGAAAGCGCGCACCACCTCGAGCACCGTCCACTCGGGTTCACCGCGGACGATCACGTCCAGGCCGGGGATCTCGGCGAAGGTGCGGACAGGTAGAGCCGAGCCGTGGGAGCCGGTGAGCACGAAGCGTGGGGCACAGTCACCGGCCAGGGCCGCCACGAGGCGCTCCACGGAGTTGATGGCGAAGGTGGCCGCCCAGAAGACCACCACGTCGGGGGCGAAGTCGCGGATGCGCCGAGCCTGCTCGTCCTCGCCCATCCCCAATACGTTGGCATCGAGCAGTGCCACCTCGACATCCGGCAGCTCGCGCCGCACCAAGGCCGCGCAGTAGGCGATCTCGAGGGGTGGGACCACCGAGATGAGGGAGGTGTACTCGACCCGCTGCTGGTAGTTGGTGTTGGTGAACAGGACGCGCATGGGGGGTCAGCTCCCCCGCTGCAGCAGGAAGGGACCCAGGGCGAGGCAGTCGACTTCCTTGCGCTGGAAGATGTCGAGCGCGTCGGCCGCCGTACAGGCGATGGGCTCGCCGTGGATGTTGTAGGAGGTGTTGAGGATGGTGGGTATCCCCGTGGCCTCGTGGTAGTGCTTGATGATGCGGTAGTAGCCCGGGTCGTGCTCGGGGTGGACCACCTGGGGGCGGGCCGTGCCGTCGATGTGAACGACCGCTGGTGAAGCCTTCTGCATGGCTTCGGTGGTGTCCATGCAGACGGTCATGTACCGAGCCGTGTGGGCGACCCCTGGGCCGTAGTCGCTGTAGCAGTCGGCCGCGTGATCCACCATGGTGGCCGGCGCGAAGGGCATGAACTCCGACCGATCCAGCCGACGGTTGAGCCAGTCGTTGACCGAGGGATCCGCCGTGTGGAAGAGGATGGAGCGGTGCCCCAACGCCCGGGGGCCGTACTCCATGCGCCCCGTCACCCGGGCGACCACCTTCTTCTGCAGCAGCAGCTCGGCCACGCGGGCGTCGATGTCGTCACAGCGCGTATGCGGCACGCCCTCGCGCTCGAGCAGGGTGCCGATGCTCTCTTCGGTGATCTCGGTGCCCAGGTAGGCGTGAGGAAGGGCGTGGGGCGTGGCCCCGTGGTTTTCCGCCAGCCACGCCAGGGCGGCACCCGCGGCGATGCCTTGGTCGGTCATGGCGGGGTGGATCCAGATGCCGTCGATGTTCGGCTGCTGCCACAGCAGCTGGTTGACCCGGACGTTGGCGAAGACACCGCCGGCCAGGACGATGTGCCTGTCACCGGTCTCGCGCAGGGCGCGCTGCACGTAGGCCAGCAGCAGATCCTCGAGACGTTTCTGGGCCGCGGCGCTGACGTCTACGCGGGAGTGGACGGAGAGGTCCTTGAACAGGCCCCGCTTCTTGGACTTGGGCCAGTGCCAGGCCAGCTGGAAGTCCGTGTCGTCGTTCCGCAGACGGAAGAGCTTCTCCATGATGGGGTAGGCCTTGGAGGCGTCTCCACGGGCAGCGAGCCCGGTGACCTTGCCCGCGTCGAGGATTCGGAAGCCCAGGAACTGGGAGATCTCGCCGTAGAACTCACCCGGTGAGTCCACCGCGCTGGAGCCCCACAGCGGCTCGCAGCGCCCGCCGCGGCAGCGAAAGACGCGGGTGGAGTAGCCATCGCCCATGTTGTCCACGGTGATCGCGGTGCACTCGGGGAACTCGGAGCTCAGGTAGGCGGAGTAGGCGTGAGCGGTGTGATGGTCGACCAAGGGCACCGAACGATGGAACTTTCGTCTTAGGAGCTTGCTGGACAGGGACTCGGCGATCTCGGCGAAGGGGCCGGGCTGATGGAAGCGGTGTTGGATGGAGAGCCAGGCCTTGTGCTGGGGCCCGAACATGTCGTGCTCGCCCTGGATGGCCGAGGTGCCCAGCAGGCGCGGGATGAAGTGAAAGCGGTTGCCAGCCACCACCGCGTCGACCTCGTCGATGGTGACGCCCGCCAGGCGCAGCACCTCGTGGACCGCGAGCCGCGGGTGGCCCGCCTGGAACTTGGTGCGGGTGAGGCGTTCTTCAGCCACCGCCGCCATGATCCGGGAGCCCCTCAACAACGCCGCGTTGGCGTTCGTGTCTTCGTGGATGGCCAGGATGAGTGGGGCGCTCACGTGGACGTCCCGGGCGCGACCGCGAGCCTGCGCCGAAGCTGCCAGGCCCCGCCGGCCAGCATGTTGACCAGCGTGGCGACAGCCAACACCAGCCCGATGCCGATGTTGGTGCCCATGATCCATGCGGCGGAGAAACAGGCCGTGGGCACGACGAGCACGCCGAGCACGAACCCGGCCGCGAGGCGCAGGACGGGATCCCAGCGACGCCCAGCAGCGAAGCTGATGAGAACGCCAGGAAGAACGAGGGCGTAGGCCAAGGCCAGGGCCTGCAACAGCAGGGTGAGCAGCAGCAAGGGTGGGTCCTCCGAGAGGGGTTCGCCGAGCATCTTCCATACCACGGCGTCACGGAGCAGACATGGACGCGAGAGAGCTGTTGCCCCCTCGGCAGTGGGGGTTACCAAACGTTCCATGAGACTCGAGGGTGCCCACACCTCTATCCACAGCCAGGCTCACGCCACCGATCCGCCCGATCCTGACGTGCCGAGCACACCCCGGGCCGACGCCTGCCGACGGTGGCTCTGTGACGACCGGGTCGTACCCGCCGATGGAAAGGTCCTGTCCTGGTACAACACGACCCACCCCGGTTTCCCCTATCCCGAGGCGTCCGCACTCTGGCTCTCCTGGGCAGCTTGGCGTCGCGAAGTGAAGCTCCCGGGGCCTCCGAGCCCCCAGGTGGAGCGGGTCGCCCAAGGCCTGGAGACCAGCCTCCTCACCCGAGGGGCCCTGGGGCGCGACGGGCACGACTACCTGTTCGACAGCTGCCTCGCCGTGCACGGCCTCGCGCGCACGGCGCGCACCCTGGGCATCGACCCCAGCGGAGGCCGCCCCCTCTCCCGGCATGCCCACGGCCTGCAGCGCTTCCTCGAAGCCGACGCAACCGTTCTTCCCAGGCATGTCCCCGAGCGCTGGTCCCACCAGTGGAACGTACACCTGAGTCGCGCCGCCGCGCTCCTGCTGCAAGCCGGCCGCTGGCAGCAGGATCGGATCATCGTCCAACTCGCCCACGGGATGTTGCAACGCACGGCTCGAGCGTGGACTGGAGGCCCGCCCTACCTGCACGCACTGCTGTACCAAGCCGAAGGCCGACAGCTGCTGGCGGCTCTCGACGAGCCGACCGACCTCTCTGCATCCGCGGCTCTCGCTGCACAGCTGGCGGAACTGCAGCACGCCAACGGCCTGCTGCCCTCTTGGGCCGACGGTAGCGGTCCCTGTCGCTGCGACACAACGGCACAGGCGGTCCGACTCTGGGCACTCACCGATCCCCGAACCTACCAACGCCCCATGCAGTGCGCCCTCACCGCCCTCGCCGAGCTTCAGCAGCCGGAAGGGGGGCTGGTCTACGAGCCGGGTTCCCAGGACGTGAACTGCTGGGTCACACTCTTCACCGACCAGGCCACGAACTGGGCCCAGCACGGCGCCGATCCCCTGGCACTGCTCTGATGACGCGAGGAGTCCTCGGGCTCTGGGACGGACATGGTGCGGGGGTGGCCCTGCTAGCCGACGGCCAGCTGCTCTTCGCGCTGTCCGAGGAGCGGCCCAGCCGACACAAGCGACACTCCGGCTTCCCCACCCGCAGCCTGGCTCTCGCCCGGGACTTCGCCGAGACGCGGGGCATCACGATCGACGAGGTGGCCGTAGCGGGCGCTCGCGGCAGAAGCCCCCTGCGACTGCTCGAACCCCTGTATTCCGACTCGAATCCCCATCGCGAACCCCTCGGCCGGTCCAGCCTGGTGGCGATGGGCTGGGAAAGCCGCCTGCCGAGCCTGCCCCTGCTCGGAAGCCTGGAGCCCCTGCCCGCCAAGGCGCTGCTCCGACGTCGGATCGGCCGAGTGCTGAGGGCCCCGTTCACGCTCCACGCCGTCGACCACCACGACGCCCACGCTTACGGGGCATTGCTCGGCCCGGGCCGAGACAGGGCGCTGGTGATCACCGCCGATGCCTACGGCGAGGGGCGCTCGGCGACCGTCCGGCTCGGGAGCGCTCCCTCGCAGGTCATCTCCCATCTGCACGGGGACTTCGGCCTCGCCCTGCTCTACGGCGCGGTCACGGTCGCCCTGGGCTACCGCGAGGGGGACGAGGGCAAGGTGATGGGTCTGGCGGCGACCGGGAACCCCGGACCCGGGCTGGCCCGCTTCAGGGCGCTCTTCGAGCCGGAGATCCCGGTTCCTCGCCTGCGACGTTCCCTCACCCGCAAGGGAGTGGAGCGCCTGGTGCACGACCTTCGCCCTCGAGACACGGCAGCTTCGCTGCAGGCCTGCGTGGAAGAACAAGCGGTCGCCTGGGTCCGCTCGTTGCTGCCATGCGCCACCGCCACCCGCCTGCACCTGGCCGGTGGCCTGTTCGCCAACGTACGCATCAACCAAAACCTGGCCGAGCTACCCGGGCTCGACGGCCTGTTCGTCTTTCCGGCCATGGGGGACGAAGGGTTGGCTGCCGGGGCGGCACACCACCGCTGGCACGCTCGTAGCGGCTGTCTGGCGCTACCCATCGCTACCGTCGCGCTGGGTCTCGAGCGCACCGCCGCAGCCATGGAAGCTGCGGCGCAGGCCTCGGGACTTCCCGCTCGCCGCCTGCGATCCAACGCGGAGATCCTGGACCACCTCGCCGCCGGCCGCGTGGTCTGCCGCTACCGCGGACGGGACGAGTACGGCCCAAGGGCGCTCGGGCCCAGCTCCATCATCTTCCGGGCCGACCGCCCCGAGATCGCCGCGCGGGTCAACCGCTGCCTGGGGCGCGATCCCATCATGGCCTTCGCCCCCATCCTGCGCGCCGAGGACGCCCCGGCTTGGCTCGACACGCCCCTCCCGGCTTCCGACCTGAGGTTCATGACCGTCACCGCCGATGCCCGGCCCGCCCTCGCAGAGCGCTGTCCCGTCGCGGTGCACGTAGACGGCACGGCCCGGGCGCAGCTCGTGGCAGCCGAGGGAGATCCCGATCTGCACGCCCTGCTCGGGGCTTGGGTAGCGACGAGTGGCCAGCCGGCCTTGATCAACACCAGCTTCAACCTCCACGGCGAGCCCATCGTCCACAGCCCGCGGGACGCTGTCCGCAGCTTCACGAGCTCGGGGCTCGACGTGCTGCTGCTAGGGGAGTGGCAGCTGGGTGCAGTCGATCAAGCGAGCCGGTGATCCCCTCCTGGCAACCGGGAGCGCCCCCTACACCGGCACCGACAACAACCACGCCCCGGTGTCCCACCACGCCAGCCACAGTGCCTTGCCGAGCGCCGGGAGCCCACCGTAGCCCAAGGTGACCAGCTGCAGGACCAGGGCCAGCTGCACGAAGCCGTGGAAGGCGATGGAAGCGATGGTGAAGACATAGCCACGGCGTCCGATGTCGCTCAGGGCCCGATCGCCCACCACCGTCTGGAACACCTCGCGGTTGAAGTTGTGGCGCAGATCGACGGAGATGTTGGACAGGTCGATGGCCACCAGGCATCCCAGAACGAGCTGCCCCCAGACAAGCCACCCATCCGAGAGAACAGGCAGCAACACAGCCGCCGGGAAGGCCAGGAGCAGTAGGAAGTAGGGGGCCAGTCCGATCGCGTGGTCCCCCAGCGCACCCCCGAAGCCGTGGGTGTGCCGCACCATCCCCCCCCGCCTGAGGGTGACCACGAAGCCTCGGATGCGCCGGAGGAACAGCAGGGACATCACGGCGTGCTTGCACTCGTGCTGCAAGGTGATGTACCCCGGAACGCGGCGCAACACGTGTTGGTGCAGAAGCAGCCCCAGCACCACCCCCACGGCCAGCCTGGCTGCGAGGGCGGGTTGCTCGACCAAGGACGTGCAGAGCCGCCGAGTCACGGCCACCAATCCCGGCGTGAGCAGTACGTAGACGATCAGCAACAGGATGCGGCTCAGCATGGTGGTTCCTCACCCAGACGCCCAGGGCGGGTCGTCCCTAGGGAGACACCTCATCGGACGCTCCGGCCTCGCCAGGCCGGACAGCGACCTCGTCCTCGCTCGGCTTCTTCCAGTCCAGACCGACCAAGCTGACCACACCGCCCGCCGAGTTGGCGACGACCTGGGTGATATGGGCCACGAGTGCGAATGCGAAGGCGGCGTCGGGTTCCGCGACCGCGGCCAGGATCAAGGCCTGGGACGCGAACCAGTGGTAGTTGCCTGCCGCCGTCGGAGGCGCCGGGATCATGAAGCCGATGCCGATCATGCCCATGACGAAGACGGCGTCGGTCAGGGTTCCAGGGATCTGGACCACCCGCATGCAGAGCACCAGCGCCACGGCGAGCAGGGCGAAGCTGACGGCGGTGTAGGCGCTGGCCAGCAAAAATGCCCGCGGGCGGGACATGGTGGCGAGGCCGGCGGCGAAGTGCTGGGCCACGTCGTGGGCCTTGGGGGCCCGATCACCGAGTGCGCGCTCGAGCAGGGAGTAGAGCCGACCCCGACCGCCAGCCTTGCGGTCCTTCTCCACCCAGCGCGCAGCCATCACGCCCGTCACCAGGACCACGAGGCAGGCGCCCGAGAGAATGATGATGCCCGTGTGGGCGAAGGAAGGCAGGTCGAGCACAAGTGCCGAGATCAGGAGGCAGATGACCACGAAGAGCAGATCGAAGAGCTTGACCCCCAGCATGGTGGCCAGGGCGAAGCTGAAACGCACACCGGGCTGGTTGGCCGCGAGCAGGTATGGGCGGCCCAGCTCGCCGGCTCGGGCTGGCAAGAAGTTGTTCATGAGGAAGCCCACGAACACCAGGCGCATGGCCAGGAG
This sequence comes from uncultured Enterobacterales bacterium, assembly GCA_964626835.1. Taxonomy (GTDB): domain Bacteria; phylum Myxococcota_A; class UBA796; order UBA796; family JAFGLY01; genus CALDOK01. The sequence continues at coordinate 6,990 of CAZVHW010000346.1, forward strand.
GCGCGGCACCTGAACTTCTTCGGCCAGAAGCGCTCGCCAGCGCAGACCCTTGAGGGCGTAGTGGACGAACAGCAACACCAGGATGGGGAGCACCAGCTCGGTGCGGCTGCCCTGCAGAATGCCCCAGAGCTCGCGCCAGTCCAGCTGGCGAACGATGAGTCCCAGAAAGACAGCCGCGATGGCCAGGCTGACCAGGGTCTTGATGAGCCGACTGCCTTTCTTGGCCATCGGTCACTCCAGGCTAGAGGTAGCTCTCGGGTTCGCCAAAGAAGAAGCGGGTGCTGACACCCCCGTCACCGTCGGGTCGAATCTCCCAACCGTCGATGCGGTGTGGCACGCCTTCGCTGGGGTTGACCAGCCAGTTGCGCACCACCACGCGCATGTCGGCGGGGATGCGCAGTCGCACGACGGGCTCGTCGTCCATCCAGGGCAGCGCGGTCATGGCCGTCGCGATGCCCTGGGCCTTGCGCTCGGGAAACACCAGGTGGGCGACGAGGTTGACCTTCTGGAAGCCCAGCTCATCTTCTTCGAGAGTGACGAAGGCGTTGAGATCCAGGGTGAGGGTGCGCAGGACCTGGATGTCGGGGCGCTGGGCCAGCACGGTGACCGGCAGGGGCTGGTCCTGCCAGCTGACCTCGACCTGCTTGTGATGGATGTCGAAGATGCGCTTGGGATCGCTGTAGTCCACCAAGACGCGGCCTTCGCTGGCGCCGGAGGTGACCGCAGCCTCGGGGTCGGCGACCAGGCGCTCCAGGTCGATGGCGAGGTCGAGCCAAGCTTCCTCGCCCTGGGGCGGACCCAGCGCTTCGGGTGCTTCGAGATCGGAAGGCTCGAGCCACCGGTCTATCCAGGGGCTGGTGGCCCCACCCACCAGCGCGTGGGCCACCTGCTGGGCCTCGGCGTGCTTGCGGGACCACTGCAGCTTGTCGAGCATGCGCCCATACTGCGGCAGCGGGCCGCTAGCGGCGAACTCACTGCGCAAGAAGTCGATGTATTCGGGGGACTCGCGCTGGTAGACCGGCTTGCGCTCGAGGGAGCTTTCGTCGGCCGGAAGATCGATGCCACGCAAGCCAAAGTCGGCGGCCAGTACCAGCACCAGGCTGACAGCCAGCGCCATGCCGCGTTTTCCCCAGCCTTCCTTGGCTACCAGCCCACGCAGGCCGACGGCCAGGAAGCAGAGCAGCGGCCACAGCGACATGATGAAGATGCGGGTCTTGTCGTACTCGATCCAGTCGCGCTGCCCTGCGAGCACGACCAAGGGACCCAGAACCATGACGAGCAGCGCCCCGAAGCGCCAAGGGTGCTCCCGAGCGGTACGGCCGGCACCGTAGACGACCAGGCTCGTCAGCACCCAGCCCAGCCAGGAGATGG
>CAZVHW010000347.1:0-8321 GCA_964626835.1 uncultured Enterobacterales bacterium
CGCAGGCACGTGACCGCAGCACCCGTCGCTGCCCCAATGGTGGACACCGACGGGGACGGCGACGTGGACAGCGACGACGTGCCGCGGGTGGCGTTTGTCGCCTGGGACGACCTGTGGTCCAACGACGGCACCCTGGTGGTGGTGGACGGTGCCAGCGGCGAAGAGGTGTTCCACCGGGACGAGATCCACTGTTGGTTCGGGGTGGCCATCGCGGACGTGGATGGCGACGGCTCGTCCGAGGTCATCGCCGTCAACGGGAGCAGTCGCGTGGTGGCCATCTCGGCCGACGGCAGCGAGCTGTGGGAGTCCGGGTCCACGGTGGGGGGCTTCCACGCCCAGCCCTTGGTGGCGGACCTCGAGGGCGACGGTGTGGTCGAGGTGCTGGTGGACGACGTGGTGTTCTCCGGTTTGGACGGGAGCACGATCCTCGACCTGGAGCTTGGGGGCACGCCCGCCTATCGTCTGGGCGCCGTCGCGGATCTGGACCTGGACGGCGACCAGGAGATCGCGCTGGCGGCCAAGCTCTACGATCACCTGGGCAACGAGCTGTGGGAGGCCCAGCCGGTGGCCGGGGACACGGTGGTGAAGAGCGCCATCGTGCAGGCGGACGAGGACGCCGAGGGCGAGGTGATCTTCCTGGGCGAGTCGGCGTACACGCTCTACGACGTCGATGGCACCAAGCTCGCCGAGGAGCGGCTTCCGGTGGGCAGCTTCCCCAGCCCGCCCTGCGTGGCCGACTTCGATGGTGACGGCTCGTCCGAGGTCGCGTTCACCTACGGCGAGGTGCTGCGGGTGATGGATCCCGATGGCACCGAGATCTGGCACGCTCGTTTCTCGGACAGCTCTACCCGCTCGGCCTGCTCGGGCTTCGACTTCGAGGACGACGGGGCGTTCGAGCTGCTGTACGCCGACGAGGAAGCCTTCTACGTGCTCGACGGAGCGACGGGCGAGGTGTTGCTGCAGGCGGACGAGCACCAGAGCATCACGGGGATCGAGTACCCATCCGTGGTGGACGTTGACGCCGACGGCTCGGCGGAGATCCTGGTGGCCAGCAGCATGATGTACAGCATCGACGAGGACGGCTGGTTGGGGGTGACCGCCATCGGGGCTTCGGACCTGTCCTGGCCGCGCGGCGGGACGTCCTGGAACAGCTACGACTTCGCCGTGACCAACATCCTTGCGGACGGCTCCGTGCCGTCGCTGCCGGCGGAGTTCTGGGAAGATCCCGGGGTGTACCGGGCGCGTCCGGCTGGCGGGAACCCCGCGCCGGATCTGGCCCTGGAGATCACGGATGTTTGCTGGACGGGCTGTGTGGACGACAGCGCGGTGCAGCTGTCTGTGGCCGTGTCGAACCACGGCGCCGAGGCTGCGGCGGCGCCGGTGTCGGTGACCCTGTACCGGGTGGACGACGGGGTGGAGACCGCGGTGCAGGTCCTCGCACTCGAGGAGGACATCGATGCGGGCTGGTCGTCGGCGGGCCTGGTCTTCGAGGTCACGCGTGGCGAGGTGGGCGGCGAGGGCTTCGTGGTGCGGGTGGACGACGACGGGACCGGAGCGGGGGCGCTCGAGGAGTGTGACGAGGTGAACAACGAAGCCACGTGGGACGGGTTGGGGTGCTGAGGCACCCGGTTAGCTTCACCCTCCTGGAGTCCCCGTGGCCGTGTTCTCGCACCTCTCGCCCCCCGTTTGTCTGACGCTGTTGGCGGCTTGTGGGCAGGACTCGTCTACTGAACTGGGGTTGACGCCGGTGGTGGAGGCGCCCGTCCCGTCCGCCGGCCCCACCCTCGAGCAGCGGGCTGCAGTCCTCGCGGAGTCCGATCTGCTGGGTCACCACCCCCCCATGGTGCGCCGCTGGGCCGCGGGCGAAGTGAGCGCCCTCGAGCTGGCGTTGGACGGCAGCGAGGCGCTTGTGGGCACGGCGGACGGCCAGGTGAGTGCTTGGGTGCTCCCCGAGGCCTGGTTGGTCGGTCGCTGGGACGGTCCGCCCGTCGAGGAGAACGGCCCCGTCGTGGGGCTCGGCATCTGGTGGGGGAGTGTCTGGGCGGTTTGGTGGCTCGGCGAGGAGCTGATGTTGGTTCAGCTGAATCCGGAGCGGATCGCCGGGCGCGTGGAGCTTCCGGGGGTGGAGGTGGACCGGGTGGTCTTCCCCCGCGAAGGAGAGCACCTGGTGGTGGTGGAGGAAGGCGGAGGACTCCTGCGCTGGCTGCCTTCCGAGGGTGAGGTCCTACCGTTGGTGGCACCCGAGGGTTTCGCGCTCGGTGCCCTTGGCTTCGACGGGGAGCGCGGGTTGGGGCTGCAAGGCCAGGGGCAGGCCGCGCTGGTAGAGGTGCCGTTGAACGGCGGCCCCGCCCTGCGGAGCTGGGTTCTGCCTTCTCCGGTGAACCGTGCGGTGCTGTCGTGGGACGGCTCCGTCGCAGTGGTGGAGCCCGTCGGCGGTGCACTGTCGTGGTGGCATGCGGGGTTGGATCAGGTCGCGGCCCTGTCACCGCTGGCCATCGAGCCCGGCCGCCCGCTAGCCCTCTCCCCCGATGGTCGTGCTGTCTTGGCTTCCGTCGATGACGCCCACTCGGGGTTGTGGCATCTCGATCGATCGCCTGCCCTGGTGGGTTGGCCGGGGCAGGGTCGCGTGGTGGATCTGGGTGTCTCCGAACACGGCGATCTGCTTCTGGTGGGGCGCGAAGGTGGCCGGGTGGAGATGTGGGATCTACCCTCGGGTACGCAGCTGGTGGACGCGGACGCGGCCGGTGCCGGCCTGCCCGTACGGAGCGCGGTGACGGCGACCTCGTCGCCGGACGGCTCGCTGTGGGCGACGATCGGGGCCGACGGCGTGCTGGTGGTCTCGGACGGCGCGACCCTCGAGCCCCTGGGCCGCTTCGCGCGTCACGAGGGGGCGGGCACGGCGCTGGCGTTCTCCCCCGATGGCCGCTGGTTGGTGACCGGTGGGACCGACGGCCGCGTGGTGCCCTGGCTCCTCGGGCGGCCTCGCGAGCAGCGCTCCCTCGACGCAAGACTGGACCGCATGCTGCGGGTCTCGGCTTCCACCACCGACGCCATGTTGGCCCGAGCGGATCTCGCGGCCCTGGCTGGGCGCTGGGCCAAGACCGCCGATCTGTTGGCCGCCGCCGAGGGTGCGGGGGCAGCCGTGCGGCCGGTGGACCGCGTCCGAGCCCTGGCCCTGGCGGGGCGCGAGCCCGGCGCGAGGGAGCTGTTGTTGGCGGTGGCGCCACGACTGCGGGACGATCCGGCGCTGGCGGCCTGGGCTGCCCGGCTGGGGGCCGAGATCACCCCGAGCCGAGAGTAGCTCTTCGCCCGATCAGGGGCTCGGTGTGGCGGTGGGCGTGGCGGTGGGGCTGGGTGTGGGTACGGGCTCGGGGTCGGGCACGGGGGCCCACGACTCGCTCTCGGGGGTTGGCGTGGCCGATGGTGTGGGCGTGCCCGAGGGGTAGCGGTTGTCTTCGGCCGCGTGCGCCTTCAACATGTCCGCCGTGGCTTCATCCACGAAGGGCCACCAGTCGGCGTCGGGGAAGCGGTTCTGGCCCTCCCAGAAGTCCCGGTAGTCGCTGGCCAGGCGGGTGGCGTCGTCCCAGGCGATGTCGCTGATGTCTCGCTCGGCTATGGCCTCGAGGATCTCGCGCAGCTCGCCGTCGGCGACGGCCGCGTCTCCCAGGGCGTAGTCACCGTCGCCGTTCAGGTCGCGCTTCCAGTTCTTGGTGCCGTAGATCTTCTCGGCGAGGTTGTAGGAGTCCGTGCCCAGGGCCCACTGGCCGATGGCCATGGCGAAGCCCTCGTTCAGGGCGCCGTCGATGTCGCCGTGCAGGTCGTTGTAGGCGTGGAACCACTCGTGGGCCACGGTCTCTAGCTCCGCGTCCACGCCGTCCCAGAGATCCGTGTTCAGGAACACGCCGTCTCGGCCGGGGTCGAAGTGGTTGTCGTCGCTGGCGGTCTCGTCGGTGGCGGGATCGAAGAACTGGAAGGAGTTGCGGGCGAAGGCGTCGATGTAGAAGTCGAGGTTCCCGGTGTTCATCAGGGCCTCGACGGCGTCCAGCAGTTCGCTATCGGTGGGGTTGCCGTCTTCGTCCAGCAGCAGCGCCTCGAGCAGTTCGCGCTGCAGGCCCGCCTCGCGGATGGCTTCCATCGCGTCGTGGCTCTGGTCCATGTTCATGGGATCGAACAGCTCGCCGACCGCCTCGCGGAAGCCGTCGCAGGTCTCCTCCGCCAACAGCGCGAGGATGAGATCCTCGACCGTGCCGAAGTGCTGGGTCTCGGCGTCACCGGAGGAGAGGCCGAAGAAGTCCTGGAACATCTCGATCAGATCGTTCAGGGGGTCGCCGCCCGTGTCGTCGCCGCAGGTCTGGGCCCAGGCCTGGGTGGGCGCGCAGAGGAGGAGACAGACGAAGGTCGGGAGGAGGTACCAGGAGGCTCTTCGTGGCATGGGGACGCTCCGGCCGGGGGTGGTGATGCTGCAGGAGTTCGCATGATTTCAGGCAAGAATCGCACCAATGAACGTTGGTTTTCCTTGGCTGCTCGCGATGCCGTTGCGGTCGTGCTTGTCGGGGAGTCGTTCGAGCTGGTGGGTCCTCGGCCTGTCGCCTTGTTGTCCCATCCGTGCACCAAGATCGCTGGCTCTGCGACGTCTGCGCCACGGCCCCGCGCGGCCTCGGCAGCGAGCTGTGGTGGGCTCATGCGATACCCCGGCTTCTTCCTGCTCGGTGCGCTCTGTGCCTGCGATTGGCCCGCTCGCACGGGGGCGTCCACCACGGTGTCGATGGACTTCTCGGGGCAGTCGGGCTTCTACGGGGCACCCTTCCCCAGCGCCCACCGCTTCGATGGCGTGGCCGTGGACGTCTCGGACCACCCAAACCCGGACGAGGTCAGCTTCGTCGACCAAGTGATGGAGCTGGTGGGCGGCCACATGCCGGGGTTCTCGACCACCTCGGCGGTGTACTTTTCGCTGGATGGGCCCGTGCAGGATGTCGAGCCAGGCTTCGGGCACGTGGATTCGGAGGCGGTGGCGTTCGTCATGGGGGTGGACCCGGATGCTGGTGACTATGGACAGCGTGTTCCCATCGAGCTGGGCTTCGTCGAGGACGGTGGCGCCTTCGGTGCGGACGACCTGTTCTCCTTGCTGCCCCTGCAGGGTCGGCCGCTGGAGCCGGGGAGCCGCTACGCCGCGGTGTTGACGCGGTCGGTTCCGGATGTGGACGGAGAGCCGATCGGCCCTTCGGATGCGCTGACGGATCTCTTGACAGGGGGTACGGCGGGGCTAGGGCCCCTGGCGCTCGGTTCGTATCGCGCGGCCTTGGCGGAGCTGGTCCATTTGGGAGTGCAGCCTTCCGACATCGCGGGGCTGGCCGTGTTCACCACTCAGGATCCTGCGGAGGAGCTCCGCACGCTCACGGCGGCCATCCAGGCCCTCGAGCCTCTCGCTCTCGAGGGCGAGCCCGCGCTGACCGACAGCTACGACGATTTTTGTGTGTACCGCTCGACCACCTGGATGCCCGTGTACCAGGAAGGCGATCCTCCCTTCCTGACCCAGGGGGGTACCTTCGCCTGGGACTCGGACGGCCAGCCCGTGCTGCAGACCTGGGAAGAGGCCAACGTGGATATCACGGTGCCCCGCGGTGCCATGCCAGCTGCGGGCTACCCCATGGTGGTGTTCAGCCGTACTGGCGGGGGCGGCGAGCGCCCCTTGGTGGACCGGGGCGTGCAAGACGCAAGCGGAGTGGTCCTCGAGCCCGGTACGGGGCCAGGGTGGCACTTCGCTCGCGTCGGCTGGGCGGGAATGTCGGTGGACGGACCCCACGGCGGATTGCGCAACGTCTCCGGATCCGACGAGCAGTTCTTGATGTTCAACATCCTCAACCCGGGTGCCATGCGGGACAACGTGCGGCAGTCGGCCATCGAGCTGACCTTGTTGCCGGCGTTGGTGGGCTCGCTCGAGCTGGACGTGTCGGACTGCGAGGGGGCGGGTTCGGGCGGCGTGGCGTTCTTCGACACGGCCGGGCTCACCCTCATGGGGCACTCCATGGGGGCCACCATCGCGCCGCTGACCCTGGGGATGGATGCTGGGTACCAGGCGGCGATCTCGAGCGGTGCGGGAGGGTCGTGGACCAACAACATCGTCTACAAGCTCAACCCCCTCGAGGTCCGGCCCATGGCCGAGGCCATGATCGGCTACGACGACGGTGACCTGACCACCCACGATCCCTTCCTGAACATCCTGCAGTGGGGCGGCGAGTCCTCGGATCCGCCGGTCTACGGCGCGGCCGTCCAGGATGCGGGGGTCCACCTGCTGATGCTGCAGGGCATCGTGGACACCTACATCATGCCGCCCATCGCCAACACCACCAGCCTGTCCCTGGGGTTGGATCTCGGGGGTACGCCTCTGGATGCGGAGCACGCCGAGCTCGAGGGATTCACTCCGCTCGAGGATCTGCTCTCGTGGAGTGGGCGGGCGCGGGTGGATCTGCCGGTGTCCGGCAACGCCGATGGGGCCACCCGCGTGGTGGTCCAGCACGCCGAGGACGGCATCATGGACGGGCACGAGGTGGTGTTCCAGACCGAACCCCCCATGGAGCAGTATCGCCACTTCCTCGAGACCTTGGCGGAAGGTGCTCCCGAAGTGGAGTAGTGGATCTCGTGTCCGATACACCCACCACGTCACGGTCAGGTCTCCGCTGGCTCTGGTCCGTGCTGACCCTTGCCGCGCTTGCGTTGTGCGTGTGGCGGGCCCACGCCGACTTCGTGCACTCGTTCGATCTGCCGAGTGGCGACGCTGGGTACTACACCACGCAGGCCCTACGCTTCCGCGAGTTGTTGCTGGCCGGGGACGTCCTCGGCTTCCTGTACCAGGCCACCCAACCCGAGCTGCACCCCTTCGTTCACCCCGTGGCGCTCGGGCTGTGGTCCGTGATCTTCGGCGCCACGCAGAGCGTGATGCGCAGCTACGGCGCGGCGGTGTTCCTGCTGGCCATGCTCCTGGTGGTGCTGCTGGCCCGGCGGGTCGATCCGCGGCATGGAGAGCGGGTGGGAATGGTGGTGGTGGTCCTGATCGCCCTGGGCTGGTTCCACCGCAGCCACCTCTTCACCGCCATGACCGAGCCCACCGCCACGGTGGCCTGGTTGCTGGCCCTCCTCGTGGCGGTGCGGCACGCGAGTGACGACGACTGGCTCCGGCAGTTCGAGGTGGGCCTGGCCATCGCGCTGGCGTCACTGGTCCGGTACAACCTCTTCCCCATGCTGGTGGTGCCCCTGCTGCTGCACCGCTTGTTGGAGTCGAGGGAGGGGGGGCGACCTCGAGCGGCCTGCCTGGCTGCCTGGGTGGTGCCGACCTTGGTGGTGTTCCTGATCTGGTCCCTGGTGGTGCCCGAGGTGTCGCGGGCGGTGTTGGTGTTCTTTGGGTTCGGGGCGGGCAAGGCGGTGGGGCTGGGCGGCTTCGATCCCGGTTGGGTTCTCCGCACCGTCGCGCTGCGCTTTGCCGGGGGCTGGGCGGCCGCGGTTCCGTTGTTGGTCCTGTTCACCGTTGGCCTGCTGCCCCTGGTGAGCGGTCGGGGGTACGCTCGAGGGTCGATGCGGTTGAACACGAGCACGGGATTGCGCCTGCTGCAGATCGTGGTGCTGGTGGGGTTGGTGGCCCTGGCCGTTCACCCCGCCAAGGTGGTGCGCAACCTGGGCCTGCTGGTGCCGACGCTCTGGCTCTGTGCGCTGCTGCCCTGGGCCGGATTGCAGGCGGGGCCGCGCTGGGCTCGGTCTGTCGTGGTCGTGTTGTTGTTGGCCTCGCACGGCGCCTGGCAGCTCTGGCCCGTGCAGCCTCCCCGTGGCGATGCGGTGCCCCCGTATCGTGGCGAGAACGTCTATCCCGACTACCTCGCGCAGCCCGATATCCAGGAGGTCTTCGACCGGGTGGAACCCTTCGCGATGGAGAGTCGCTGGCTGCTGGTGGGGGGCTGGGGCTACTCGCGCCAGCTGTTCCCTCTGTGGGCGCTGGAGCGAGATCCCGCGCCGGTGGTGCTCCAGGGCTGGGAGCCCGGGATCGTGGACGCGGAGCCTGGGGAGGAGATCGCCACCTACCTGCTGATCTCGCCTCCTCATCCCCCCAAGAAGGGTGGGGAACGGGACGACCTAACCGCCGTCCAACAGGCCCTGGCCGAGGCCTTGGTACCCCTGGTGGCCGAGTGGACCACCCGTCGCCGCTGGCGAGTGAGGATCTTCCAGCAGCGTCGGGCGGACCTGGACGTGGGCAGGCTGCTGGACGGACCGACCCGGCAGGAGGTCGTGGAGCGGGAGCTGGACGTGAAGCGCTAGCCGACCTGTACCATCCA
>CAZVHW010000348.1:0-8301 GCA_964626835.1 uncultured Enterobacterales bacterium
GATACGCAGGGCGCCCTCGAGATCCACCCAGGTGAGCCGCTCGTCCTCGGGCTCTCCGAAGCCCACCACCGGGTGGTCGGCGACGGTCACCGAGCTGGAGGGCGCCGGATGGATGTACTCCATCCAGGACCAGGTGGTCTGGGGTGACCAGAGCCGCAGCTCTACCCGGGCCTCGTCACGCCGACAGCTGGCCAGCAACCGCGGCGGCTGCTGGAGCGCCCCCTCGAAGACCACACCCCCGACACAGGACTCCGCATCCTCGAACAGGCTGACACGACGCCCCGTGGCCACGTGCAGGGCGTCCACCGGGCCGCCGCCGGGCAGCACGGCCCACCAGCCCTCGGACAGGGGGCGAAGCTGCGAAGGCGGCACGTCCACGCCGCGGGCGATGCAGCTGGGCCCGCCCACCGCTGGAAGCGTGACGTAGGGGCAGTCCTCTGGCACGACGGAGGCTGAGTGTTCTGCGTTCCACCCCAGGGCGTCGTCGTCATCGGCCGAGGTGATCGCCACGGGCATCCAGGGCAGCCGATGACCCACGGCGACCTCGGCGTCGTCTCCAGGGGCGCGCCTACCCGCCAACAGCTCGTCGTGCCACGGCAGGACGAACCACACGGAGCTGCCATCGGGATGGGCCAGCATGCGCAGATCGTCGTCGGTGACCGTGCCGTCGGGGGTCTTGGCCTTCCAGGGCAGGGGCTGGCCGTCCTCGAGGGACACGGCGATGTCCCGGGAGCTGCCCTCGAGGATCAACACGCCGGCCCCCGGTACGGCGAGCAGCGGGGCCCCGCTCTGGCGCATGACCTCCTCGCCTTCCTCGAGGTCGAGCAGCTGCCAAGCCTTGCCCCCGTCGGCCTCCGGGTCGTCCACCCGCAGCAGCACCCGGGCGGGCTGGGCCCAGGCGCCTTCGACCGTAAACGAACCCTCGCCAACCAGGGGTTCCTTGGGCAGCCTGGGCTGATCGGGCACCTTGGGAGCGGCCCCCGCGGCCAGCCGGCTTTCCTTGATGGGCTTCATTCCCTCGGGTGTGGACGGTCCGGTGGAGGGAGTGGGCATGACGGTGGGTGTGCAACCCAGGGAGAGGCCGAGGGAGAGGGCGAAGATGCGGGACATTGGGGCTCCAGCGGGGATGCCTGGGGGTATCATGGGGCCCGCTCGGGCGCCGTTTCGCCGAGCTGCGCGAGCAGACGCTTCGCCTCGTCGTCGTGGGGGTGGTTGGCGATGGAGCGCTCGAGCAGGGTCCTGGCATCCCCGAGGCGCCCCTGCTCGATGTAGATGCGGGCCAGCCCGTTGTACTTGCGGAACTCGATGTCGGGATCGATGGCGATGGCCTGCTCGAAGCTGGCCTGGGCTTCCTGGACGCGCCCCTGGCGCAGGTAGACCATGCCCAGACCCTCGTAGGGGCAGGTATACCCGGTGGGATCCAGCTCGCGGGCCCGCTGGAAGAGCCGCTCGGCCGCCTGGTCGTCCCCTTGGTTGAAGCGCACCAAGGCGAGCTCGGCCATGGCATAGCGGTTGCCGGGCTCGATCTCGAGGACCCGCTGCAGGGCGGCCTCGGCCTGGTCGAGCTGACCCAGGGCGTTCAGGGCGTTGCCGCGGCCCAGCAGGGCCAGGTGGTCGTCGGGATCGACGGCCAGGATCCGCCCGAACGGGTCGAGGGCTTCGGCGTGGCGGCCCTGGTTGCCGTGGATCCAGGCTTCCGCCAACCAGCGCATGCGCTGGACCAGCCAGGGGTAGCCATCGCTCGGCGTGGCGCCTTCGGTGGCGGTCGCGACGTCCAGCGCATCCCCAGCGGCAGGGTAGTCCTGCTCCACGATGGCCAGGTGGGCGAGGCCGACCTGGGCACCGGGTACGGCGAGGGCCCCCTCGAACTCGGCCCGAGCGAGCTCGTAACGTTCGGTGGCCACCAGCAGGAAACCACGGGCCACCATCGCCCGCGCCCCCGGTGCAGACTCCTGCTCGTCCAACACCCGAAGGGCGCGCAGGAAGTCACCTCGTAGGAAGAGCGCCACGGCGCCGTCGAGCCCCCCCGGGGCATCGGACGGACCGGCCGAAGCCAGGGCCCGCTGGATGCGCACCCGGAGATCGGCGTAGCGCTCGGCTTCGTGTAGGGCCAAGGCCCGATCGACGTAGACCAGAGCTCCATGGGGATCCCCGTGCTCGAGCAGGGCCTCGGCCGCCCGCTGCTGGGCGTCGGGACTGGCCGGCTGCAAGGCGGCGCTCTTGATCATCATCTCCGCTGCCGCCACGTCGCGGCCGGTGGCACGGTAGAGCCCACCCAGGGCTTCGTAGGGGCAGGATGGCAGCGCTCCCCGCTCTTGGCCTCCGGCCTCCCGCTCGAGCCGCTGGGCGGAGTCCAGCAGGAGATCCTCGGCGCGGTCGACGTCCCCCATGGCCACGAGGTTCTCGCCCAGCATGGCGCGGATGATGTGCGCTTGGTGGCCCGCCCCGGGGGCCTCGGCTGCGACGAGGGCCCCCTCGAGGACACGGCTCGACTCTTCGTAGCGCTCGAGGTGGTGCAGGGTGCGACCCCGAAGCACCTGCATGCCGACATCATCGGGCATCAGGGTCAAGGCCCGCTCGGTGGCCACGAGAGCCTGCTCGTATTGCCCGAGAACCTCGTGCACCTTGGCCAGGCCGCGCAGGGCGTCGAGATCCGACGGCTTCACCTCGAGAGCGCGCCCGTATCGTTCCGGAGCCAGGAACGGCGTGTACGGTTCGCCGACCTCGCTGGCGATCTGCCAGCGGCGCAGCTCGACGTCTCCCAACGCTGTCCACAGACCATCGGTGTTCGGGGCGTGTTCGGCCTCCTCCAGCAGCAGGGCCTCGGCCCGATCCAGCCCCGCGGCATCCCGCTCCCCTCGGGCCTGCTCGATGAGCACGCGGGCCGCCGGGACCCGGGATTCGTCCACCGAACCAGGACGCTCCGAGCAGCCTGGCAGCAGGGCGAGGATGACAAACGCCAAGCGCGATGGAGGAAGGAACGTGGTCACGATCGCGGAGGGAAAAGGGAACAACGCGGTCCTAACGCAACACCTCGGCCCCAGGGATGGGAGCAGCCCGGTCCGGCATGGGCGAGGCCCGGTCGCTGACGCCGGGATACCCGAGTTCATGACTCGAGCCCAAGGCACCCGCACCCTTCCCGCCGACGCGGAGCTGCTACCCATCCGTCTCGGGGCCCTGCTGGTCTCCCCCGAGCACGCCACCTACTGCGCGATCCCGACGGCACAGCTCCCCAAGCTCGCGGCTGCGCTTCGGGGCCCCACCGAGCTCGAGTCCTGCCCCCCCGAGCTGATGAGCGCACTGGAAGAGCACGCCTTCTTCGGCCCACCCCGCCCAGCCGAGCACGACCCACCTACGGTCCAGATCCAACTCACCAACGCCTGCGATCTGGCCTGCGACTACTGCTGCACCAACTCGGGGCAGCCACGTGAAACCGAGCTGACGCTGGACGATCTGCTTCCCCTGCTACCCCGCATCCGCCCGGTGCTGGGGGACGACGCGCAGGTGGCCATCCTGGGGGGCGAGCCCCTGACGGTGACCTGGGCGACCGACCTCGCGGCGGCCGTGCTCGACGAAGAGCTGCCCCTCACCATCTTCACCAACGGGGTCTGCCTGGCAGACGACGACGCCCTGGCCCAGCGCGTGGCGGCCCTGGTCGAGCGCGGCGCCAGCCTGCGGGTCAGCCTGGCGGGGGCCGAGCCCGGTCCTTGCGATGCGGTCTCGGGTGCTCCGCGCTTCGAAGCGGTGCTGCGTGGGCTTCAACGCCTACACGAGCACGGTGGGCACGCCACGGTGGACCTGATGTTGTTCCCCGATCAGGTGGACAGCGTGGCCGAGCACCTGCACGCCCTGCGCACCAGGCTCCCGCCCCGCACGCCCATCGCCCTGGGGTTGGCGTTCCTTGGGGGCCGAGAGCTAGGCCAACACGTCTTCACCACCCGCGCGGCCCTCGAAGACGCCCTCGATCGCGTGGCCTTCGAGGCCGGCGAGACCATCGCGGCCGCCCACCGCTCCCCCGTGACCTGGCGACGCGATGCGTGTGGCTGCGCACTGGGCAACCACCTCCACCTTCGCAGCGACGGCGCCCTCTTCCCCTGCTTCAAGATGGAGGAGCCGGCTGGGCAGCTCCACGACGGAGGCTTCGAGGCGGCGGTGACCCGGCTTCGGGCCAACCCTCGACCCGCCTCGACCCTCGATCTCTGTCGCGCCTGTCCACTGCGGACCCTCTGCGGCGGCGGCTGCCGCGCGGAGAACCAGCTGCACACCGGCGATCCCGACCTGCCGGCCTGCGGTCCCTGGCGCGTCCGCGTGATGGCGGAGCTGTTGGCCGAAGACCGGGTCTCGGCCCTGCACTGGCCCGCCACACAACTCCTCGCCGAAGCACGTGAGCGCGGCATCTCGGCCCCCGACAGCCTGCCCCTCGCGCGACCCTCCCTGCACCTCTGCCACCCCTGACCGGAGCTACCATGCCCCTGCCTATCGCCCTGTGCATCGAAGACCTCGAGGCACCCCGACCTTCGGAACGGTACCTCCGCTGCGTGGCGATCGCGGGGGCCGAGCCTGGCCTGGGCCTGGCGCCCGACGGCACGATCCGCTGGAAGCAGGAGACACCCCTGGCCTGCGAGCTCTGGGTGTCCCTGGACGACCGGCTGATCCTGCTCAGACCGGCTGGCGCCATCGAGATCCGGGTCAGCCGCGCGGGCCGCAGCCTGCTGGCGCCCGAGGGCAAGCCGGTCGTGCTGCGGAACCAAGACCAGCTCGAGCTGGGGGGACGCAGCTTCCGCGTCCACGTGCACGGCCGCGCCCCAACGGTCCACCCCCCGGCGTGGCTCGAGCCGGCACCCGCCCCGAGGCCGGAGGTTCACGCCCGGGCGGCACGCACTGCAGCCGCAGCCCTGGCGCTGGGCGCCGCCCTGAGCATGACGGCCTGCGGCGACGAGGAGCTCGAGGTCCGCCACGAGCCTCCCAAGGTGGCCATGCCCATCGACGACCCGCCGGACCAGGAGGGAACCGAAGGCGAAGGCGTCACGCCCCCGGTCGAACCTCCCCCCGTCGAGCCGCAGCCACCCGAGTTGGAGGATCCTGGGCCGCCGGAGCAGCCGCAGATACCGGAGCTGGAGGACCCACCACCTCCCGTCGAGCCGCAGCCACCCGAGCTGGACAAGCCCGAGACCGACGAGACCGAACCCATCAAGGTCCTGAACACTCCGCCCAGGATGGCCGCACCGCCGCCCCCCGCGCCAGAGCCCCCGCCCCCATCACCCGAGCCGCCGCCGGATCAGCTCACCGACGAGGACTGACGAGCCCGCGCCACGGACACCCAGAAGCTGACCAGGCCCCAGGACAGGCCGACGATGACGCCGATGTCCACGATGCCCCGCCAGGGCTGGGGCAAGATCCCGACCAGGGGCACGATGGCGGCGATGGCAAACACCAGCGCCCAGCTGCGAACCAACCGAGGACCCGGGGCCATGATCAGGCACATGGCGTACAGAGGCGCCAGCGCCACCGCCCAGGGCCGCGGCTTGCCGGCGATCTCGAGGGCACGCTCCGCCGTGCGCGGCGAGAAGCTGCGCTGGAACCCGAAGTAGCCCTTGCCCACGGCCATGAAAGTGCAAAACACCGCGAGCACCGATCCCTCGACCCACCCGAGCTGCGACGCTTCGAGCTCGAGGGCGTGGGGGAGGACGCTGAACACGCCGCCCAGCAAGAGCACCGACACGCCGACCACGCCCCAGATCGCGCCGGCTGTGGCGAGGGGGCCGTGGTGCTCGGGGGCGGCGCTGGTGGGCGAGGAAGCCACGCCGTGAACCTAGCACGGCCGAAGGCTGCCAACAGTGCGGGTTGCGCCCAGTGTAACCTGGACCTCCATCCCGCGTGACGAGGACGAAAACCCGTCATGCCGGGGGCACGGATGCCGACAACATGTACGGGGGCGCCGGAGATGACGACATGGGGGGCGGCAGCGGCGACAACTACATGACAGGAGACGAGGGGGCTGACACGGTCTGCGGCGACGGCGGCCTCGGGCAGAAGAACAACATCTACGCCGGAGACACGAACAACGGCAGCGTGGATCGATTGTGGGGTGGCGGCACCGGGCTCCCCGGAATTCCTGGAGACTGGGCGTACTGCGGTTCTTCCAGCACCTACTGGGGAGAAGTGGACGACACCACCGACTGCAACGGAGCGAAAGAGATCTACACCAAGCCGGGGGACTGCCCCATCTGACCAGTGCCTGAACGTCCGGCGCTCCCGCGATGACGCGCGACAAGGAGACTGCGTCCCGACCTGCTACCATGAGACGTGCACTCGGTGCGCGAGTGGAGGGAGCCATGAACGCCAGAGTCATGATGGTGCTACCATTGTTGGGCGCGCGCTGCTCCGGGGACACCGCCATGCCTCCGGACAGTGGACAGACCATCGACACCGTTCCTCCATCGGAGAGCCCACCACCAGACTCCAACCTCGAGGAAACGGCCGACACCACGGACTCAGTCCCGGACACCGGCCCCCTCGACGCCGACAGTGACGGTTGGCCGGCCTCCGAGGACTGCGACGACGCCGACGCCAGCACCTTCCCTGGTGCGTCCGACGACTGGTGCGACGGCATCGACCACGACTGCGATGGGGTAGTGGGGGTCGCGATCTTCGACGGCATCGAGTACGGCACCATCCAAAGCGCCATCGCCGAGATCCACAACAGCGGCACGGTCTCTGTCTGCCCGGGCACCCACACCGAGGAACTCCACATCGTCACGGGGCGAAGCGTGGCGCTCGAGTCGTTCAGCGGCAGCTACGAGGACACCGTGCTCTCGGGGGAAGGAACCCACCGCGTGCTCCAGGTCGAGGACGGCGCCGCGCTGCAGCTCACCGACCTCTCCCTGATGCACGGCTGGGCCGAGGAGGACGCCGGGGGGGGCCATCTTCGCTGGAGACGCTCCCATCGTGCTGGAAGGATGCCACCTCGCGGACAACTTCGCCGGGCTGGGCGGCGCGGTCTACTGGTGGGCCAACAGCCTGGACAGCTCGGACCTGGAGATCCGCGACAGCAGCTTCGATGACAACGTCGCGACCTACAAGGGCGGGGCGGTGTGCATCTACCTCGATGGAAACTCCTACCGGGTGTCCATCACCGACAGCAGCTTCACCGGCAACAGCGTCCTGGCGGAGGTCGAGGGCGAGGGAGGCGCCGTCTACCTCTACAGCGAGACAGAGGGAACCGCCTTGGAGATCGTGGACAGCACGTTCGAGTCCAACGCCTCGCTCGACGAGGGAGGCGCCATCTCGACCTCCGGCTCGTCCAGCATGGCAGTCGACATCAGCGGCAGTACCTTCTCCAGGAACTCCGTGGGCGAAATAGGCGGCGCCGTCGAGATCGGGAGTGGCACCCTCGATCTGGTGGTGGACGACAGTGAGTTCTTCGAGAACGCGCAGAGCTTCACCGACGGAGGAGGGGGCGCCCTCCACATCAACTCTGGCGCTGGTACAAGCATCGAAATCACCGACAGCACCTTCGACACCAACAGCGCCGAGGATGACGGTGGGGCGGCCTACGTCTTGCTCGCAGGAGGCACCATCTCCCTCGTGGATACCGTCATCAACGACAACCTCGCCGACCATGCAGGTGGTCTCTACATCTACTCCACCGGAGAGCTGACGCTCACCCTCGAGAGGACGGACATCACGGCGAACCAAGCCATCTCGTGGCAAGGTGGGGTCGATCTCACCATTCTGCAGGAGTCATCGATCGAGATCGTAGAGGGCTCCATCGCCAGCAACCAAGCCCAGGAGGGCGGAGGGCTGTGGCTCACCGATTGGGCCGGCTCGTTCATCCTCACTAGCGACCGGGTGGATTGGGGCACCGGAGCCACCGACAACGTCCCCAACGACTTGACGGGCTGCGGGATACCCACCGAGGAGTTGAGCGCCAGCGAGAGCTTCACCTGCACCGCCGACGGCGTCGTCTGGTAGGCCCCAGTGAAGAAGCCGATCCCAGCGGGAGGGTCGAGATGAAGAAGATCCTCGTCGGCTGGGAGGCGGGCCAAGGCCTCGGCCATCTCTCTATCGTCGCGCCCATCACGAAGCGGCTGGCCTGGCTCCAAGAACCCGCCGAAGACATCGCCGTCCGCGCTTGCCTGCGGCTGCAAGGGGAAAGCAGCCTGGGAACCTCCACGGTCAGCCAGCCGACGGGGGACGCATGCTACCATGCAAGCAGGATCGCGACCTGAACGGAGGGACCCATGCAGGCAGGAGTTCTCGCGCCCCTCGCGGTGCTGGCAGCCCTCGCCTCCTGCCATG
>CAZVHW010000349.1:0-2448 GCA_964626835.1 uncultured Enterobacterales bacterium
TGCGACGGCTTCGTGGACGAAGGCACCTGCGCCTACGACGACGACGGCGACGGCTACTGCGAGTGCCCACCCTGCGAAAACGCCTCGTCCAAGCTCGAGGACTGCGACGACGACGACTACACGGTCTACCCGACGGCCACCGAGGTCTGCGACGACGGTGTGGACAACAACTGCAATGGCAGCGAGAACGAAGAGGACGCCATCGGCTGCCACGACTTCTACTACGACTCCGATGGTGACAGCTACGGCGTCGCTGGCTCCACGCAGTGCTGGTGCGAAGACGGCCTCTGGCCCTACACCGGGCTGACCGACACCGACTGCTACGACAGCAACGCCAACGCCTACCCGCGTCAAACCACCTACTACACCGCCGATCGCGGCGACCACTCCTGGGACTACGACTGCTCCGGCAGCGAAGAAAAGGAGCTCACCGACATCTCGTCAGGCTGCGCCTGGGACACGGTCTACATCAGCTGCGAGTGCGACGGCGAGGGCTGGGACGGCTCCGTGCCCAACTGCGGCGACTCCGATCTGTGGATCGACGACTGCTCGGCCACCTACGATCCCATCTGCTACGCCCTCTGCCTGTTGAGCTCCGACCCGATCAGCTGCCTGTTGAGTAGCTGCGGGGCCACGTGCGATCCGGAGTATTCGTCTGAAACGCAGGCTTGTAGGTAGCGGAAACCCCCGCTTGGCGGCCGCCGCGGTTCAACCGTGATCGGCCCTTCGGCTTTGGCAAGGCCTTGCCCAACCTAGGGCGACGTCCCAGAGAATCGTGCGCCTGGGTGCGTCGCGCCCTCGTCGATGAGGTGTCCGGATCCCTCCGCCCCTCACCCCGCCATTCCATAGAACCCCGGCGGCCCCAACTCAGGCCAGGCCTCGCTGTCTGCGAGGAAACGCCTCGTCTCGGTGCATAGGTCGCAGGCCCCGCCGTAGGTCTCGTCGGGGGTGAAGCCCCGACGCTGGGCGAGGGCCACCAACGCTGCGAGCCCCCCTTGAACCAGCGAGGCGAGCAGCGGGTAGCGGTCCAGATCCACCGAGCCCGGCACCTCGGTCAGGGGCAGGACGATCCCGGCGCACAGGCCTGGCACGTAGCGTCCCTGTCCGTCCACGTGGAAGTGGCTGGTGTCCGCCAGGCGCCGGTGGCAGGCAGCGTCTCGGAGTAGGTCGCGCCAGGGGCGTCGCAGGCCCTGCGCGTGCAAGAAACGGCCTGCGCGAGCACCGGGCACGAGACCGTAGGCCCGGGCGAGCCGTAGCCCCACGCCGCGCGGCGCAACCAGGGCGTCCAGGTCGAGACGCTCGCCTGGAGGCACCCTCCTGACGAGGTCGAGGAAGCCAGGAATCCAGACGAAGGCGCCCCCTGGCAGGACGTCGTTGGCCGCATCGATCAGGGCGAGCGTCCTGCTCGGCGGGACGTGCTCGGCGTGGAAGGGGCTGACGCTGACCAGCACCTGTCGCAGCCCCGCCCTGCGCAGGTCGCCCAGCACCTGCCGTGCTTGCCCTTCGTCCTTCACCCAAGCGGCGTTGGTCTCGACGTAGTCCAGCGCGAGACTGCGCTCGGCCAGGCCTCGGATGCAGCGGGAAAGCAAGCCGCGGTCCAGCATCGGCTCCCCTCCGCCGACGTGGTAGCGCGCCCGAGGCCCGCGCTCGGCAAGCAGGTCGAGAAGCCGGTCCAGTTCGGCCGCGCTCGGCTTGCCGTCATCGCGATGGGGGCCGCTGTCGTACAGGCAGTGCCGGCAGCGTGACGGGCAGCGATAGCCCAGTACGATCCCGCCGCCGTGCAGGGTGCCGATGTCCAGTGAGACGCTCATGGCATCCGAGTCTGGCAGAACGGCGGGCCCCGTACCAGCGGCAAGTGCAGCCTCGTGAACCCGGATGCGCCCTGCCACTGCCGCAAGAAGGCGCCGGTGTTCATCGCGTCATCGGCCACGCCCACGGCCCTCGTCTCCGTCCACGGCCCTCGTCCACGTCCCCGGGGCGGACCGCCGTCGTGGTTCAGGTGGCGGAGAGGCTCCAGGTGTCCGCCCACGCGGACCGCCGTCGTGGTTCAGGTGGCGGAGTGGCTCCAGGTGTCCGCCCACGCGGACCGCCGTCGTGGTTCAGGCGGCGGAGATGTTCCAGGTGTCCGGGGCCGTGGGGCGTGCATTCGTGTGACGTGGCCGACGGCGGGACCCGTGGACTGTTGGACGAGGACGTGTGGCCGTCAGACGTGGCCGAAGGCGAAATCGTCGCCCATTCCCACCCCAGGCTCAGGCGATCTGGAGGAAGCCGTCCTGCTCTCCGTCCACGAAGGAGTCTTCGAGATCTCCTGCAGGATCCTGCTTCGCCTGCTCGAGCTCGGACAGCAGGAGGCTGGCCCTGACCAGCTTCTCGGCGAGGCCCGTCAGCAGGAAGGTCTTCCATGCGGCGCCCGCCTCCTGCGGCAGTGCCAGGTAGGCCTCGCGGCCC
>CAZVHW010000349.1:2458-8266 GCA_964626835.1 uncultured Enterobacterales bacterium
CGGCCCATGCGGAAGACCCAGAGGTCGTCTTCCGCCACGCAGGTGGCGGTTCGGTGGCCTGGCTTGACCAGACAGACGGTGCCCAGTTGTGCCGGGGACCCGAGGGTTGCCAGGTGCTCGGCGCGACGGCTGCGAACGTTGCGCAGCACGGCGACGCTCCCCGATGCCAGCAGGAAGGCGCTGTCGCCCCGGTCACCCTCGCGCAGCAGCAGTGTCCCCGCCTCGAACCGCTGGGGCTCGAGTGCTCTCGACAGCGAGCTGGAAACCGAGGGATCAGCATCATGGAGGCTGGGGACTCGTTTCAGGAAAGGCAGTACGGCGGGGCAGGGCTCCGGCGTGGTCATCAAGCGTAGGAGGGCCCGTACGAGTGACTGCAGGCGCCCTGACTTCGCCTGCTTGGGTGCCAGTGTGCTCCCCGAGGAGCAGCGGGCGATGCCCAGATCCACGCGGCCCAGGTGCTTCACCATGCCCTCGAGAGCGCGGTCCAGCATCTGCTCGTGGAAGTCCGTCGCCTCCTCGCCCAGCACCTCGACCTCGAAGTCTGGTAGCAGCGCCATCTCCACGGGGCCTACCGCACTCACCGTGCCACCCCGATGGGAACGTCCGCAGAGTACCGTGGCCTCGCCGACCAGGTCGCCCGGCCGCAGAACTCCGACCTCCCGGCCGTCCACGCTCACCGAGAGCTTGCCCGAGACGACCAAGCCGAGCTCCGTGGCCAGCTCCCCCTCGCCCCAGAGGACTTCCCCCGCACGGAGGTTTAGTTCTTCCCAGCGCTGCGCGAAGTCCGTTCGTTCGTCGGGATGGGTCATCCGGGGCGGGAAGAGGGAGGAGAGCTTGTCGACCGGGACACCCATGGTACCTCCACGCAGAGGGGGCCGAGTCGACCACGACGTCGGCCTCTATTTACTGAATCGGACCATCCGAGGGTGGGCTCAAGGGACGGCATGCCAATTCGTACGCGTGCTTCCACACCTCTGTTCGGTGCTCGGCCCGCTCCAGCGCGCCTTTGCGTAGCCATCGACCAGCTGTCCGCTCTCTTTCCTTTCGACACCGCCAGCCGGGTTAGCCAACTCCATGCGCCTCTTCCCAATACTGGGCCTGGTGGCCTTGGCGGCCTGCACCACCGACAGTGACGGTGACGGTTTTCCCGACGCCGAGGACTGTGCACCCCTGGATCCCACGGTCCACCCGGGCGCCTGGGAAACCTGCGACGGCACGGACAACGACTGCGACGAGGAGGTGGACGAGCTGTACGACCTGGACGCCGACGGCTGGCTGGCGGACGATGCCGGCTGCCGCGCGATGGGAGGGGAGCTCGACTGCGACGACCTCGATCCCAGCGCCCACCCCGGCGCCGTCGAGGTGGAGGACGACGGGGCGGACAACGACTGCGACGGCCGGGTGGACGAGACCCCCGACGCCGACGGAGACGGCTACGAGGCCGCCGAGGACTGCGACGACGAGGATCCCTACGTCTTCCCCGGCGCCGCCGAGGCCTGCGATGGCGTGGACAACGACTGCGATGGCGCGGCGGACGAAGACTGGGACCGTGATGGCGACGGCGTTGCCGGCTGCTGGGGCGACTGCGACGACGACGATCCCACAAACAGTCCGGAGATCACCGAGGTCTGCGACGGGGCGGACAACGACTGCGATGGCGAGGTGGACGAAGGCTTCGATGCGGATGGGGACGGCTGGGCCAGCTGCGAAGGCGACTGCGACGATGGCCAAGCCGAGGTGTACCCCGGCGCCGAGGAGATCTGTGACGGCATCGACAACGACTGCGATGACAGCACCACCGAGTACGACGATGTCGACGGCGACGGCGTGGCCTGGTGTGATGGCGACTGCGACGACCAGGATGCCGCGTCCTACCCTGGCGCCGGGGAGGTCTGTGACGGCGCCGACAACAACTGCGATGGCTACGTGGACGAGTTCGAGGAGTGCTGGGAGTGCAGCGCCTCTGGTGACTACCTGGTCTGCCAGGTGACGGTGGACTGGGAAGACGCCCGCGGGGCCTGCCAGGGCCTGGGCATGGATCTGGCCGTGTTCTCCACCGCCGAGGAGAACACCGAGGTGTCCACCTTGGCCTACGGGGTCAGCGCCACCCAGTACTGGATCGGCCTGGGCGACCACGACGAGGAGGCCAGCTGGATGTGGGTCGACGGCACCGCCCTTGACTACGACGCCTGGTACGGCGCCGAACCCAACGACTCCGGCGGCGAGGACTGCGTCCACACCAACTGGCAGATCGTGGGCGAGTGGAACGACTACACCTGCAGCAACGAGCAAGCCTTCATCTGCGAGCCCTGACCGGCGCGCCTACCGCTGCGCCACCAGGGCCCTGAGCTCGTCGGGCCAGCTCACGAGGGTGGCTCGGGTGGCCTCGAGTTCGTTGGCAGCGCCCTCGGCGTTCGTCTCGGCGCGGGGGTCGACTTCGATGTACGGCATCAGCCACTCGTGCAGGGGGTCGAGTTGCTGGGTCAGGTCGAGATCGTCCAGCAGCTCCGCGGCCTCGAGCAGCATGGTGTCGTAGTCCACGGAGCAGCTTTCGACGGCCAGGCAGTACTCGAAGACCCGCCCGTAGCCGTCCCACGGCCCGTAATACTCGTCCACGAAGGTCTGGTCCGTGCCCCAGGGGATGATCTCGAAGCGCTCGGTGACCGGATCCAGGTAGAAACGCCAGTTGTTGGCGGTGGTGTAGCCGTCCCAGTGCAGCATCGCGGACTCGAGCGCCATGTTCCAGGTGAACTGGTCCACGTCCACTCGCTCTTGCAGGCGGGCCAGGCCCGCCTCGCTCGGGCCTGCGTCCAGGATGTCTGCCACCGCCTCCAGGGCCGAGCGGTCGTCGGGATCGGGCCCCTCGTCGTACTCGAGGGACGCGATGTCGTCGTGGTCGAAGTCCTGGCCGTAGCTGCCCTCGTACAGGTGGCCCGAGGGATCGGCATACCAGCGCTCCAGGAAGCGGTCGTCCACGGACTCCACCAGCAGGTAGAGCCCGAAGGCCTCGCCGTTGATCTCGAGCCAGATCCAGCCGACCCTGGGCGCTGGGATGCCCGCCGCTCGGTAGACCGTGTAGGCCAGGTGCTCGTGCACGTAGCTTGGGTCCTGGACCATGTTGTTGAGGGTCAGCGAGGTCAGCCCGCGCAGTTCGTGGTCCTCGTACTCGTTCAGGTCGACCTTGAGCGCGGCTTTGTCGTCGAGGGTGCGCAGGGAGCCCAGCTGGCCCTTGATCCGCACGCCGACCTCCGGGAACCAGGCACCCTCGAAGGCCAGGCTGGCGGGTACCTCCAGGGAGGACTCGTCCTCGAGGGAGGCCCAGGAATCCGCTGGGATCGTCAGCTCCACGCGCTGGACCCGCTCGTCTTGGAACAGGCGATCGCTGGGGTCGTCGCTGGCGGGCGGGCGGGTACCGTTGCTGCGCCCGGGCGTGGGCAGGGCGGTGAGCTGCCAGGCGCCCCCGTCGGGGTAGCGGGCCCAGGCCCGGTCGTCGGGCAGGGGGCCCGTGGCGATGCGGTCTACGGCCACGCCGTCGACCGACAGTGTCAGCCGCTCGCCCTCGGCGCTCAGCGCAAAGGGTAGGTGCTCGGCCCCGTCCCCTCCATCGGCCCACAGCAGCTGGAGTTCACCTGCGTCCAGGCTGCCTTCCATGCCCTCCCAGGTGTCACCGTCCCCGTTCTCGACGGCGACGTCACGCAGGTCCACGGCCGTGGAGCCCGTGTTGACCAACTCCACCCAGTCCGGGAAGGCCATGTCGGCGTCCATGATGGTGGAGTCGTTGTCCGTCTGAATCTCGTTGAAGCGCAGCCCGCTGCTGGCGGTGGCGGCGTGTTCCACGAGGCTCGGGGCGGGCTCGAGATCGGTGGCCTGCAGTTGGACCCGTTCGCAGGCGGTGGGCAGGAGGCAGAGGACCAAGGCGCGACGCATGGATCCCATGGTAGCGCGTTCGGGGAGTGGGGCGCCGCCGTGGAGTGCTACCCTCGAGGCATGGACTCTCGCCTCTCCCATCCCTTGCGTGTCCTCTCTGTCTCGCTCACCCTGCATCTGGCGTGTAGCCTCCTCGACGAGGTGGGAGTGGCCGACGAGCCCCCAGCCGCGGCGCCAGCTCCGGCAGTAGAGCGACCAGAGCCTCCTCCACCAGACCTGCACGCCAGCACCCTCTCCGAGCTTCTTCGACGGATCTCCGAACACTACGGCACGGCAGACCGATGCAGCCGCGAGCCTGGGATTCCCGAAACCGTGCCTGCCTGTCGATTGTGGGCGGTGCAGCAGACCCTTACGACCAGCGGGGCCGTCGACGGAGCCCTTGGGGGGGCCTTCGAGATCCCCTATTTTTGGCACTGGGTCGAGCCGAATCCCCGGCTCGGGATCGTACACCTGCCTGACGAGCAGCCCCTGGCCGCGCTGCCTCCGCTCGAGGGGTACGGGCGGTACCAGACCTTCGGCCACATGGACCGAGATCCTACCTTGTACCTGGGTGATCTCGCTTCCGAGACTCCCGGATACCGCCACGACCGGGCTGGCACCTTCTACACCTTCGGGTGGTGCAGCGAGCGTGAGATGGCGCTGTGCACCCTGCTCGAGCTCTGGGGCTACGAGGTCAAGATCGTCCAGGAGGGCATCCACGTGACGACCCGCGTCTGGCTGCAGACCGAGCCGCCCACCGAGATGGTGCTCGACACCACCTTCAACCTCGCCTATTTCCAGGATCTGGAGGATGGAAAGACCTTGTCGAGCTGGAACGAGGATCTGGGCGAGGGGACCGAGATCGAGCGGTACAACGGGACCTGCCACAGCGCGAGTGAGCTCCGTCAGGTCGGGGCGATCCCCGTGAGCTCCGCTGCCCAGGACCGGTTGATCGGGATGGCTCGCGAGTGGTTCGAGGGCGGCGTCTGATACGCCTCTAGATCCCCTGCGCCTTCAGCCACGCGATGGTGGCCTCCATGGCGGCGGGCATGTCCACCCGCGGGTGGTAGCCGATGTCGCGACGGGCGGGTTCTGGATTGTACCAGTGGTCCCGGGCCAGGCCGTCCACCAGGAAGGGGGTCAGGCGGGGCTCGCCTCGGAGGGGCAGGTTGTTCCAGAGGAACTCGATGGTCGCCGCGACGTTGCGGGCCGTGTTGCGGGAGATGCGCTTGGAGATCGGCCTGTAGCCGAGGCCGTCCAGGATCTCGTTGATCCAGTCGTACAGCGGCACGGGCTGCTCGTTGCCGATGAAGTAGGGCTTGCCAGCGCAGGGTGCCTGGTGGCCGATCAGCGCGTTGGCGGCATCGATGTGGGCCCAAGCGGCGTTGTCGACGAAAGTGACATCGACCTTGTTCTGCCCGTCGCCGACGATGGGTAGCTTGCCGGCCGCGGCCCGCTCGACCAAGCGGGGTACCAGGTGATTGTCCCGGGGCCCGAAGATGAGGTGGGGCCGCAGGGCCACGGTGGCCAGCCCGGGAGAGTTGGCCCCCAGCACCTCGCGCTCGGCCTCGGCCTTGGACTCGGGGTAGACGCTTTCGTGCTGCTCGGCGTAGGGCAGATCCTGGGCGCCGTTGGCCACGTCGTGTGCGTAGCCCACCACAGAAGGGGTGCTGGTGTAGACAAGCCGGGGCACGCCCACGGCTTCCATGACCTCGAGGAGGTTGAGGGTGCCGTCCACGTTGACGGCCCAGTAGTCGTTGGCCCCCCGCTTGCCCCAGAAGCCGGTGAGCGACGCCGCGTGGAAGACTACGTCGTTGCCTTGCACAGCGTTCACCAGGGCGCCCTTGTCCCGCAGGTCGGCTTGGACACAGCGTGCGCCGAGGGCGGCGATCTCTGGGTACT
>CAZVHW010000350.1:0-8264 GCA_964626835.1 uncultured Enterobacterales bacterium
CCAGTCCTACCTGGGCAGGGTCGATGCCTGCACCCTCGAGCGTGAAGGGCTCGAACCCGTGATCCGCTCGTGCGAGCTGAGCCTGGGCATCCAGGCGTGGACCTCCTCCTGCGCCGACGGCGGCCAAGCACTCGATCGCCAAGGCGCGAGCATCGCCTTGGCCCTGGTGCTGGCCGACGGCCTGAGCGCCCAGTACGCACCCGCCGTGCAGCTCCAGGCGGTGTGCCCCCGGGTGGAGCGCCTGCAGAGCTGCACGGACGGCTCCCAACGGGTCTGCTCGAGCAGCCCCGGCTGCTCGCTGCTCGAGCGCGGACCCGACGGGCTGATCACCGTGCGAGAAGCCACGGTGCAGCAAGGTGGCGCCGCGGACTGCTCACAGCCCTGCGATCCCGGCATCGTCGATCCCGAGGGCGTCGCCGCCGATATCAACCTTCTCCTCGGGGAACGGTCCTTCGTTCCTCTCGACCCCGCTCGAGGGGTAGCGGTCTACGAAAGCGAAGCACTCTGCTTGGCCGACGCCTCATGGGGCGAGAGCCTGCTGGACGACCCGTCGTGCGTCCACGACCGCCTGGCCGCCCGCACCGAGGATGCCTGGGCCCAATGCGTCAAGCCCCGCGAGAAGGAACTGGGCATCGACGCGGAGATCCAGATCCTCGTCGGCCCAAACGGCCGCGTGATGGCCCTGGACCTCCTCTCCGACGCGCGTCGCGCGTCCCTGTGGCGGAGCTGCCTGCTCGACGCCCTCGAACGTTTCGAGGCGGGCACGGGGCCCCAGGGACATGCCTGGACCTACACCGAAGCACGCACGCTCACCTCGCCGGAGTGACAGGGGGGGTGCCTATCCCTCGGCCTCGAGGCCAAGGGGATCCCGCTTCGAGAAGGGCATCGTCGAAGATCGTCGAAAGATCGTCGAAAACTCGACGATCGTCGACGGATCCCGACGGATCCACGAGGGCCGGCAAGCCCCGAACAGTTCGCTTGGTACCTCGGCTTTGCCCAGAAGGTGCCTCGAGGCCAGCAGGTGGCACGAACCCTGCACGGTCCCAGGCCATGCAACATCTCGTCGCCCACTCCGTTCCTCCCGACTGGCTGTTCCACGACTGGCGCGAGGCCCTCGACCTCTGGAAACGCCTGCTCGCCCTCGGGCCCGTCCAGGCCATCGCCATCATGCCGGACCACGTCCACCGCGTCTCGAGAGCGGTCGACCCGGAGGCCTGGCACGGCGTCCTGAGCGGCTACGCGCGCTGGCGGAACAACCGCCGAGGCGAGCCAGGCCGCGGCGTCTGGCTCCCATCACCTCCGCCAGAGCAGGTGAAGGGCAGCAAACACCTGCTGCGCACCCTCCGCTACGTCCACCTGAACCCCTGCCGCGACAAGCTGGCCACCGATCCCCTCGAGTGGCCCTTCACCACCCACCGGGACAGGGTGGGCCTCGCGATCCCGAGCGTCGTCCAACCCCATCACGATCCCGCGTGGTACCACGCCAGGGTCTCGGGTGATCCCAGCGTGCGCGTCGAGGGCACGGACCTCCCCTTCGGCAGACAGGCCATGGCGCCGCCGACCTTCGTGGAGATCGAGGCCGCCGTCTCGGCCCTCACACGCACGATCACCGACGATCTGCGCCAACGCGGCCCGTCCCGCACCTTGCTGATCCAAGCCCTCGTCACCCTGACCGCGCTGTCGAAGTCCGCGATCGCAGCCAAGCTCGGCGTGTCCCACAGCGCCGTGAGCCGCGCCCCGACCCTGCCTCTGGCCACCGCCTCGGTCATCGAGCGCGTGCTGGGTGACACCCGCTTCGCTCCCCTCCTCGAGGGGGATCTCACTTGGCAGCCTGCCTGGCGCCGATACCGCGAGCGGCGCATCCGTTCGGGAGCCTACGATCTGCTGCTGGAACGAGCCGGTACCAAGCTCCGCCGTCGTTGCCACGCCAAGCGGCCGTAGCAGCACACTATGTCCTGCCGAATGCACAACTTCAGCGACTATGCCCCCCCGAATGCACAGATGAACCGCCAATACTCACTTGCGCAACCATGAAACGTCGCTTTTCGCGCCCGACCCACCACCACCACCACCCGGCACGCACCAAAGTTGTGCATTCGGAGGGGGTTAGTCGCTGTTTCTGTGCATTCGGGGGCACATAGTACGCGGATACCCGCCGCGACCGGCCGTCGGCTCCGCAATGGGCCGGACGCGCTCGAACCACCAGGGCGAGCGCCTAGCCGCAGCCGCAGCCGGGCCCGCAGTCGGCGGCGGGCTTGGCCTCGGTGGTCTCGTAGCCCTTGGCGGTGACCGCATCGATGAGCACCTGCGGGGCTACACCCTTGCTCAGCACCACCACGCGACCCTTCTCGAGGTTGACGGCCGCCTCGGACACGCCGTCCACTTCGCGCAGCGCCCTTTCGACGGCACCCGAGCAGTGCTTGCAGCTCATGCCCTGAACGTTCAGTTCGATGACGTCCATGTCGTTGTCTCCAGAATCGGTGGGAGTAGAGGTCTGGGATCCCTGCCGCCAGGCACCCAACCGCGCTCGACCTCGTACCCAGAACGCGCGGACCAGCGCCACGGTGAGCACGGCGCTGGTGGCCCACTCCCACCAGCTGACCTGGGCCAGCAGCCCGTGGTCGTGCTGGTGAGTCATCGTCAACGGCAGCCCCGTGCCCGGGAAGAGCCACTCGAAGGCCAAGCCGAAGGCCAAGCTGACCACCACGATGGTGCCCAGGTACACCGCCACTACACGACGCCCCAAGGCCCTGGTAAACACGGTCAGCGTGGCCACGTTGGTGGCGGGACCGGCGATGAGGAAGACGATGGCGGCCCCAAGGGGCAGGCCCTTGGCCACCAGCGCCGCCGCGATGGGGATCGAGCCCGTGGCGCAAACGTACAGCGGCACGGCCACGGCCATCACCGCCGCCCACTGCAGCGCGGGGTGGGAGATCGCGGTGGTGAAGAGGTCGTCCGGAACGAAGGCGGCGATGGCACCACCAGCGGCCATGCCGACCACCAGCCAGAAGGCGATGTCTTCCAGCAGCATGCCCAGGCCGTAGCTGAACAACTCGCGGCCCTTGGCCCGCCAGCCAGGAAGCGAACCACCAACGGATCCGCTGGGGCTCGCCGCGACCGGCTCGGCAGTCGCGGGATCGACTCGGCCGGCCAGGGTTCCCCCCAGCACCCCCGAGACGAGCGCGGTGACCACCCGCCAGACCGCCACCAACGGGCCTAGCATGGCCGAGGTAGCCATGATGGAGTCCACACCGGTCTGGGGTGTGGCGATGAGGAAGCTTGTGATGGAAGCCGTGGATGCTCCCTGCCGCTTCAACGAGTCCGCAAAGGGGATCACGCCGCAAGAACACAAGGGCAGGGGAATGCCCAGCAGCGCAGCCTTGATCGCGGCGCCCACCCCGCGCCCGCCCATGTGCCGCGTGACCCAGCTCTTGGGCACGAGCACGTGCAGCAGCCCCGCCAGCACCAGGCCGAGCAGCAGGTAGGGGGCCATGAGCCGGAACAGGTCCAGCGTCTCGACGGCCCACGATGTCAGCCAGCTGGGCACGCGGTCTCCGTGTGTCGGACAGAGAACGAACCTGCACGCTGGGACAGCTCGTGGCAAGAGGCACGTCACACGAACATGCCGAGTTTGGCGTGGCGCGCGGTCCCGATGATCTCCACCGAAGAAGGCCGCCACCCTCGGTAGTGTAGGATGTCGTCATGGCTACGGGTCTCTGCCGCTTCCTGTATCTGCCCCATGACGACGCTCCCCTGAGCGCGGATCTCCCCCAACGCATCGCCGAGGCCCTGTGCAACGCCGGCCTGGTGACAGGAGACGCCACGGAGCCCGCTTGGCTGCAGCCCGCCGGCACGCTGAAGGCCTGGTGTCGCGAGCTCGGGATGCGGGGTGTGGACGTCTCCGTGAAGCTGCACGACGAGCCCGTCGAGTACGGCGGTTCCGACCTCCCGCCCGAGGGTCCTTACGCAGCCTGCCCCCGCTGCGGCAAGGTCGTCTCCGCCAAGGGAGTCTCCGCCCGCAACCCGATGACGGGCGCTGTCTTCCACATTCCACATCGCCGCTGCGAGCGGTGTCGGATGCCCTTCGACGAGCGGACCTGGTCCAAGGCGGATGGTCCGCGCCGCGTTCTCTCCCGTCTGGTCGTGGAGGTGTCGGCCGAGGCCCACCGACGCAACCATCCAAGCCTGCACGACGGTTGCCCCGAGCTGGTGAGCCGCGTCAACGAGCAGGTCGGAAGTGCCCTGGCAGAGCACTACGAGCACTACTAGATGCGCCCAGCGCTCGTCCTCCTGACCGCTTGCGTCCGTCCAGACATCGGCCAGGAGCGAGACTAGGTCGCGGACGACCGAGGAGCCGCCTACGTGATGATGAACGTGGAGTGACCGCTTCGCGATGCGCGCCCTAGCTACCGCCTGCCGCCCTTGCCCCGCGGCGGGCGGCCGCCCTGCCCCTCGCGCTGGGGCCTGTTGCCACGCTCGGGCCGCCCGGCTTGCTGTTGGCCACCGCCCCCTCCACGCGCACTCACCGGGCCATGGATGCTGGCCTGCGACCCGTACAGCTCCGCCCAGATACGCGGGATGTCGGAGCACTGCACGAACTGGATCTGGCCGCTATCGCGATACTTGACCAAGCCGGCCACCAGATCCGCCATCGCACCGTCCACGTAGTCGCCCTTTTCGGCCTCGTAGGCCTCGAGGTTGAACGACGCGGTGTACATGCCCGCGGGCACCCCACCGGCCTGGATTTGCTCGAGGAAGGGAAACAGCACCTGGGGCGAGGCGGACATGTTGCCGATGGCCACCATGGAGCCGTTGGGATCGTGAGTGTAGAACGCCCGCTCGGTGGGACGCCACACGCCCGTGTAGATCTCTTCTCCCTGGTGGCCCATGGTGCTACCGCCAGCCAACAACACCGGCTGCCACGAGGCCTTGGAGTACTTGCTTCCGGTCAACCCGCCCGACCAGCGTGGCCAGTCGCTGTAGCCGGCCTCGGCGTGGTCCCAGATATGGCCACCCACGACCGGCGCAGCCTCGGCCCCGCTCTTCTCGATGAGGTACGCCACGTCGGCATAGTTGTAGCCGCCGCTTTCATGGGAATGGGGGTTGATCTCGACCCCGAGCTTCACCAGCCAGCGCACGATGTTCAGCCCCTCGGTCTGGGCCAGTAGAGAGCTGTCCTTGCCCTGCACCTCGTGCTTCACCACGCCCTCGAGGAAGTTCCAGTCGGGCTGCCAGTTCCACGCGATGCCAGCGGCATCGAGGGCCTTGGCCATGGCGATGACACCGTTGCGGTGCTTGGTGAAGGCGGCCTTGTCGGCCTGGTAGTCGGCGGCCTTGGGGTTGTCGGGATCCTTGTTTCGGGCCGTGGTGACCACGTAGACCAGCGAGCCCCCTCGGGACGCCGCCGGGGCGGTGCCCTGGTGAGCGGCGGCACCCAGCACGAAGGCCTGGCCCCCCACCCGCGAAGCGTCGAGCCCAGCCACCACGTCGCTGCACAGGCTGTGGATCTCGAAGGACGCTCCACCGTAGTCGGCCAGCTTGATGGCTCGCAGCCGAGTCTTGCCTCCGGACAGGTCCACCATGAAGAGCTTGGCGATGGTCGTGGACAGCCGCTTGCGCTGGGTCCCGGCCTTGGTGCCCTGGGCCGAGACCACCAACAGGTCGTCCGTGGGCCAGGAGGGGTAGCTCAGCAGGATCTGGCCATCGCGCGAGAAGCTCGAGTCCAAGGCCGCGATCGAGGCACCCAGGTCGCTGACGAGCGGTGTAAACTCGGACCAGCCACCACCGCCCCGAGACTCGGCGTAGAAGAGCTGACTGCTGGTGGCCTCACCCGCCAGGATGCGGTCTCCCGAGGGCGTCGCCGTGAGATGACCGAAGCGCTTGGCGTCGAAGACCTGCTCCTTGCCCGTGGCCAGATCCACCACCACGGGGAGGGCCATGCCCCCGTCCTTCGAGGTGTGGGCTGCCACGTGAGTCGCCCCAACGGGGAACGGGTCCTCGAGGGGGCTGGCGTGGGTCAGCTCGCCGACGACCCCCGTACGCAGGTCGTAGGTGTGCAGCGCCCCTGCGGGGGAGCTGGAGTAGAAGAGGGTGCGGCTGTCGGGGGCGAAGGCCGGAAACCGCCCGTTTTCGGCCACCACGACCTTGTCCATGGTGACCAGGTTGACCACCACCACACGGTTGGTGCGCCCCACGGTGTCGTTGTAGGCCAGGTAGTCGCCATCGGGGGAGAGGTCCGGGAACCACTGGGCCCCCTGACCGCCGGCCACCATGCGGACGTCCGTGACGGCCCCGCTGTCCAGGTCGAGGGTACCCACGAACAGATCGGCGCCGTCCTTGGAGTCGCGGTGCAGCTCGATGCCGGTCTGCAGGTTGGCGGAAAACGCGATGAGCGCTGGGTTCGAGACCTTCTCGACGCTGGCCATCGGGACCTGCTCGACGAGGTCCGTGGCGACCTCCATGGCCTCGTCACAGCCGGCCTCGAGGGCCAGCAGGGAGCCGAGGGCCAGAATCAGCGCGGGGAAACGAAGGTTTTGGATCATCTTGCCACTCTCCAAGGGTTGGGCGGGTCTCGCCGGGAGCGGAGTAACCGTCGCAGGACCTAGAACCGAATCACTCGCGGCTGGGAGGCGGCAAGATGGGAAGCTCGGGAGCGGCGCGCGCTGGTGGAGGAGCGACCCCTGGCGGGAGGGACGTCCCCCCCATCCGGAAAGGCTCGGTGGGGATGCGCTGGGGCGGAGCGCCACCCCAGGCAGCCAGGGTGGGATCCGCAGCGCCCTCGTCCCAGCTCAAGAGCACATAGGGCTCTTGCTCGCCGACAACCCGCGCTCCCGGCATGGCCTTGCCCCACGCCAAGACCTGGACGTTGTCCCGGTGCACCACCAGGTGCGTGCCGGCGGCGAGGCCCCGGTCGGGAGCCTTGTCCAGCAGGCTCTCGCTGAACGTATAGGAGTACGGCCGCGCCGACGCAGCGAGGGAGACCTCGAGGGGCACGATGGGGATGGCCTCGGGGGGTAGGGGCCCCACCAGGCCCCAGGCCGGGTGCCAGAGCTGGGGCCAGCTGGGCCAGGGCCGCAGGACGAGGTTGAAGGCCCGAGACCAGGTGTGATCGAACCAGGCGCCGTAGCCGAGCAGCGCCGCGCACAACACCCAGGGCAGCACCCCGGCCGCCCTGCCGAGACGAGGGTGACGGCAGAGGCGCAGCAGCCGCGCCATGCCGAAGATGGAAGCCACCACGAAGAAGGGCACCATGGGTGCCAGGTGGTGCACGTGCCCACCCCAGAACCGGTCCACACCGTGGCCCCACGGAACGGTCACGTGCAGGGCCATCAGCCCCAACCCCGGCAAGGCGGCCAGCGGCGCAGCGAGCCCCGCCAGGCCCACGGGCGCCCAGGCCAGGGCGTAGAAGTCCGTGAGGTTCTCCAGCCCGAAGAGCCGCAGATCCTGGGCCGGGTCGAGGAAGCTGCCCAGCGATGCCGCCATGGGCATGTCGTGGGAGGTGGCCTCCACGGGGAAGAACACCGCCAGCACCGCCCCGTAGACGAGCGCGACCCCGCCAGCCAGGCCGAGGTTGCGCAGCCAACGACGCAGGGGACGCTCCCACGCGAGGTCCACGCTCACCACCGCCATGGCGACCACTACGGGGATGCACTCCTCGCGAGGCAGGCAACCCACCAGCGCACCCAGCACCACCCACCACCAGCGTCGGGCGCGCATGGCCCACGCCGTGAACAACAACAGCGGGAGCGCGAGCACCAGGTCCTGGTAGTCCTGCAGCGCCAGCCCCATCACCGCGGGGCAGCCCAGGTAGAGCAGCCCACCCAGCACCCAGCCCAGCGGATGGCGTACGGCGCGACGCCCCAGCGCTGCGGCGGGGATCACCCCGGCCGTGACCACACCCGCGAGGATGGTGGAGAGCCAGAAGGGGGACGAAAGGGGTCGATAGAGCAGCGCAACGAGGGGAAGGGTGCCCGCCCGGTGGCCTGACCAGGTCCAGGCGTCGTCGTAGCCCGTGTGGATGGTCTGAAAGAACTCGCCGTAGTGGGAGAAGTTGTAGAGCAGCTGCTCGTACACGGCCATGGCATAGGGCTCGACCGTCCGCAGCACCGCGATGCGCGCCCACGCCGTGGAGCAGGCCACCCCGAAGAACGCAAACGCCAGCAGGCCCACCGCGCCCGCGCAAGCCCAGGGCAGCCACCGCTGGTGGTCCTTGGCGAAGGTGGGGACGCTCACGTCACCACCAGGGATCCGGATCGGGCATGGGG
>CAZVHW010000351.1:0-2775 GCA_964626835.1 uncultured Enterobacterales bacterium
TCATGGGCTGGATGCGCGAACGTCTCCACGCCGAGGCACAGACCGCAGAGAGCGTACCCCTGCATCGCCTCGCACCGCCCTCCCCGGCTCCCACCACACCCGACGAGGGCTGGTTGCTCGCCCCAGGCAAGGCCACCGCGGTCAACCTCCGTGGCCCCTGCACCCTCAACGTAGCGACCGAACAGGCCGACACCGAGCCTGGCCAAGCAGCGAAGGGAATCCCCCTGATCACGGAGCTGGTGGACCCCTCCCGCGACAAGCTCGACTACGATGAAGAGGAGCTGTCCGCCTTCCGATGGGACGTACCCGCCGACGCGCTCTGGAGCATCCGCTGGTCCAACCCCTGGAATCAAGACGCGGTGCTGATGCGCTTCACGGTCTCGCCGCCGGCCGGAAAGTCCTGGGGAGAGCCACCGGGTGCGGCCGGTGAGCAGCCACAGGCACCCGAAACCCGGCGCCTGGTCAACTTCCACCTCGACCGTGGGCTGGGGCCCATCCTGGTGCCCGTGGCCACGGGTGAGGACTGGGGCTCCCTGCGTGTCGACGCCCGCCCACGACCTCCCACGGACTGGCTCGAGCGGGCCATCCGAGGCGAGCCTCCCATCGAAGAACTCGATCCCGATGGCCTCTCGACCCACACACCCGTCACCGTCACCTACACCGCCTACGACGAAGAAGGGCTTACCCTCGGAGATGGGCGCTTCGACGCCGTGTTCGAGCACGCACCCTTCGAGACCTACCTCGAGACAGACCACCCCTGGGCGAGCGAAGATACCCAGATCCACATCTTTCATCCGTTCCAGGCCACCACCCTCGAGTTCACCGCTGACGGGCCCATAGACCTCCGCTTCCTGGTTCCGGTCGAGACAGAGCCAGAGCGCTCCCCACCCTACGAACTGCCCGAGGCCTGGACGGGCCGCTACGCACCCTGGATCATCGCCCCCTACGTCTCGCTCGCCCCTCTCAACACCTCCGAGCTGCTCGAAGAACAGCGCATGCTACGGGTCGAAGCCACGGTCCGCATCGAACCCTCGAAGCGCTCGGCTTCCCTGAGCAAGCTCCACACCGAGGTGCTCAGGCCCGATGGCAACCCGCCGCGCTACCCCCTCGTCGAGCGCTTCCACAACGGCGCACAGTGGAAGCCCTGGCATCGCACGCAGCTCGGGCCGTCCACTACCGTCGAGATCCCACAAGACGGTCAGCTGGAGATCGACTACCGCGTGGGCAGAGAAAACGTCGGCGAGCGAGTCCACCTCGCTTGCGGCGACCGCCCCATCGACCTGCGCCTGGACGCTTCGGGTGGCATCCTGCGATTCGCCGGTCTTCGCCCAGGCGAGCAGACCTGCACGCTCGAGGCGCCGCCGGGTGACTACCTCGCCCGCGCACCCGGTGGAGGAGATCGCTACGTTCGCCGCACGGTCTTCCGCGGCGACAGCACCACGATCACGCTCCCGGTCCAGACCTCTTCGACCGGCCGCACGGTGACCTACGTTCGCGCCTATACGCCATCGTGGGCAGATCCACCCACCATCCAGACCCTCCTGGACGGAGGCAGTCCGCGACGCCACGGGGGCCCGTCCACCGTGCTCTCCCGCGCCAACCGCACCCTGCAACCCGAGCGCAGTGGACGTCTCGCGCGCCTCGAAGACCGAGACTTCGGCGAGCTGGTGGCTTGGGAGGGCATCCGCCTGGTCCTGGGCGACGACCTCGTCCCAGGCCAACACACCCTCACCGTGCGCGTACTCGAAGGGGACCGTGGGTCCACCCCCGTCTACCTCCGCTTCGACAGCACCATCGGTAACGCAGAGCCCGAGCAGCCAGAGCACTGGGCCAAGGAGGTCAAGTGCGAGCTAACACGCTGATCCCGAGCTTGCTGATCTGGGCGACGCTGATGGTGGCGGCACCTGCGCTGGGCGCCTCAGGCCTGTGGGAAGAGGTCGAGTCCCTACGCAACGACGAAGCCTACAGCGATGCGACAGCCTGGCGCCGTGCCCAGGTCCGAGCCGTGGTCGCCGACATCGTTCGGGGTGCGTCCACCGGCATCCTCCCAGCCAGCGCCAAGCGTCGGGCCGAGGCGGCGGGGCTGGTGCTGCGCGATCAAGAAGCCTGGGTACTGCTCTCCAGTCGCCCAGACCAGGCCGATGGATTCTTCGTCGTCCGCAAGGGTGCCGATGTCACACCGCTGGTCTTGCAGGCCCCGCATGCCTGGTACGACCGCGAGACCGGCCGACTCGCCTGTGCCCTCTTCGAGCAAGGTGTGGGTCGCGCTCTGATGGTCAACTCAGCCCACCGACACGCGCCCTCCCAGGGTGACTCCACGGGTCTCGGTACCAGCCTGGGAGCCGACGTTGCACACCGGCCGGACTCGGTCTTCCAGGCAGCCACGCTCGGGGTGGTCGACGCCTTGAACGATCCGCTGGTCGTCCAGCTACACGGATTCGGGAGCTCCCACGGCAGCTACGCCGCCGTCCTGTCCGAAGGCGCAACCTTCCAACCATCGGCGTGGCTTCGAGCGGCCGTGAGCACGCTCGAAGCGAGCTTGGGCCGCCATGGCGCGCTGCTCACGGGCCACGAAGTACCGGAGCTGGCGGGCCGCACGAACGTCCAGAGTCAGGCCCTCACCGGCCAGGGCCGGTTCATGCACGTCGAGCTGTCCCTGCCCGTCCGCCAGGCACTGCTGGGTGACAACGGCTTGCTCGAACGGTTCGGCCGCGCGCTGAGCGATCTCGCGGAGCGCGTGTCGTGATCGCCCAATGGCTCGTGCTCTGGCGCCGC
>CAZVHW010000351.1:2785-8240 GCA_964626835.1 uncultured Enterobacterales bacterium
GGCTCTGGCTGGCCAGTGGCTGCCCGAGACCCCGACAGAAGTCCTCCCCGACCATCCCTGGGTGCTCGAGCAGAGCGGAGGCTCTCGCATCCTCCTCCAAGTGGAGCCAAGCGACGCCGACATCGAAGCCTGGGCGGGTGCGATGCGCATCCCACTGCGCGAAGGCCCCGGCAACAGCTGGCTCGTCCCCGAAGAAGACGTAGCCCGACAGCTGGAGCTGCGGTCCGATGTCCCCCTCGAGATCCGCTGGTGGCGAGAGACGAGCCTCGGTGAGCCCCAAGCCTGGGACCGGTACGAGCGTCGATTCCACCGCTGGGCGCGCGTGGGTGGCGAGCTTCCCCCAGCCCCCTCCGCAATCCCGGCACTCGAGGTCGAGTGGCTGGCTCGACGGCAGGCCATGGTGGCGGCGGGTGAGCTAGACACCCCGCTCCTGCTGCGAGCGGCCATGCTGGAAGTGGAAGCCCTGCGCGCACGCAGCTGGCCGGACCACGGCGAAACCTCGCGGATGCTCGGACGCATCACCAGCGGTGAGACCGCAAGTGTCGAGGTCCGAGGTCCAGGCGTGCTCACCCTCCGTACGAGGGTGCTCATGGAGGACAAACCCTACCAACGCTACGCCCTGTGGCTGGACCGGGACGGACGGCCCCAAGGCGAACACCAGATCTTCACCACCGAAGACGAGCTCGGTGCTCCCGGCTGGGGCTGGCCCCGCAGCGTCGCCATCGAGGTCCCCCCGGGCCTCCACGAGTTTGGCTACCGTCTCACCGCCAGAGACGATCTCGCCGTGGTCGACGTCGAGGCCGTGGTCGAGCCGGCGCGACCGACCCTGCAGAGCTTCCTCCTCACCCTCCCTCGCTCGCGCTCCCTGGCCAAGCGCGGAACCTTGGGACCCGTCGGTGCGCTCGAAATAGCCCACCTCACCGGCGAGACAGACCCGGTCCCCTTGGCCCGCCAGCTCCTGGGGGGGGCGGCCGACGAGCTGGCCAGAGCCCGCCTGATCGAGCACCTGGAGGACTCGAACGAGGCCGCACGCCTGTACGTCGACAAACCCATCACGCCCATGACCGCCCTGGCCATGGCCCGGCGATGGCAGGACCGGCGCGACATCGATCCCGCTCTGCTCCTCGAGGCCGCATGGCAGTTGCCCGCCGATCCCTCCCTCTTGGCCGACATCGCCGATGCCCTCCCACAAGGCTTCGTGCGGCCGCGGGGACGCGCCATCCGAGCCCTCGCTGGGTACCAACCTCCGGGTACCGATCCCTCACGCTGGACCCAGCTCGCGCCCGAGGGCTCCAGAGGCCGCATCAGGGTCACGGGCACCGGCGGCGGCTTGCCCCGTGTGCAGCTTACCGACGGACAGGTCGCCACCATCCAGCTCCCCGAGCCGGCCATCGAAGGCCGCTTCCCGGTCCTGCGCATGGAAGCCGCCGACACCGTCCTGTACCGAGTTGACGGGGCAGCCCGCCAGGGCCGGGGAGACCTCGAGGAAGCCCTCTCCCCGGGCAGCCACCGAGTCGAGGTGGAGCAAGGGCGCCTGATCCTGCTGGATGCAGCCTTGATCGAGGGCGGGGAGCCCGTCCGTGACAAGGCGGTTGGTTCCCTGCCAAACCGCTGGTTGCTCCCCGACGCGGGTGCGCCAGGCGAAGTGGAAGTGCTGGTCTTCGGTCCCGGTGGGCGGCTCGTGGTGTCCGCCGACGACGGTCAGGTGCGCGAGCTCGAGGCCAGGCCGGATACCGGCGGAGAGCCGGGCCTGACCCAGGCGGTCCTGCCCATTGGTCCCAGCGCCAACGAACTTCGCATCGAAGGGCCCAAGGGCACCATGGTGGGCGTCGCCCTGCGCCGCAACACGGTCGAGCAGCACCCAGCCGTCCCGGGCCCATGGCCCGACCCCCTCGAGTACTTTTGGGATGCCAGTCGCGCGCTCGTGGACCAGCCAGATCCGGGGGTGCGCGCCGAGCTGCGGCTTCGCCGCGCCGCGTCCTACCACGTGCTCGGGCTCGTGGTCTCCTCGCAGCGGGAAGCCAGGGCCGTCGCTGCCATGCCCATGGCCACCCCAGAGCAGCGCGCCGTGGGGATGGCCCTGTACCGCAACACCGTGCCGCCGGTCCACACCGCCGAGTTCCCCGGCCCCGTCACGGTGGACGCCGCCCTGGCATGGGCCCAGGTACCTCACCGGGAGGCCCACGGATGCGAAGATCTCGTGCGCATCGCGGACGACCTGCTGCCACCGGTGTCTTGGCCCGTTCACGAGGCCGCATCCCGCTGCTACCTCGAGCGTGGTTCCGTCGTGGAAGCATGGATCCAGGCCGAGCATGCCGGTCCCCTGGGGCGGGTGGCGCGCCTCAAGGCTGCCGACGCAGGGGATTGGCAGCCCATCACGCGGGTAGACCTCGATGGCGGCACCTTCCCACGCCGCGTCCTGAGGCAGCCCCCCGACCTCTCCGACGGCCTGGCGGCCTACCTTCGGGAGCTGTCCCTCGGCGTCCCCTGGACGCACAGCTCCTACTCCGTGATCCGGAACGAGAAACAGGCGGAGCTCGAGTTCGAGGGCCAGGGTAGCCTACAGCTGCAGTTCGTCTGCCGGGACGAGTCCTTCGCCGTGGAAGCACCGCCCTGCGAATTCACCCTGGCGGTCGATGGTGACGCTCGAGACCTCAGCGTGCCCGACTCCACGCATCAACCCCTCATCGTCGCCCTTCCTCGCGGTAAACACCAGATCGAGGCGGGGCCCTTGATGGAGCCCGGACAGGCACTGGCCGTCCGCGCCAGCCTGGATGGTCAGCTCCTGCCACCCCAATCCGAGTTCACGGTACACCGCCTAGGCTACCAAGGCCTGGTCGCCACCGTCGCCGGCCCCAGCCTGCTTCGCCTCCGCGCGCACGAGCACGGCCCCGTCCAGGTGCACGTAGGCGACCGGACGATCCAGGTGGAGGACGAAGCCGTCCTGCCGATCTCCGCGCTCGGGCCGGTGCGCATACAGGTAAAGGGTGCCCCCGAGGCGACCATCACCCTCTCCAGGCTCCACTTGTGCGCCAAGCCCGAGGAGGAAATCGGCCCGCTCCCCCGATCGCTCGACCACAACCTGCCGCTGCCCAGCGCAACCGCTGCGACGGACCGGTGGATGCGAGAGGTGGCGGCCCCCGCCCAGCAGCTCGTGGTGCCAATGGAGCGAGGCGGTACGCTCACCGGCTCGCTCACAGCAGGTGACGACTCCACGGGCGTACGCGACACCACCCGCCACTACCGCTACCTCGGGGCCGGGGCCGGCTGGTACCAACGCCTCGACGGACAGCCCCACTGGTTCTCCGTCGAAGCCGATGGCCGCGCCGGACCGGATGGCCCACCAGGGACCACGATCGGTGGGCAGTGGGCCTGGGTGCCGAGCCGGCACCAGGTTCGGGTGCAAGCCGAGGTGGCTGGCTCTGGTGGTGCAGGTCACGCCTCGTCGCGGGCCACGTGGCGCTGGGTCCGGCGCCTGGGACCATGGTGGTCCGTGCAGCCATTCGCCCACCTGCACCTGGGCTGGTGGACGGACGCCCCTGGCGAGACCGTCGATCCCACGGCCTGGAACGCATATGCAGCCCAGCACTGGTTTGGAACAGACTTGGGACTACACGCCGACTGGCGGCCTCTGCGAGACCTCCGCCTGCGACTCTACACCGAACTGGACGGCAACCCGAACATGACCCCCGACGGCGTCCACTTCGGCCTGCGAACCGACGCCATGGTGTGGGATTCCTGTTGGCTGAAGCTGACTCCCCAAGCCACCATCCGCTTCGCTGACGACAGCCGCCAGTCCGGCTACGTCCGGCCCTCCCTCCGCGGAGGTCTGTCCACCAGCTGGTACTCGAGCCAGCGACTGCGCTGGGTCGTCCATGGCGACGCTTCCTGGTATCCCCTCGAGGGCTCGGTCGAAGGCCTACTGGGACTCGACATCCAGTACAGCCACGCCCGCGGCCTGAGGGACCAGTCCCCCTTCGACCAGGTCTTCACTTCGGCCCTGGATCTTCCGCTGGAGGACCGATGATCGGCGGCATCCGACCCGGCGGTGGTCCAGCCACCCAGGAAGGGCACTTCCTCGCCCGACGGCTACCCGAGCTCATGGCACGACTTCGGGGTCCGATGATCGACGACCTCGCAAAGCGACTCTGCGCCGCATCCCCCACGGGCATGCTACCGGAGCCATCCCCCAGCGACGAGGAGTCCCCGACTACCGTCGGAAGCCCTGGCGCCGTCGCATCCCAGCTCGCCGATCTGCTCACCAGCGAGGGCATCCGCACCCTCGACGCCCGCCGCGAAGCCGAGAGAGCCCACACCAGCTTCCTCAAGGCGGTGCGGCGAGCGCCAGACGCCCTGGCCCTCAAGGCCCTGCTCCGCCACCATCTCCGCACGACCCAAAGCGGTGTTGCACTCAGGCGCGACCTGCGGGCTCTGGACCGATGGCTCGATGCCGACGCCCTGGTGGAGCGGATGGACAAGCAGATCGAGGACCTGGGCGTGGAGCTGGAGCTCGTCAGCCGCTTGCTGGACGGTCTCCCCCTCAGGGAGCAAGGCATCGGCCTGCTGCGAACGATGGTGAGCGATCCCCGCCTCCCCACCCGCAGAGCGGCCGTCCGCTCACTCACGAGCTGGTCGGTAGACCACATACAGGCTTCCGGTCTGAGGGCCATGCCCTCGGAGCTACTGCGGCTCCTGCTGCAGATCGCGCGCCAACGACAGGGTGATCCCCTCACCGCCCGAGCGGCGCTGCCCATCCTGCTGGTGGTCGCACCGGACGAACAAGAAGCGATGCTCCTCGAGCGCCTCACTCCTGCCGAACAACGCGCTGCGGAAGAAGGCCACGTCGTCCTGGCATCGTGGGTGCGCGACGACTTCCTGGTCCGCGCCGAAGCAGCACGGCTCTCCCAGAGAGCCCCGACCGCCCTGGCCCGCAGAGCCTACACCCTCGCCCGCAGAGACCCTTCCGAGACCGTGCGCTGCGCCCTGGCCGACGGGCTGGCCGACCGAAACGACGTGAGCTCCCTGCAGCAGATGGAGACCATGGCGCGCGAAGATCCAGCGCTCTCCGTGCGCCTCCACGCCCGCGCCTGTCTCGGCCGGCGACGAAACGAAGGCGACCCCCGCGACATCCCCGATCCCTCCACCGTTCGCCGGCGCCGCGCCACCTCCGCGGGTAGCGACGCCCTCGAAGCCGAACTGGCGGCCCTCGCCCAACAGGCCGCGACCCTGCCCGAGGGCAAGGCCCACACGGTCTCGCTCCCCGAAGAGTCCGATCCCATCGACCTGGCCCGCGCGCTGCTCCCGTGGGCGGAGCACGACCACGGCTTCTCCATGCAGCCGCGGCGGGGTGGCCGCGTCACCGTCTACCGGGGTCAGCACCCCGTGCCCCGACTGTGGCGAATGGTCCACGAACTGCGCCACCCGGGGCCGGCCAAGCGCCAGGTGGGAGACCACA
>CAZVHW010000352.1:0-8237 GCA_964626835.1 uncultured Enterobacterales bacterium
CTGACACCACCCACCAGGGTGGCCGTGCCCAGGAGGGTGAAGGCGAAGCCATACAGCAGGCCGTTCTGCTGGAACATGCCCACGATGGCCTGGAAGGGGTTGCTGTAGCGGAACACGCGGGCGGTGCGCAGCAGGCGCAGGGCCCGCAGGCCACGGAACGCGGGCACCACGGCCAGGCAGGTGAGGATGTCGATGAGGTTCAGGGGGCGCAGGCAGTACAACAGCCGGCCCAACAGATGCACGCGCAACCTCTGAGTCGGGTCGAGGTGGAAGAGGTCGAGCTTGGGCGGCCGGTAGGAGAGGATGCGGAGCGAGATCTCCACCACGAACAGGCCCAGGACCACGCGATCCACCACCAGCAGCGCCGTGGCGGCCGAGTTGCCCTCGCCCAGGGCCAGGTCCAATCCGAACAGGGCGATGGAGAGGAGGATGAGGCCCCAGACCACCCCGTGCACCACGCGGTAGCTCCGGGTGGACGGGCGGTGGAAGGCGGTGTGGATGGCCCGTAGGGCGTCGTGCATGGTCGAGAATCCAGTGGTTTCGCCCGTATCTCGGCCGCGGTTCGGGTGCCCGGGAGGGGGGAGGGGAGGCCGGGGTATCCAGCGTAATTCAGTGGATTCCATCAACCGCTGCGGTTGCAGGTCAGCTTCCCGTGCACATGAGCTTGCCTGCTGCAGCGGTCGTGCATAGTTCGGGCCCTTCATGGAGGACCCGGTGTCTGCCCTAGAGGTCTTACAGCTGCTGAAGAACGCCGCCGGCAAGGTGCGCGATCCCCTCACCGGACAGTCGCTCCTACAGGCGGGCATGATCGGCTCGTCGCGTCTCGAGAACGGACGCCTGGTGTTTCAGCTCCTGGTCTCACCCAGACACGACGAGGAGCAGCGGCGGCGGATGCTGAGCTCCTTGGGTCGCCATGTCAAGCATGCAGGCTGGAACGGGCCCCTGGATGCGGAGCTGGCGGAGGTCCCGAGCTTCGATGCGGAACAAGCTCCGCCGCCGAGCGGTGCTCATCACGGACACGGACCGGCCCCTGCTTCGGGAGCCCAGCCCCAGGGCAAGACTCCCATCCCCGGTGTGAAGCATGTCGTCGCAGTCGCCAGTGGCAAGGGCGGTGTGGGCAAGTCCACGGTGGCCGTCCAGCTGGCCCGAGGGTTGCGCGATCTGGGCCACGCGGTCGGGATCATGGACGCGGACATCTACGGTCCATCCCTGCCGATGATGCTCGGAATTCAGCAGCGGCCGAGCCTGGACGAGCACGGCAAGATCGTCCCCATCAGCGCCCATGGCATGCGATGCATGTCCGTCGGCTTCCTTGTCGGCGAGCGCATCCCCCTGATCTGGCGCGGTCCGATGGTCGTGGGCGTGGTGCGTCAGTTCATCCAGGACGTCGACTGGTCGGGGCTCGACTACCTGGTCATCG
Organism: uncultured Enterobacterales bacterium; assembly: GCA_964626835.1. Lineage (GTDB taxonomy): Bacteria > Myxococcota_A > UBA796 > UBA796 > JAFGLY01 > CALDOK01. The sequence continues at coordinate 1,421 of CAZVHW010000352.1, forward strand.
ACCTGCCCCCGGGCACCGGCGATGCCCAGCTCTCCATGGCGCAGCTGGTGCCCGTGTCCGGCGCCGTCGTCGTCTCGACGCCCCAGCAGCTCGCCCTGCTCGACGCGGTGAGGGGCCTCGAGATGTTCGACAAGCTCGAGATTCCCATCCTGGGTATCGTCGAGAACATGGCCTGGTACCCTCTGCCCGGCGGCGGAAGGGACCACCCCTTTGGCCAGGGTGGAGCCCGCGCCCTCGCCGAGCAGCGGGGGGTGGATCTGCTGGCCGAGCTACCCCTCCACTCCAGCCTCCGCATCGCTGGCGACACCGGTGAGCCATCTCTGGCCGCGGACAGCGCGGTGGGGCCGGCCCTGGAAGCGCTCGCTCGTCGGGTTTTTGATAAACTCCCCGTCGGAGACCCCTCATGAACTCACGTTGGCAAGATTCCCAGCCGCTGGCGGACCACACCGGTCGTCAGCACTCCTATCTGCGCGTCAGTGTCACCGACCGCTGCAACCAGCGCTGCGCCTATTGCATGCCAGCGGAGGGCATGCCTCGCAAGAGCCACGCCGACATCCTGCGGTACGAGGAGATCATCCAGCTGGTCAGCCTGCTGGTGGATCTGGGTGTGCGGCGAGTGCGCATCACGGGGGGCGAACCCCTGGTGCGCCGGGGCGCCGAGCGCTTCGTGGCCTCCCTTGCGGCCATTCCCCAGCTCGAGGAAATCAGCCTCACCTCCAACGCCACCTTGCTCGCGGGCCGGGCTCGAGGGTTGGCGGATGCGGGCCTGGACCGGATCAACATCAGCCTCGACTCGCTGCGGCCCGAGCGGTATCACCGCATCACCCGCGGTGGAGAGCTCGCGGATGCTCTGGCGGGCGTGCGTGCGGCGCTCGAAGCTGGGCTCACCCCGGTCAAGCTCAACACGGTGGTCTTGCCGGATCTCGAACCCGACGAGGCCCGGGAGATCATCCTGTGGTGCAACCAGGCACCGAAAGACTTCATCCCGCGGTTCATCGAGCAGATGCCGTTCGCCAACATCAAGGCCGCGGGTACCGCGTTGACCGAGCTGCGCAAGGCCCTCGAGCGTCAGTTCGTGCTCGAGCCCTCCCGCACCGCGCCCGGTGACGGGCCCGCGCGGTACATGCGTGTGGTCGAAACCGGGCTGCGTGTGGGGTTCATCGCGCCCTTGTCCGAACACTTCTGCGCTCGGTGCAACCGCCTGCGGCTCACCTCCGACGGGCGGCTCATCACCTGCTTGGGGCACGCGCAGGGGCTCTCCCTGCGGGATCTGCTCCGTGGCGGTGCCAGCCGCGACGATCTCGAGCAAGCCATCCGCGAGACGGTCTACGGAAAACCCCGGGGCCACGTGTGCGCGGTCGAAGGGGACGCGGTGTTTCCCGGCACCATGCCCGAGATGGGGGGATAGCCCGGGTTCAACGGGGGGTGTTCTTGCGCCGTCCGTCTCGCTGGGCGGGTCGCCTGCGAGGGTCGCGGCCCCTTGCTTGCTGGTCGAGGGGCTGGCCGGGTTCGTGTTCGAGGCCCGGTAGGTTCGGTGGGTAGTCGAGCAGGCGCTGCGCGGTCCAAGCCACCTGTGGGTTGGGGTGCGACGTGCCCTCCGCGAGCAGCAGCGTGGGATCTTCCAGGATGCGCGCCCCGGCTTCGAGCACACAGAGGGTCCGGTCGACGACCGGATCGGCTGACACCGAGCGCTGGGTTTGGCTCAGGTAGGGTTGGGTTTCGTCCAAGTCCTGGCTCGTCAGCTTCTCGGGCCAGGCATCCGCCACCTGCAGGAAGTGGGGGCCGTCAGCGCTCGGAGGGGGTGGGCCGATCCGCAGCTCCAGCACCTCTCCCAGGCGGGTCGTCCACTCGTACAGGCCGCGCTGCTCGTCTCGCTCGGACATGAGCAGGCTCCAGGCTACCGCGGCTCGGACGTGGGGTGTCGCCTCTGGGGGCAGGATGTCCAAGAGGTCCCCGGACACCGGACCCGGGCGAAAGTAGGCGCGGTGGGTGGCCTCCGCCCAGAAGCGGGACGCCATGAGGTTGCCGAAGTCCCGATCGTCCTCGTTCCATCGAGCGTGGATTCGCTCCGTGGCCGTGAGAGCTTGGGCCCAGTTGTCGGTGCCGCGCATCTTGTCCGCCAGCCCGACGACCATCTGGACGACCAGGTGAACCTGGCAGTTCGAGGCGAACTGCCCCGACAGGAGACAGAGATCGGCCGCGCTCGAGTAGCCGTCGCTACCGGCCTGCTTCGCGATCGTCTCGGCGCCCATGAACATGCACTCTTCCACCCACTGCGGCTCGCTCATTCCCTTGCAGTAGGCTGCGAGCAGGGCGGGGTTCCTACGGCGGGCCATCTTGCTGGCCCAGGAGCTCTGGCAGCTGTTGAGATCCGCGGTGCTGTCGCAGGTCGCCACGAGGGGTGCGGTGTCTGCGAGGGGGGACGGGACACCCTCTCTGGGGAGCGGCCTGCGAGGCTGGGGGCCTTGGTCCGGCGTGTCGTCGATGGCACGGCCCGAGGGCAGGTCCATCCTCAGGTGGGGTCTGTCCTGGATCGCCATGCAGCGACGCTTGGTGGCCTCCGCTTCCAGCAGGGGGCAGAGCACGCCCGTGCGCCCGGGAGCGGCCTCCACGAGCTGCATGACGAGCAGCTCTCGTTCCTGGGAGACGGGGATCTGGTCGAAGGCCTCGTGGATCTGCTCTGGAGGTGTCTGGTTGTGTCTCTCGAGCCAGGCCACGCGGCAGGCCAGGTCTTGGCAGTCCACCAGCCGGGTGGGTTCCCGGTCGCAGGCGGCGAGGATGACGAAGAGGAACGGTGTCACGCAGACCCCGTATGGGGTTGCCTCTATGCTGTCTCCCACGACGCCACGTAGCGCACGCCGTCCGGTGGAACGACCGAAGGCTCCGTGCGCTGCCAGCTGCCATCCAGGCCCACCTCGCGGGCACCGAGCTCGAGGTGGCACATGGCGATGCCGGCGTCGACGCGCTGGAGCTCGAAGTCCAGGAAGCTGGCGTAGCCGGGGTTGGGGCGCAGGTAGAGGTGCGCACCCCGCGGGTCCACCAGCACGCGCCATGGCTGCTTGTTGGAGGCCGACGGGCCCACTCTCACGCCCTCGAGGGGGGCTGCCCAGGGTCCTGCCGCGGTCTCGAGCAGGGGGGTGGAGAAGTCACCCTCGAAAAAGAGCTCGCCCCAAGGAAGCCGCTTTCGGGAGCCGGCGAACATGCGCACGCCGCGGTCCACCAGACCGCGCTTGGCCTTGGTGGGGCCCACGGGGCTGACCGCGGGGACCCATTCGTCGTCGCGTAGCTGCACGGCTTGGCCAAAGGCACCGCGGTCCAGCGTGCCCCCCAGCCAGCAGGTACCCAGCTCGAGCCGGGTCGCTTCGAGGATCAGCCACTCGAAGACGTAGCCGTAGTCCTCGATGTCTCGCTCCCCGCGGGTGAGCGCGCCCACCAGGTAGGCCTGGGCGCCCTTGATCATGCCGTAGGTGCCCAGCTTCTTGCCAGCCGCCGACAAGCCCTGGTGCAGCTGCAAGCGCATGGGGGTGCCAAAGGGCCCGACGGGCGCATTGGCGCATGCGGTCTCGAGCGCGGCCGCCTGATCGGGCGCGAGGGGTCTCGGGTCGTAGGTGCGCCAGGACGAACGAGCGCGGATGATCTCGGAGATGGGCCGGGAGGACATTGGCTAGCCCTTGTCTTCCTCGGGCTTTTCGAGCGCGCCCGCGCGGTTGCGGTAGAGCTTTTTGTCCACCACGGCCGCCATGGCCTCGACGTCCAGCCCGCCGCCCAGGAAGTCGTTGACCTGGTTGGCGACGAACGTGGCGTCCTTGATGGCCTTGCGGTGGTTGACGTCGATCATGGCGATGTAGGGCGCCTTGTCCACCAGGTTCTTCACCTGCACCAGGTGGCGCTGGTAGAGCTTCTTGACCTCGGCATCGGTGGCCGAGGTGTCTTCGGTGCCGAGGCGGTAGATCATCTTGTTCTGGGAGGCGATCACCTCGTCGATGTCGCGTCGCATGAAGATGATGCGGTAGGAACAGTCGTCGGGCAGCTCCTTGATGAGGAAGGAGATGACCTTGAGCACCTTGCCTCGGGCGTCGGCCACCCAGGACGTGTCGTCTTCTTTTTCGAGGTCCTTGACCCGCTCGAATTCGAAGTAGCCCTTGGGGTTGTCGACGTCCGCTTCGCGTTCGCCATCGGTCATGATGGCGAAGCCGGCTGCGTCGAGCATCTTCATCATCATGGAGGTGCCGGAGCGGGGCAGGCCGGAGACGACGATGATGTCGTCGCCATAGACGCGCTTGCGGTTGGCGGCGCGGACCTTGTCGAGGCCGCGGCTGAGCTGTTTCTGGAGATCGTCCAGCATGGTGGAGTCCTCGCGTGGGCGCCGCGCAGGGAGGGAAGCGGCGCGAGAGACGGGGTCAGAGCACGACGCCGAAGACGTCCTTGAGCGCGTAGCCGCTGACCAGTGAGAGGGCGAAGAAGAACAGGAGGATGCCCATTTCTCCGTCGGGCACGCCCGCCAGCTGCCGCTCGGGGTAGCGGATGCGGACGTCGTACACGCCTGAGTCGCTGGGGAGCCCGGGTTCTCCCGGGTAGAGCAAGGCGTCGAGGGTCTTGGTGCGCATCACGGGGACCTTGCGGGGCTCGCCGCCCACGGCCAGGCCTTTTTCGACGATCTCGCCCTCGCCCAGGTGGATGCGCATCACCCAGTCTCCCGGAGCCTCGGCGCGGAGACGCCAGTACACGTGGCCATCGGGGGTCCGCACGGGCGGCCCCAGCTGGGAGACACCTTCGGGCAGCTCGAGGCGCACGTCGGTGGTGGCCACGGTGCAGTGCTCGTCGTCCAGCTCGAGCTCGAGGAGCTCTTCCTGGCCTACGGGCATCGGGTCGAAGGCGTAGCGGGCTTCGAGCTGGACCAGCATGGACATGATCGGCACGATCATGACCAACATCGGCACGATGTTCAGGCCCAGGTACAGGCCGTTGTTGAGCAGGATGTTGCCCGTGGCCTTCACGACCATGCCGATGTCGTGGTTGAACAGCCGGATCTCCACCAGGTACATCTTGATGCGGCCCTTGGCTCTCGCGATGCCGGCCTGGTTGCTGGTGTACTTGTACACGACGAGCGCCACGATGCCCCCAAGAATGGGCCACACGTACAGGTCGAACCACGCGTGCGCGTCGCCTGGAGGCAGCGCGAAGACGAGATCGAAGATGGCGCTGGTGATCCGGTTGAAGGCGTTCATCGGGCTGCAGGCTTCGGGCTACGGGCTACAGGGGTGGTGGGCGGGGCGTCGGTGGGCATCGTTGATGCGGTGGCGGCAAGGCACAACGGGTCAGCTCCGTGGTGGTGATAGGGAGTTGATGAGGCTCTGGAGGCTCCGGACGAGCCCGCGATACCCGGGCTCGAGGGGCAGCATGTCGAGGCGGGTGGTTAGGCCCAGTAGATAGCGCGTCTCTTCAGCGGAGCCGAGGGCGATGTCGAGGAAGCGGAGGTAGTCGCCAGTGCTCCGGCGGGCGCATCCCTCCACGATGTTGACGGCGGCGGACACGGCCGCCCGGCGCATCTGCGACTGGAGCCCAAAGCGCTCCTCGGCAGGAAGCCTCTGCGTGACGCGGTATACGTCGGGCACGAGATCGTCGGCGAGACCGAACACCCGCAGCTTTCGATGATCGCGCGCCATTGTCGCTCCCAGGGATGCGGGGCGCCGCGCCTCGAGGCACTCAGTCCGCCAGCGGATCCCGAAGCCCGAAGCCCGTTATGAGATGTACCCGAGGCCACGCAGCTTGTCGCGGATGTCGTCGTCGCCGTCGGTGCCCTCGAAGTTGGTCATCTCCTTCTCGAGCACGTGGGTGATGAACTCTTCGACGGTGGCGTAGCCGGCCACGTCGGCGATGTGCTTGAGTCGTGTCACGAGATCCTTGTCGAGCTTCACCTTGACGGACTTGCCAAACATGTCGCTTCTCCTCCTGGAGTGGTGTGTCAGAAGATGCTCTCGCCCACCATGCCCTCGCCGGGTGGTAGGCCGAAGTGGTCCATGATGCTCACCGGCAGATCGGTGAGGTCGTGCCCCGTACTATTCAGCTGCTGGTTGACAAGCAGCACGCCGGGGAAGAGGTCCGCCGCACCGAGGTGGTTGCCGGACCATCGCGTGATGTTGTCTTCGACGATCCCCTCGGTGATCTCGCCGAGGGTGGATTCGTCCGAGCAGGCGTAGCCCAGGTAGTAGCCGACGATCATGTCGGGGGCTTCCGCGACCCGCGTGCCGCTGTAGACCTGGCTGGCCAGGTCGACCTGGTAGATACCCGAGCGGCCGTCGGCGGGGTCGACCCAGGCCTCGAGCTTGCGGGCCAGCTCGCGCATGAGCGGGGCGGCTTCGTCCTGGGTGACGATGCCCTCTGCCTCGCGGCCGGCGAGGTTTAGGAACAGCCCGTTGAAGCCCAGGCCGTAGGCCTTGGTCTTGGACCAGTCCACGTCACCCGTCAGCAAGAACCCGGTGTTCTTGCCCTCTTTCATGACCAGGTAGCCGTTGTCGCGGAGCCAGGCGTTGAGGTGGAAGCTGCGGGTCTGGGGTCCGAAGCCGTGGTCGGACATGACGATGAGCACCGAGTCGGGGGGCAGGGTCTTGCGCACCCGGGCGAGGGTGCGGTCCACGTGCTCGTAGATGGTCTCGATGGCGCCTGCGTAGTCGGCGGCGAGGTCGGCTTCGTAGGCGGGGTGCTGGCCTGCGAAGGGGAACTTGGGGTCCTTGTGCCGCCAGAGCATGTGGCACTGTAGGTCGAGGTCCGACATGTATACGAAGGTCATGTCGCCGCGCTCGAAGTTCTCCATGGC
>CAZVHW010000353.1:0-1606 GCA_964626835.1 uncultured Enterobacterales bacterium
CGATTTCGGCGCCAGGATTCCGCATGCCAGGCCGTCCATGCTGCTCGACCATATGGCCGGCCGGAGAAGCGAAATAGACGCCATCAACGGCGCCATTCCGCCGGTGGCGGCGCGCGTCGGCGTCAAGGCGCCGACCAACGAAACAGTGAGCGCCCTGGTACGCGCCAAAGAGAAGACATTCGCCGCCGGCCCCGGCTGATCGATACCGGCGGCGTGGCGGCCGCGCCTGTGAATAACCTTGTGCATGAATCACGCGGAGCAGCCCCTGTGGCGACGCGCCGAGCGGCGCCCCTTGGCCGACTTGGGCCTCACCCTGGGTGACTGGCGTTTTGGCCTGCGCGTCACGCTCGTCCTGATGGTCCTGTTGCCTCCCCTGCTCTGGATCAACGCGGGCAGCCCCGCGTTCCAGGCCGAGTACCCCCTGGCCGAGCTCGCGGGTCTCTCCTGGAAACACTTCCTCGCCTGGCAGCTCTGCTACGCCGTCTACTACTTTTCCTGGGAGTTCTTCTTTCGGGGTTTCTGGCAGCTGGGCATGCGCAAGCGCGTAGGGCTGTGGGGAGCCATGGCGATGCAAGCATCCATCAGTACGCTGCTACACATCGGCAAGCCCGAAGGGGAGACCATGGCCGCGGTGTTCGCCGCCCTTGGCTTCGGCCTCGTGGCGCTACGCTGTCGTTCCTTCCTGTACCTCTTCGCACTGCACTGGTACGTGGGGGCCATGACCGACCTGTTCTGCATCCTCCGCACCGCCGGCTGAAGGCCGCAGCCCCATGAAGATCCTCGTCACCGGAGCCAGCGGCTTCATCGGATCGGCCCTGGCCGAAGAGCTCGCGTCCCACGGCCATGCCGTGCGAGGCTTCGATCTGTCTCCACCCCCGGCCGACCTAGCCTGTCCCATCGAATTCGTGCGAGGCGACATCACCGACGAAGACAGCTGCGAACAGGCCGTCAAAGGCTGCCATGCGATCTGCCACCTGGCGGCAAAGGTTGGCGACTGGGGGCCCGCCCGGGACTACCTCAGGGTCAACGTAGGGGGTACCGAAGCCTTGCTCACCGCGGCCCGTCATCACCGCCTGCAGCGCTTCGTGCTCGTCTCCACTCTGGCTGTCCACCACTACGGCGGCCACCTCGACGCCGACGAGACGGCCCCCCGCGACGCCACGATCAACGGCTACGCTAGGTCCAAGATAGAAGCCGAGGATCTGCTACGGCGCGAAGCCGAGGCGATGGAGTGGGTCATCGTCCGCCCAGGGGTCTTCCCCTTCGGGCCTCGGGACCGCACGAGCTTCGCGCAGATCGCCCGTGTCGCCGAGCGCGGCGGACTCGGCACCATTAACGGGGGTCGAGCCTTGCTGACCACCGCCTACGTGGAAAACCTGGCCCACGGCCTCCGGCTGGCCATCGAGCACCCTCGAGCAGCCGACCAGGTCTTCGTCATGGGGGATCCCCAGCCCGTGAGTTGGCAGGATCTCTTCACCCGCTTCGCCACCGAGCTGGGCGCCCCCCCGCCCCGCCTGAACCTGCCGGAGCTGGTAGCCTACCCCGCCGCAACCATGATGGAACTGGCCTACCGAGCGTTGGGCCGGCGCACGGCACCTCCCCTCAC
>CAZVHW010000353.1:1616-4717 GCA_964626835.1 uncultured Enterobacterales bacterium
GTTGCTGGCCGCGCGCGATTGCCACTTTAGCAGCAAGAAGGCCACGGAGCTGCTGGGCTACGCCCCCGCGATCGGCCTCGATGAAGCCATCCGGCGCACCTCGAGCTGGTACAAGGGGCTCGAACCATCTTCGCCCACCCAGGAGGCGCCGTGAATCCCCAGCCCCTCGAGTTGAAACGCCTGGGCGATCACTATCAGCTGGTGGTCGAGACCCCTGGCGACCTGGCCCGCATCGTCGAGCTCGACCCAGCCCGCTGGATGGCCAACAGCGCCCCCGTCGAAGGCCTTAGCTGCGACGCCCTCTTCCTGCGATACCTCGACTGCAACAAGGACGGTCGCATCCAACCGGACGAGCTGGTCGAGGGGATCAGCTGGATGTTCGGCTGTCTGCGCGACGCCGCCGGGGTGGCCGCCAGCAGCCCCGTGCTGGTCCTCGAGCACCTGGACCCCGACAGCCCCGACGGGCGCGACCTGCTGAGTACGACCGAGCGCATCCTCATCAACCTGGGCAACCCCGATGCCCACCAGCTTCACATCGACCAGCTTCGGGACCGCAAGCGTCTGCTGGGAGAAGGCTCCACCAACGGCGATGGGGTCATCCCATGGGAGATCATCGGCGATCCCGAGCTGCGAGCCTTCGTGAAAGACGTCGCGACAACCATGGGCCCAGCGGTGGACGCCAGCGGCAAGCACGGGGCCACCGCCGAGCAGGTCGAGGCATTCTCGAAACAAGCCATCGCCTGGCTCGACTGGCGCGCCCAGGGAGACGACGATCACGCAGGTCAGCCACTGCGCTTCTGGGGGGACGACACCCACCCCGCCTACGCGGCCGTTCGAGCCGTGGCCGAAAAGATAGAGGAGTTCTTCGCTCTGTGTGAGCTCGCAGCGCTGGACCCACGCCTGGAAAGGGTCATCGGCGCACCCGCCGCGCAACAGGGAGATGGCTGGCTGGCGCGCGCTCCCCTGACACGCCCCCAACAAGACGGCCTGCTGCGGGCCGACGCCTGGCTACACCCCGACTGGCGAGGCCGCTGGGACGCCTTCTCGCGCTTGGTTCTCGATCGCTTGGGGTTCGCTGGCAAGCCCCTGTCCGCCGCTCGCTGGACCCGCATCCTCGAGCGCTTCCAGCCCTATGCCCAGTGGCTCGGCAAGCGGCCTGACACCGAGGTGCACAAGCTGGGTCGCGTCACCCTGGAGCGCTACCTCTCGGATCCTCGCCTGGTCGAGGGTCTGCAAGCGCTGGTCCACGCGGACAAGGCCGTCGCCCAGGAACTGGAGCGAGTGGCCGACGTGGAGCGGCTCATCCTGTTCCAGCACCACTTGCTGGACTTCACCAACAACTTCGTCAGCTTCTGCCGTTTCTACGATCCCCGCTCCCGCTCCCTGCCCGAAGCCGGCACCCTGCTGATGGACGGCCGCAACTTCCAGCTCTGCGTCCGCGTGGCCGACCGCGAAGCCCACAAAAAACGCGCCGGGGCCAGCGGCTTCTTCCTGCTCTACGTCCAGGTCCATGGCAACGAAGGCCCCTACGAGGTCGCTGTCGCGGTCACGGGCACACACCGTGGCGACCTTCACCCGGGCAAGCGGGGCGTGTTCTTCACCCTCGACGGCGGCGTGCTCCCGGCGGTCGTGGTGGACCTGCTCGAAAACCCCATCAGCGTGGGCGAGGCGCTGCGGCGCCCCTTCGACAGGCTGGGCACCTTCCTCGCGGCCCAGGCGGACAAGTTCACCGAGTCCCGCTACGCCCGCATCGAGCGCGGCGTGGACAGCGCCATGACCTCCGCTGACGCCTCCCTCGAGGCCCTGCCCCAGGCAGCGACCGAAACCCCCACGCCAGCGGTCACCGCCGCCGAGCCTGCGGCTTCCGCGTCGGACACGTCCTCGAAGACCCGCGAGCTGCTGCTGTCGGGCGGGGTCGCGCTGGCGGCCCTGTCCTCCGCGCTGGCCTACATCGCAAAGACGCTCTCCTCCATCGGGTATCTCAACCTGCTGATCATGGCGCTGCTGCTCGCGCTCTGCTTCACCGTCCCCACCGCCATCATCACGGCCTTCAAGCTGCGTCGGCGCGACCTGGCACCGGTGCTCGAGGCCTCGGGCTGGGGGATCAACTACACCCTGCGCGTGCCAGGCTGGGCCAGCCCCGTGTTCACCCGGGTGCCACCGCTGCCGACCAACGTACAGCTGGACCGTACCGACCTTCTGCGAGAGTACGAGCAAGCCGCCGACAGCGACCGCACGGCCAGGCGCCGCTGGCAGATGCCGCTCTTGGCCGGGTTGTTGGTGGTCTTGTCGTCCCTGGTGATCTGGCGGATGCTCGCGACAGGCCTGGGCGGCTGATCACTTCTGGTAGAGCCGCTGGGACAGGTCGCGCACGCGGTCGGCCAGGTGCTTGAGGAAGGCCTGATAGACCTTGACAGCGAGCGTGGGCTCGGCCGCGACAAGCTCGAGATAGTCCTTGCGCCGGATAATGAGCAGGGTGCAGTCGGTCTCGGCCCACACGTCGGCCGACCGGGGTTGGTCCTCGAGGAGTGCGAACTCGCCGAAGTGGCCTCCGGGGCCGATGGAGGTGAGGTGCACCTTGGCGTCCCAGATACCCACCTTGCCCTCGACGACGATGTAGAACTCGTCCCCCGTGGTCCCCTTGCGCAGGATGTTGTCGCGCACGGTGTGGCGCTCTTCGTACAGGATGCGGTTGACCTTCACGCATTCCTGGTCGTTGAGCTGCGCGAAGAGGAAGATGTCCTGCAGGAACTCCACCCGCTGGAGCATGCCCAGGCGGGCCGCGTGATCGCCCGGCCGATCGTGCTCGACCTCGAGCACCACCACCGTGATGTTGTCCAGCCCGCCCGCGCGATTGGCCTGGTTGATGGCCGCATCCACCAGCTGTTGGCCCCCGTAGCGCCGTGCGAGCTGACCGAGCTGATGGAAAGCCAACATGTCGGAGAGACCATCGGAGCAGAGCAGATAACGATCGCCCGGCTGCAGGTCGAGGTAGAGGCTGTCCACCTCGACCTCGGGCTGGATGCCCACGCAGCGCGTGATGAGGTTTTTGTGGGGGTGGTTCTCGGCCTGCTCGGGCGTGATCTGCCCCTGGCGCAGCA
>CAZVHW010000353.1:4727-8236 GCA_964626835.1 uncultured Enterobacterales bacterium
CTTCTGTGACCTGGAACAGCTCGTCGTCGCGGAGCAGGTAGAGCCGGGAGTCGCCCACGTGGCAGACATAGGCTTCGTCGCCCACGGGCAGGAACATCACCACCGTGGCGCCCATGCCTCTGCGATCCGGATTCGAGGTGGACTCGGCGTAGACCATGCGGTTGGCCTGCTCGATCACCTGGGGGAGGTAGTGCAGCGCGTAGCGGCGACCCCCACCTTCCTCGTCGTAGTCCTGGATGGCGCTGGCCAGGGTGGCCGCCTGACGGGCCACTTCACCCACCACCATCTTCGAGGCCACCTCGCCCGCGTTGTGACCACCCATGCCATCGGCCACCACGAAGACCCCGTGCTCGTCGTCCAGCAGGAACGAGTCCTCGTTGTGGGCCCGCTTCTGACCCGGGTGGGTGCCTCCGTAGGCGCGAACGCGCATGGACCTTCCTCTCGCTAATGCTCGACTATATCAGGCGTACCTGAGCGACTCACACCCCGCCAGCTCCCACTTGACCATGAAGTCGTTCAGCGGGATGTCGTACTGCTCGTCCACGTCGTCCCAGGGGTAGGGGTCCATGACCTTCACGGCCTCGGTCAGCTCTTCGACCATGACCCAGTGGGGGCCCACCGTGCCGTCGGGGAAGCGGTCGATGATGCGGGCGATCCAGGGGAGGTTGCGACCGAACTGGTAGCGGCGCACGGCGCGAGCGCGCTCGGAGCGGTCGGTGGACGCGCCCAGGTCGGCCCCGACCGCCTCGGTGCCATACAAACGCGCTGCACAAGCCGCGACCTGCTCGAAGCTGGGATCTTCGGCGCCGATGGCGGCTTCTACCGCGGTGACGAGAGCCTGTCCGAGCGCATCGCTGCAGGCGTCTTCGTCGGCGTCGCGCAAGCCCTCGCAGGCCTGGACGATGGCGGCGTCGTCGGGCACCGTGCCGGTGCTGAAGAGGATGAAGACCCAGGTGGACAGGGTCACACCCAGGTTTCCGGCCTTGAGCTCGGTGGCATCGGCTGCGCTCATGTTGCTTCTCCTGGCGGGTGCGGGAAGTCTTCTGCTTAACGCATGGAAAGTCAGGGTGAGCGGGCTAGAGCACGACCATGATCCCTCCCCTCCCCTCCACGCGCATCGACGGGCGCCACGCCCTGGTCTGCGGCGCCTCTTCCGGAATCGGCCGAGCTTCGGCGCTAGCCTTGGCTACCGCCGGGGCGCAGGTCACGGTCCTCGCCCGCAGCGCCGACAAGCTCGAGGCCCTGTGTCCATCGCTTCTCGAAGCCGGCGCCCCCAGTGCACGGGGCTTGGTCGCCGACCTGGACGACCGCGATGGCCTCGCCACCGTCATCGACGCCCTGCTCGCAGAGCATGGCCCGGTCCACGTGCTGGTCAACAACACCGGCGGGCCCGCGCCAGGCCCCCTCCTCGAGGCCGACGAAGCGTCGTTCCTGGCGGCCTTCGGACGCCATGTCCTCGCATCTCACCTGTTGGTCAGGCGACTGCTGCCGGGCATGGCCACGGCCGGCTACGGCCGCATCGTCAACGTCATCTCCCTGTCGGTCCGCGAGCCCCTCCCCATGTTGGGCGTCAGCAACACCATCCGGGGCGCCATGGCCTCGTGGGCCAAGACCCTGGCCATGGAGCTGCCTCCAGGCGTAACCGTCAACAACGTACTCCCCGGCTTCACCAACACCGAGCGTCTCACCACCCTCGGCCAGGCCATGGCAGACGAGCAGGGGCGCCGGCTGGCCGACATCCATGGCGACTGGTGCGCATCGATCCCCGAAGGTCGGTTGGGCACCCCCGGAGAGCAGGGTGCGCTGGTGGCGTTCTTGGCTTCCCCCGCGGCCGCATACCTCCGGGGCACTTCCATCCCCGTGGACGGCGGCCGACTCCGTGGCCTCTAGTTTCCTCGTGAGCGACGCCGCAGCACCACCAGGGGGACCAGCAGTAGAGAGAGCCACCCCCGAGCGCCGCGGGGGTTGGCGGAGCAGCATCCGTCCGGGTTGACCGGCTCGAGGTAGTCCCGAACCTGCAGGTTCAGGCCCGTGTAGATGCGGGTGCCGTCGTCCACTTCGAGGCTGTGGAGCCCCAGAGGGGTGTCGTAGGGCACCAAGACGTCTACCATCACGATCTCGCCTTGGGACCACTCCGTGGCCTCCACCAGGATGTCGCCCCCGAGCCAGACCGTGGGTTCGCCTGCGAACGGCTCGCTGGCGGTGATGGTGAGCGCGCCCTCGTCACCTTGCCGCAGGCTGGTGGGTTCGACTCCGAGCAGTGTCGGGCGATCGGAGCCGGGTAGGACCTCGAACGCCCCGGCCAGGGAAACCTCTTCTCCGCCAGTGGTCAGGAGCAGGTCGCGCACCCCGGAGTCCGCATGGCCCCCCACCTGTACGGTGACGAAGGCCGCATCGACATCCCGCACGTCGTACTCGTCCACGCGGATGTCCGGGCCCAGTTCGATGGCCATGTCGCCTTGCTCGAGCAACAGGTATTCCCCCTCGAGGGCCAAGCGGATGAGGTCACCCTGGTACGCCGCCTCGGGATCGAGACCGTGGATGGCAGGCACCGCCGCCTCGATCTCGAAGGCCTCGGAGCGTGCTCCTTCTCCCGAGACGTACAGAGCGCTCACCTCGAAGCTCTGGCTGCCCGTTATTACCGACACTTCCACCGGTGGCTGCTCGACCTCCAGTTGGAGCCTGTCGTCGCGGTAGATGCGATAGCCCACGACCTCGTGCGTGCTGTCGGGTGCCTGCCAGTCCAGCTGCGCAACGCTGCCCCACACCACACCCTCAGGACCCGACAGATCGGTGGGTGCGGGGAGCCGGACCTCGAACGAGCAGGCCGGGATCGGAACCGTGGTCGTGTTGTCACCGTCACTGGCCCAGACCGTGTAGCTGACCGTTGTGCCCGCCTCTTGAGCGGGGATGTCCGCCTGATAGACGCTCTCCCCCATGTCGGTCATGTCCAAGTGCAGCTCGTCGCCACCATCGATGCTGTAGAGCAAGAGCACGCTGTCCAGCCCCACGTCGTCGCGGACCTGGGCCTGCACCGGGTAGGTCCCCGTGAGGTCCTCGGTGTCCGGGAGGCAGCTCTCGACCACCACGTAAGGGGGCACGGGATCGCCATCGTAGAGGTAGAAGGCATCTACGTACCAGCCGACATCTGCTCCGGCGCCATTCGCGTGGATGGCGAGTCGCACCTCGTCGCCCTGTGCGAGGGAGGACAGGTCGAACCACGTGGGCTCCCAGCTCTCCGCCGTCCCTCGAAAGCCCTCGCTGCCGCTGTAGTCATACAGCGGTTCGGTACGCTCCCAGCTATCACCCGTGTACACCTCCACGAGGCCCCAGTCGCCGTCCTGGAACGCATACCACTGCTGGAATCGGAGCACGGGACGTGTCAGGCCGTCGATGGGCAGTGTGGGCAGTTGAAGGTAGTCGTCTGTGTCGTTGAGATACCAGCCAGCCACCTGGGTAGCCCAACATGCCGCGCCGTCGTAGCTCGCGCCCGGCCCGCTCGAGATCGT
>CAZVHW010000354.1:0-8225 GCA_964626835.1 uncultured Enterobacterales bacterium
ACGTTCCTCGAACCACTGCTCACAATCAGCCGCTACCAGCGCCACGCCGCTCGCCAACCTGCCCAGCACGTTGGCGAAGACGAGATCTGATCCGGTCCGCACTGCCTGCGCCCGCGCGATGTCGATCAACGTCTGATCCGAGGTCTCGGGCGCCGCCGCCTTGAAGCTGACCAGCACGAGGTCCTCGCCCCCCCAGCCCCGGACGTGGTCGAGGATCTTGGGCGTGGGAGTGAGGCTGATGTCCCAGCGCTGCATGTTGCTCGAGACCTTGCCGACGCTGGCCCGAGCCTCGTAGTCGCCCACCGCCGCGGCGTGGATGACGATGCCGCGGGGGTTGGCGCGCACCCTGCGCTCCATGCGCGCCATGAGGTCGCGCGTGCTGCCGAAGCCTTCGATCTGCTCGATGCCGGCGGCCTGGGCGCGGAGAGCCGCCTCTGGGCTGGCCAGCAGGTGGACGGTGTGGTCGGCGTGGAGCGCGGAGGCGATGGAGACGCCGGTGCTACCGCTCGAGTTGGCCGTGATGCAGCGCATGCTGTCGAGGGGGTTGCGGGTGGCGCCCGCCGTGACGAGCACGGGGCGGCGGCCCCAGCGGCCGGGATGAACACTGCACGTGAGCCCGATCTGCCGGACCTGGTCGGCGATGGCCTCGAGATCGCGGCGGCCCAGCGCTGCACAGGCGGGATCTGCGGGTGGGCGGGCCACCGTGGTGACCTGCACCTCGCGGATGGTGCCGCCGCTCGTGGCCACCCTTGCCAGGCAGGCAGCCCAGGCCTCGATCTCCGCTGGCTCGGGAGGAACGCCATGGTGGCGGTGGAACAGGCTCTGGACCACTACGGGGCTCTGCCGGGCCGCCATGGCCAGGTTGTCCAAGATGCGCTCGAAGACAACGCCGCTGCGGTTGACACGCTGGTAGGCTGCGGGCCCGCCAGCGTCGAGCTTGAACCACAGCTCGCCCTGCAGCGCGTGAAGCTGGGCCAGGCCGCGCTGACCGCCGGGGGTGTGCAGGGCCGAGCCATTGCTCAGCACCCGCAAGGGCACATCTTCGAGTCCGTACGAGGCGCGTTCGTGGCCTGCTACGGTGATCGCCTGCGCGAATGCTGGGCAGGTGCTGGGCTCCCCGTTGCCCGCGAACGCTATGTCGGCGACATGGCGCAAGGCGGGACGCACCGTGTGGAACGGAGGGTGCTGCCAGAGGTCCCCGGACCGTACGAGGCCCAGGAGCTGCCGCAGCTCGACGGCCAGCCGCTCGAGGTCGACCACCATGGGCTTGCCAGGCCCACTGCGGGACACCTGGCAGTAGCGGCAGTCGAAGCTGCAGTCCCGACCGGGGTTGAGGTTGATGCCGATGGACAGCCCGCGCGCACGTCGGGAGACTACGGCGTAGACGTAGAGGTTGCCCCCTAGAACTCGCCTGTGGTCCTGGAAGTCGAGCACCCTCGGGTCGCCTGACATTCGGGGAGGCTTTCAACCCGTCAGAGGGTCGGCTCGGGTTCTTCCTGGCCCTGCTCGGGCTCGGCTGTCTGCGCCTCGAGGCCGGCAGCGTAGCGTTCCGATGCTTGGGGATCGGAGGCGATGTCGACCACCGCCGCTTCCCAGGAATCGGGTGTCAATCCGTGCTGATGCAGGATGGCTTGGTGCTCGGCGGGGGTCGAACGAAGCGCGAGGGCTACCTGGATGGCTAGGTCCACGTCCACGTCTTTTACCGCTGGCTTGGCGGTGGCCATGAGCGGTGCGGGTGGAGGGTTGGGCTGCTCGGGGGGCTGGGGCGTGCCACAGCCCCCGACGAGCATCGTGAGCAGACCGAGCATGGAGTACCCTTCGCGGGAGATCACTTGCTGGACTTCTTGTTGCCCGAGCTCTTGCTGGAGGAACTCTTTTTGTTGCTGCCGCTCTTCGAGGCGTCGGTGGTACGGGTGACCGGACGCGTGGTGACGGTAGTCTTGGTCTCTTCCTCTTCCTCCTCCTCTTCCTCGACTTCTTCTTCGGCATCGGCGGCTTCGCCGTCATCGGCCGCCACGGGCGGCGGTGCCACTGGCGGGGGCGGCGCGGGCTCGGACGGGACGGCTTCGACCTCGATCACGTCCGCTTCGTCGCCGCCGCCGCAGGCGAGGGCGAAACCCAAGAGGAGGGAGAGAGACAGGAGAAGGCGGAGTTTCATGGGTGTACTGCCCTTGTGGTGAGGGTACCTTGCCGGAGGAATGGGATGATCCCGCTGTCCTCCAGGACAGGCGAAGCCTAACACAAAAGGGTAGCTTTGCTGGGCTAGCCCAGATCGACGATGCTGCCGAAACCGGGGATTTCGTCCCTCAGCAGCGCCTCGACGCCCATCTTCAGCGTCATGGCGGCGCCTGGGCAGCCGCGGCAGGCACCCTGCAGACGGACGTGTGCATCGGCACCACGCACCTCGACCAGCTCGATGTCCCCGCCGTCGGCTCGAAGTGCCGGGCGGATCCTGTCCTCGATGAACTGGGCCACGAGATCGAAGTCGATGTCGGCGGGGCCGGCTACGTCGTCGTCAGGCACCGGCGCGGCGACTGGGGCGGCGGGCCGGGGAGAAGCCACGGTGGTGTGAGCAGACGCAGAATCGGAGCGCCCCAGGAGGCGCCGTATTCCAGACTTGAGCTTCGAGCGCATCGTGGGCTCGCTTTAGCCGCTAACGCCAGCCCGGGTCTCGGTACCGGCGCGCGGGGGAGACCGCATGGCTAAGGCTTGGTGGGGACACCTGCCTGCTGTGCGGTGGTGAGGATGTCGTGGCGGTACTGGGTGTAGAAGACCCACTGGGCAGCTATGGTGAGCGGGAAGGTGACGAGGACGCCGATGTAGCAGAGCAGCGCGCCGCAGAAGTTGATCAACCAGGTCACGATGAAGAACACGATGATGGGGCCGATGATGGTCTTGGCGTGGGCCAGGGAGGCCTTGGCGTTGTCGACGGCCGCGAACTTGCCGTCGGCGGCGAGCATGGGCATCCAGAACAGCAGGACGGCCGCCACAACTCCGCCGACACCACAGAACAGCGAGCCGATCCAGATGGCCACCAGGTAGACGATCATGGCGACGGCGTCGTCGACGATGTTGTCGAAGTTGAACAGATCGCCGAGGGAGGGGCCTTGCTGGCTCTCCGAGGCCTTGCGGATGGCGCGGAACGCGTTGGGCCAGAGGAAGATCCCGATACCGAACGAGAAGAGGACGAGCAGGACGATGCCGAAGACTATCCAGCCGACAAAGCCGTTCTTGACGATGTTCCAGCCGGACTTGAAGTGATCGATCATCGGGTCCTTCACGGGGCTGGCAGCGGCCGGGTGATGCGTGCGCGGCATCACGCCGCGCGCTTCGAGGTGGGTCTGCTAGGGCTTGCTGGGGATGCCTGCGGCCTGGGCAGCGGCCATGATCGCGTCGCGCTCGCTCGCGTAGAAGAGCCACCCTGCGACGAGGGTGAGGGGGACGGTGATCAGCGCCGGGATGACACAGAGATAGGCGGCGATCTGGTTGAGGATCGATGCGATGACGAGGAAGACCAGGATCGGCACGAAGTTGGACTTGGCGTGCGCAAGGGAGGCCTTGGCGGCGTCCACGGCGGCGAACTTGCCGTCGGCGGCGAGCATGGGCATCCAGAAAAGGAGGAAGCCCAAGATGATCCCGGGGATGATGCAGAGCATGTATCCGATGCAGACGGCGACCATGAACACCAGCATGATGGCGATGTCGGAGCCGATGTTGTCGAAGTCGAAGAGGTCGCCAATGGACGGCCCCTCGCCGCTGGCGATGGCCTTGCGTACGGCACGGTACACGTTGGGCATCAGGAAGACGCCGATGCCGAAGGAGATGACGATCATGAAGACGATGCCGAAGATGATCCAGCCGACGAGGTTGGCTTTGACAGTGGGCCAGGCAGCCTTGAAATGGTCGAGCATTCGATGACTCCGTTGAGCGGGCGCGGTTGGTTGAAGTGGGGCTCGAGTCCGCGCGACGCGCAATGGTAGCGGCTGGCCGCGCGTAGCGCAAGGGGTGAGCCGCGCCAGGGGGTCAGGGGGTGGTCGCGGGGGCTGCCTCGATCGATTCGGACGCGGTCCGGTCGGCACGTTGGGTGAACAGGTCGCGCACGGCTTGCATGGTGAGGCGCGCGGATTTCTTGACGTTCTTCGAGATGACCACGTCGGGTAGGGGCAGGTCGATGCCCACCGAGAGCCGGTAGATGATGTTGGTGCCCCCGGCCACGGGCTCGAGTCGTAGATCGGCGTCGTAGCGCGTGAAGGAGTCGGACTCGAGCAGCGACTCGTGCCATCCGCCGGCCCTGGGGCAGCGCAGCGTGGAATAGTGAAGGGGCTCGAACAGTCCGCGGGTGTCGAGCCTGAGGAGCTTGCACTTGCCGCGGGTCTGGACGTCGAGGGAGTAGACGTCCGGTGTGAACCGACTGAAGGCTCGGGGGTCGTTCAGCACGGCTTGGACCTCTTGCTCCGGCGCCGCGACATGGAGCTTGGTGATGATGGTCCCGTGTTCTTCGGTTTGAACCAGCGGATCTTCTGGGGTCTGGGACCACGCTGGTGGGGCCACGGTGAGCGCCAGCAGGGAAGCCAGGCAGGCCCGCTTCGCTTGCTGCCGGAGTCGGTTGTCGGTCGTCGCCAAGGTCTCTCTCCACTGCCCGGAGTATAGCTCGCCCCTGGGGGGGGGGCCGACACTTCCACACCGCCTCGGCAGGTCGAACGGGACCTCGACACTCGGTGGCTCATCGAGCTTCCCAAGCTCCGTTCAGGCGGGAGTGGAGGGCTGGTCTCGCTCGTCCTCGCAGTGGGCGTGGGCCAGGCCGAAGACCTCCTCTACGAGGTCTACCATCGTGCCTCGGAACCGGTCCGCGTAGCTGGCGTCCAACAGGCGGGCCTTGATGCGCCAGCGCCTTGGATCGTCCGCTTGGCGATACACCTGCGGATCTCCGCCGGGGGCCAGGTAGGGGTTCATGAGCACCAGCTCGCGCAGTACCCTGCGAGCCTCGACCGCGGACCGGCAAGGGGGGACGAGCAGCAGCACGGATACGGGCGCGTAGGGTTGAGGATCGAGCTCGAGGGTGGCACCGGTGAGCTTGCGATTGGGGATTGCGATGTCGGCACCCTCGTCGGTGCGCAGCCAGGTGACGCGGAAGGTCATGCGCGTCAGCGTGCCTGCCGCACCTTCGAAGCGCAGGCGCTGTCCGGTGCGAAAGCTCCTTTCCAGCGTGAAGATGAGGCCTACGAGCACATCTTGCACCACCTCGCGCACGGACCATCCGACCGCGAGGGCGGTCCCCACCAGCACATAGGAAACGGCGGGTGACCAGGCAGCGGGGACCAGGTGGAGCAGGCCCACGAAGGCTACCAAGAGGGCTCCGGTCCGACTGGCGAGGATCACGGTCTTGAGGATGCCAGGGAGCAGCCCGCGGGACTCGAGGCTCACCAAGGGCCGCTCGGCGAGATTCGCCAGCCCCATGCTGGCCAGCACGGCCATCAGCAGCAGCAGTGCGCGACCCAGGTCGGGGCGTGGGGGGCGCGGGAGAAGGCGGATGGCGAGGTCGGCAGCCAGCCTCTCGCTGCGGACCTGCTCGTCTGTGGACGTGGTCTCGGTGGCGTCCGCGGAGACGTGCACGATGATCGGGGGGCTGGGCTGAGTGACCACGGCGGTTGCGGGAACGGGATTGGGGCTGGTGGCGGCTGCCCGGGTCGTGGTGGGCGTGTCGTCGGTGGCGGTACCTACGGCGCCCCGATCACCCTGGTGGCTGTCGAGGGAAGCTGGAGAGCGCTTGGGATCGGGTGTGGGATCGGGTTCAGCGTCGACCGCGGGGTTTTCTCGTGGGTCTGGCGGCTGTGGGACCTGGGCCGGCAGGGCCGAGATGAAGACCAGGGAAACGAGGAGCATCGAGAGGAAGCGTGTCATCCCATCAACCTCCTCTCGCGAAGGACCTGGTGGATGGCGCCGGCCAGCTCGGGCGCCAGGCGGTAGCGGCTGTCGTCCTCACGGTGTAGCAGGCCGCGGTGGACCAGCCGGTTGAGGTAGCTTCGGCTCCAGCTGGGTTCGTGGCGGAACTGCTGGGCGTGGTCCTCCGGTGTGATGCGCCCCTGTCTGGCGAGCTGTCGCAAGGTGACCAGCAGGTCGAGGGGAAGCTTGCGCAGAGACTCGAGGGGGGGCTCGGGCAGGTCACCGATGCTGATGGTGTCGGTGCTCGAACCCACGCCAGACACCGACGCCAGCCAGAGGCGCAGGGCGTCGCTCAAGATGCCGCCCGAGGCTTGGTGCAGCGCTTCGAAGAAGTGGCGTTCGTACATCTCCTCTCCGGCCGACTGGCGTGTGACCAGCTCCTTGATCCACCAACCGAGGTGGCCAGGGGGGCGCTGGAAGTGCAGGCGATAGCCGGACATCGCGTGGCGGAGCAGCAGAGTGTTCCTGAGTTCGTCGACGGAGAGCGCTCCCAGCTGGAATCGTTCGCAGAAAACGTCTTCGAGCGGGACCACGCGGCAAGCGTAGGACCACACGGGGCGCTCCGTGCTGATGAGCCAGCCATTGCGGCCACGGTCGTCCAGTACGCCTTCGATGAGAGCGTGCAGGGGAGCGAAACCACCCGGTTTGATGGAAAACAGCCAATGCAGTCCTTCGATGACGACGATGAAGTCACGTCCATCGAGCGTCGGTGCGAGCAGCTGCGCCTCGACCTGGGCCACCGTCGCGCACTGGTCCAGCTCGATCCTGTGAACGCGGACCTTGTCCGGCAGGCCTCGCAGCAGTGAGTTGATGACCGCCGCGTTGCCGATGCCCGCTACGCCCACCACCGCCACCGCCCGGCTCGAGCCGTGGTGTTGGCCGAGCAGGATCTTGCGAACCCTCTCCACGTCGGCTTCACGTCCCGCCAGCAGATCGCCACCCTCGAGCCCCTGGTCGCTGAACAACCGCCGGTACACGGTGGGAATGGGGACGCGCTCGGCCGGGGCGGCGAAGGTTGGGACGGCGTGGTCCTCCTCGGCCTTGCGCTCGGGGATCCCCAGGAACGCCCGCGTCTTGGCCAGGCTCCGGGGGCCCAGCGCCACGGTGAGCACCTGCCCGATCTGGTCGGTGGCGCGTGCGAGCTCGCGCAGGGCGCCGTGGATCTCGCGGCCACCCGCGGTGGCGGCATCCAGCGCGAGGCGCAGCTTCAGCTCGCCATGGCGACCCTCCATGAGGATCGCCGTGAGTCGCTCCAGGTTGCCGGTCACCGCGTCACGCACGCCGCGGATCGCCTGGTCGGGGAGGGGGGTGGACGCCGTCTGCAGCTCCGTGACCCGGTGCGAGAGCCTCTGCAGCGTGCCCACCAACATCTCGCGCAGCAGCTCCACGGTCTCTTCGGCCAACAGCGTGTCGGGTAGGACATCCAGCTCGGCGCCGGCGAGGTCGCTGTTGAAGGCCAGCACGCGCTGAACCTCGTCGATGCCCACGTAGGCCTCGTCGATGCTGCTGCGGAGCTCGCCGAGATTGACGGACAGGTCGCGGCCTGCCTCGGCTTCCATGTAGGCGCGCACCGCCTCGCGGAAGTGGAGCTCCCGCGTCTGCACCCGGGTTGGGAAGCTTCGGCCGCGTACGGGCGGTGGGTCGGAGACGACGAGAAAACGGTCCGTCAGCTCGTCGATTTCGGCGTTGAGGGCTCGAAGCAGCGGACCGACGACGGCTTCGTTCTCGAGGGAGGTGCGCAGTTTCTCGGCTATGGCCAGGGAGTCGATCAGCACGTGCGCCAGGGGGGAGGTGGCTTCCTGGATGCCGCTGCGTACCGCCTCGCGATCGTGCGCGGCTCCCGAGAGCAGGCTGCGGAGCTTGCCGATGGCCTCGAACAACGCCGCGTCGACCCGCTCGATCTGCACCACCAGGCGACCACGAACATCTCGGCCCAGGCCGGTGGCGGCTTCCTCCACCGACTCGCGTACGTGGACCCGAAGGCGGACCATCTCGAGCTCCATGGCCAGACCGCTCGCGATGCCGCGGGTGAGCTCTCGGGAAATGGTGAAGCCCTGCTCGAGCTGGCGCGTGGCGCGCTCACGGGCGTCGTAGATGCGGCTGAAGCGGTACCGAGACGGGGGCAGCTCGGCCGTCCCTGCGCTGTCCATCATGCGGACGAGCTCGCGGTAGGCCCTGCCCAGCACCGACGCGGTGACGCGCACGGTGTCGTCCGCCATGCGGTCCACCTCGCGTCCCGCCAGCGCGAAGTCTTCCTCCATCTCGGCGCGGATGTTCTCGAG
>CAZVHW010000355.1:0-8203 GCA_964626835.1 uncultured Enterobacterales bacterium
GCCCATTACCGCGCCTCCGGCCACAGGGCGTACAAGTCCGAGATGGGCGAAATGCGGCCCAGGTAGGTGCCCTCGGGTAGGTCGAGGTCCCAGACCAGCTCTCCCTCGGGCGTGATCTCCCGGATGCGGCTGCCTGATCCGTAGTTGTGCAGTGTGTTTCCGTTGCCCAGTCGATGGGCGTCGCCACCCTCGGGGCCGTACACTCCCTCGCCCTCGCCGAAGGCCCAGATCTGCTCGAGGGCAAGAGCGTCCTCGTCCAGGGTGTACTCGCGCACGACGGTGTCCTGCTGCAGGGCGGAGGCCTGGGTCGAGATCAGCAGGGTGCCCTCGGTGGTGTAGTGGGCGCCGTGCTGCCACCAGAACGAGGTGCCCGTGGTGGCGAAGGTCCAGGACTCCGGCAGCTGGCCGAACCAGCGGGTGGCTTCACCGGTCTCCCCGTCGATCTCTACGACGGAGTGGCTCGAGAACAGGGAGAGCAGGTAGCGGCCGCTCTCTGCCTGCCAGGACAAGCCGTTGGAGAGGCAAGACGCCTCGAGTCCCAGCCCTTGCTGGAAGGCATCGCAGTCCCAGAGCGTGTGCCGCTCGCCGTCCGGATCCAACACGACCAGGTCGTCGGAGTCGTCCTCGGTGGCGGCCCAGGCCATGCTGCCGTCGGCCAGGTCGGTGAAGGAGTGGTGCAGCCCGGGGGTGTCCCAGCGAGCGGTCTCGCTGCCGTCGATGGCCAGCGCCACCACCTGCGAGGCGAGGCCCCCGTCGAAGGCGCCGTAGAAGCTGTTGAGGTCGATGAGGAGCGCGGTGCCGTCCTGGTTGACCCGGGGCTGCATGGTGATGCGATGCAGGGGGGTGGCGCGAGCCCAGACGACCCGCCCCTGGCGGTCCAGCACCAATGCGTGGCCGTCTTGCTGCGCGGTGCTGGTGAGCAGGAAGCGGGTGTCCGGGTCCCAGGCCGCCTGGGTCGAGGTCAGCAAATCGCCGGTGGGTACCCCCTCTGGCAGGGGTTCGGTGTCGATGGCGAGTTCGTCGGTGACCACCTCGTCCACCACCAGCCGTACCCAGGCCGCGACGCCACATGGCAGGCCTGCCAGCAGTGTTTCCTGCTCACCCGCTGTGAGATCTCGTGTCGGCGAGGTTTTTCCATCCTCGCCCTCTACACCGAACTCGATCCGGGTGGCGCCCGTGGAGGGCTGGGTCCACCGCGCCCATGCCAGGCAGGCGATCTCGGCGTGGGGCTCGGTTCGGAGGTCCGAGCCCGGCCTCTCCCCCGTGTGGCGGCCGCTGTCTACGGGCCCTGGACAGCCCGCCAGCAGCAGCGCCCCGGCGACCAGGCCTGACCGCGCCATCACGGCGCCAATGCGTAGAGGTCGGCGATGGGGGTGGTGCGCCCCAGGTAGGTGCCTGACGAGAAGGTGAGGTCCCAGACCACCTCGCCGTCCGGGGTGATCTCCCGCACCCGGGTCCCCGAGCCGTAGTTGTGCAGGGTGTTACCCCCCGGAAGCCGGTGTGCTTCGCCCATGACCTGGCCGTAGACGCCCTCGCCCTCGCCGAAGCTCCAGACCTGGTGCAGCAGCTGGCCCTCCTCGTCCAGTTCGTACTCGCGGGCGACCGTCTCCTCGCCGTCTTCGGTGACGCAGGCGGAGACCAGCAAGGTGCCGTCCGAGGTGTAGTGGGCGCCGTGTTGCCACCAGAACGCCGACTCTGAGGGCTCGAAGTCCCACGCCTGGGGCAGGTGTCCGAACCACCGCACCGCCTCTCCTCTGGCCCGGTCGATCTCCACCACGGACTCGCTCGAGTAGAAGCTGACCAGGAAGCGGTCGCTCTCCTGGTGGTACGCCACGCTGTTCGAGGTGCAGTACTGGTCGATGCCCAGCCCTTCCTGGAAGGCTTGGCAACCCCAGAGGGTCTCCGCCTCGCCGCTGGGGTGCAGCTGGACCAGGGAGTCGTAGGTGTCGGCGGTGGCCAGGTAGACGATGCTGCCGTCGGGCATGTCGGTGAAGGGGTGGTGCAGGCCGGGGGTGTCGTACAGGGCCAGCTGGGTGCCGTCGATGTCGTAGCGGGCCACCTGGGAGGTCGCGCCCCAGTCGAACACCGCGTAGAAGCTGTTGTGGTCGACGAGCAGGTCCGTGCCGTCCCAGGACAGCCGGGCGTGGATGGTGGCGTGCAGCGTCGGGGTCTCGAGGGCCCAGACCACCCGGCCTTGCCGGTCGAGGATGAAGGTCCAGGACCGCACGCCGACACCAAACTCGCTCACCTCCTCGATGCTGGCGAGCAGGTAGCGCAGGTCGGGATCCCAGGCGGCCTCGTCCGCAGCGACGACATCCATCACGGGGACGCCGGAGGGCTGCTCCCCAGTCTGGATGCTGTCGTCTTGGCTGCTCCAGGCGTCCCGACCTTCCATGGCGGCCACCACCCGGAAGCCCACCTCGCTGTCGTACGGGCACCCCAGCAGTAGCGCTTCCTGGGGGCCGGGCTGGAGATCACGGGTTGGCGATGCATGCCAGTCCTCGCCGTCCAGCCCGTACTCCACCCACACCGTGGCGGGCTCGAGCTGTTCCCAGGCCACGTACACGATGGTCTCGATGTCTTCGTGCAGCCTGGCCGAGACCTTCGCGTACGGATCCTCGAGTTCCTCGGGCTCGCTGTCGTGGGTTTCGGGCGTGCTGTCGCCCCGGGGAACCCCGCTCTCCTCAGACGGATCGCACCTCGCCCCCAGGATCAGCAGAGGGAGCAGCAGCGCGACTCGAGTGGGTGGGGCCATGGGCCCACAGCGTATCCGCTACGGTGCGAAGGCGTAGAGGTCGTTCAGGGGCGTGGTGCGGCCCAGGTAGGTGCCCGAGGAGAAGGTGAGATCCCAGACCACTTCGCCATCCGGGGTGATCTCCCGCACCCGCGCCCCGGAGCCATAGTTGTGCAGGGTGTTGCCATTGCCCAGGCGGTGGGCCTCGCCCATCTCGGGGCCGTAGACCCCCTCGCCGTCCCCGAAGGTCCAGACCTGCACCAATGTCTGGCTCTCCTCGTCCAGTTCGTACTCGCGCACCACGGTCTCGTCGCCGTTCTCGGTCTCCTTGGCCGAGACCAGCAGCGTGCCAGCCTCGGTGTAGTGTACGCCGTGCTGCCACCAGAAGGCGGAGTCTTCCGGGTCGAAGGACCAGGCGTCGGGCAGGTGGCCGAACCAGCGCAGGGACTCCCCGCTCTCGGGATCGATCTCCACCACCGAGTCGGACGAGTAGAGGCTGAACAGGACGTGCTCGCTGGTCTCGTCCCACGTGACGGTGTTCGAGGCGCAGTAGCTCTCCGAGTGCCCGATCTCGGCGTAGAAGTCGCCGCAGACCCACAGCTGCTCCTGCGTACCGTCGGGGTGCAGTCGCTCGAGGGTCTGACCGTATCCCTGGGACGCGCCCCAGAGCAGGCTGCCGTCCGGCGTGTCGGTGAAGGGGTGGTGCAGGCCCGGCGTGTCGTAGCGAGCCACCTCGGTTCCATCGATCTTCAGGCGGAGGATCTGGGACTCCGCGCCTCCGTCGAAGATGGCGTAGAAGCTGTTGTGGTCGAGCAGGAAGTCGGTCCCGTCCCAGGAGACTCGGGGGTGGATGGTGGCGCGCTGTGCCTCGGTCTCCCAAGCCCAGACCACGCGGCCTTGGCGATCGAAGACGAAGCTCCAGGTGCCGATGGCGACACCTGTCTCGTTGGTCTCGTCGATGCTGCCGAGCACGTAGTGGGTGTCGCCGTCCCAGGCGCTCTCGGTCGCGGCCAGCGGCTCCAGGCTGGGGACACCCTCGGGCTGCGCACCCGTCTGGATGGTCTCGATGCTGCCCGCCCGGGCATCGTCCCCAGCGTCGTAGATGACGCGGTATTGCGCCTCGACGTCGTAGGGGATGCCCAGCAGCAGGGCTCGCTGCGGGCCAGGTTCCACCTGCTGGAGCGGGCTCGACAACCAGGTCTCGCCGTCGGTGGAGAACTCTACCCACGCGCCGCCTGCCTCGTACTGCTCCCAGTCGATGTAGACCAGGCTCTCCACGGTCTCGTGCAGGGTGGAGGAGACTTCGCCGAGGGCCAGTCCCTCCCCGGTGTCGTCGGTGTTCCTACACGCGCCGGCCAAGAGTGCGAAGGCGAGGATGCAGCTCGGATGGATGTTCACGGTCTCCTCCACGGGGCTGGGTGCAGGGTAGCCCCATGAGAGACACCCGAGGGTGCCGCGAGCGACAAAAAAACGTCCGCTCTCAGTCGCTCGGGTTCCAGAGCTCGGTGGCGGAAACACGCTCACCGCAGCCTTCGCCGTTGGGCTCGTCGATCTCGTACGTGGGCTCGAATACCTGAGTGGCGATCTCGTCGCCATCCAACAACAGGGCCACGTGGAGGTACTCAGGGAGGGGATCGCGGATCTCGATCCGCATGGTCTCGTCCTGGACCGCCCAGAGCAGGTCGACATCCTCGTCCTCACAGCTGGCTGCGCTGGCCTGCCCGTCGGCGAGGTCCATGGCGCAGCTGACATCCAGATCGCCGGACAGCTCCACCTCGTAGCTCCCGTCCACCCAGCCCGCCGACTCGATGCTCACCGCGAGGTGGTCGTAGACGTACATCTCGTTGCAGACCGTGCCGCAGCCTTGTGCCAGCAGCGCGGCGGTGGCCAGGAACGCTCGCTTCATGGCTTCGCCTCCGTGTCTGCACCCACTATGATGGCAAGGGTCGGCGTACCGCGCCCTGGAGATCCATATGTCCCTCCATCCCTTCCTCGCACTACCCCTTCTTCTGCTCCTGGGCTGCCCTGCGGACCCGGACAAGCCCGACGACGACACCGGATTCCACGAAGGCTGCGACGACCAGGACGGGGACGGCTTCTGTACGGGCGAGGACTGCGACGACACGGATCCCGACGTCCACCCGGACAAGGACGAGGAGTCCATGGAACCCGACCACGTGGACAACGACTGCGACGGGATCATCGACGAGTGCAGCGAGGACGATCCCGACATGACCTGGTGGACCGAGGAGGTCTGCGATGGGGTGGACAACGACTGTGATGGCGATGTGGACGAGGGCCTGGCGGGCACCTACTATCCGGACGCCGACGGTGACGGATTCGGAGACGCTCTACTGCCGGTGAAGGACTGTGGGGCGCCCGGGGACTACGTCGAGGACGGTTCGGACTGCGACGACGCCGATGCGGCCGTGCATCCCGGGGCGACCGAGGTCTGCAACGGAGTGGACGACGACTGCGATGCCGGGACCTCCGAAGATGGCCTCGTCACCGCGGACGGCTCCGAGAACCACGAGACCATCCAGGGCGCTCTGGACGACGCCGAGGAGGGTGGCACCGTGACCGTGTGTGTCGGTAGCTCGGCCGAGGCGTTGACCATCAGCCAGAGTGTCAGCCTCGAGGCACCTCTGGGGGCGGCGGCGACGGAGCTTCTGGGCGACGGCACGGGGTCGGTGATCTACGTCGAGGGTGGCGTGGTGTATCTCTCCGGCTTCACCATCACCGGCGGAGTGGGAACCCAGCTGTCCTCGGACAGCGATGAGACCGGCGGCGGCGGCGTGCTTGGCGTCGGGGCCGCCGAGTTGACCATCGAGGACTGCGTGATCACGGCCAACTCGGCGGACTACGGCGGCGGCGTGCTGGGGCCCACCGACGGTGTGCTCTATCTGCTGTCCAGCACCATCAGCGACAACCAGGCCACGACCGCTGGCGGGGGTGTCTGGCTCAAGGAGGGTGTCTTCGAGGCGGTGGAGGTCCAGGACAACAGCTGCGACACCAGCGGTGGCGGGATGTACCACTACCAGAACACGCTCTCGCTCACCGACGTCACCTTCAGCGGCAACTCCGCCGAGTATGGCGGGGCCTTCAGGGCCTATGGGGACATCATCGAGGCCAAGGGCGTGGTCGTGGAGGGCAACAGCGCCACGTCGTACGGGGGTGGAATCTACATGCGCAACGACTCCTTCATCACCGGCGTCGAGGTGCGGGGCAACGAGGCGGAGTATGGCGCGGGGATCTACTGCCGCGAGGACTGCAACCTGCTGGACAGCGTGATCGAGGACAACGTGGCCAGCGGCTATGGCGGCGGGTTGATGTGCCGCTCGGGCACGCTGCTGCTGCAGGAGGTCACCCTCGACGCCAACGAGGCCATCGGCGGTGCCGGCCTGCTGATGGACGAGTGCGATGCGGACCTGGCGACCGTCACCGTCAGCGCCAGCGCCGCATCCTATGGGGCCGGCGCCTACCTCGTGGACAGTCAGGTCGAGGCGGACGACGACGTGGTCTTCTCGGGCAACGTGGCCGAGAGCTACGGCGGCGGCGCCTATGTCTACTCGAACAGCACCTGGGATGGCGGCGTGGTGCAGGACAACGAGGCGGCTAGCGGCGGGGGCCTGTGCCTGTACGACACGGCGGTGTTGGACGACATCGAGCTGTCGGGCAACATCGCCACGGACTGGGGCGGCGGCTTGTACCTGCGCTCCGACGCGGACCTCGAGGGTCTGCTCGTCGATGGCAACTCCGCCACCTACGGGGGTGGGATCTACCTGTACAGCGACAGCGAGGTGTGGCTGGACGGCTCCACCGTCACCAGCAACACCGCATCCGAGCGCGGCGGCGGCATCCGCGTCTCGGCCGGCATCCTCTACATCACCGACACCGACCTGGGCGAGGACAAGGCCGACAACGACCCCGACGACGTCTACGCCGGTGGCACGGCCTACATGGGCTACGCCAGCGCCACGGACA
Organism: uncultured Enterobacterales bacterium; assembly: GCA_964626835.1. GTDB lineage: Bacteria > Myxococcota_A > UBA796 > UBA796 > JAFGLY01 > CALDOK01. Next base: position 6,719 of record CAZVHW010000355.1, read on the forward strand.
TGACCTGCTCCGGATCGGAAGGTTGCACCGTGGTGGAGTGAGCGTGGTCTCCTATGGGAAGAGCACCACCCTGGTGGCCGCGGTATCCGTCGCTGTCGAGGAGCAGGCGGTGAGGGCGGCGGTTGTCGGGGCTGCCGTCAGGGAGGTCGTCTCGAAGGGGTAGTCGGCATCGGACCACTCGTGGTCTGCCGCCTCGACGAAGGCCGCGCCTTCGAGCTCCCCCGTGGGCTCGAGCCGCTGGAGCCAGACGTCGCCGTCGACCTCGCCGGCCAGCAGGATGGCACCGTTCGAGGCCACGGCGCCGGCCCAGGCCATCTCGTTCCGCTCACCACCGTAGGTCCACTGCCAATGCTGCTCGCCCTGCTCGTCGATGGCAGTCGCCCACTGGTCGTACTGGGTGGGATCCCCATGGATCTCGTACCCGACCAGCAGCCCCCCACCGTCAGCGGCGGGGATTGCATCCAGGGCATTGGTGTTCGAGTGGGTGAGCTCACGGGCCCACAGGGCGGTCCCGTCGCCGTCGACGGCCAGGTGCCAGGCGTCCAGGTCGCCGACGCCGTCATCTTCCTGGGCCCCGGCGATCAGGTAGCCCGCAGCGATCTCGGTGATGGCGTGGGCGTGCTGGGTCACCTGGGGATCGTCGTCGCCCCAGCCGAGCTGCCAGGCGATGTCGCCCCCGGCGCCCAGCTTCATGATCAGGATCGGGACGTGGGTGTCGGTGGTGCGGGTGTAGCCGGTCACCAGGTATCCCTCGTCCGAGGCCGGCTGGACGCCCAGCGCCCAGTCCTCGCGGTTCGCGCCGTAGCTCGTTTGCCAGGCCGGCTCGCCGTCGGCTTCCAGCTCGATCACCCACGCATCGCGCTCGCCAGCGCCGAAGGAGAGGGTGGTGCCCGCCACCACCCAACCTCCGGCAGGCCTGGCCCGGACGTCGTGCGCCGCGTCGTCCTGTTCGCCCCCGAGCGTCGCCTCCCAGCGGATCCCGCCGTCGGCGTCGATCTCGAGGAGCCACAGGTCGCTTCCGCCCGCGCCATGGGAGCTGGTGGTCCCCGCGAGCAGGCAGCCACCCTCCGAGGTGGCGATGGCCGCGAGGGGGTAGTCCACGGCCGCGCCGCCGTAGGCCTTTTCCCACATCACCTCACCGTCTGCGTTCAGGCGCACCACCCATGCGTCGTCCGCGCCCGCCCCCCACGAGGACGTGACGCCCGCGACCAGGATGTCCCCGTCCGTGGCCTCCATGACGGCCACGGCGTTCTCGTAGCCGCTGCCCCCCATGCGCAGGGACCAGGCTTGGGGGGTTGGCTGGGTGTCGGTGTCGGTGTCGGTGTCGGTGTCGGTGTCGGTGTCCGCATCCGAGTCGGTGTCCGTGTCCGTGGGGAGCTGCGTGTCGCCGTCAGAGGGGCCACACCGGCCACAGGCCACGAGCGCGAGGGCGAGGCAGGCGGTCGTGGTGTGCATGGCGGGACCCGTGATGACGTGGGGTGGGGT
>CAZVHW010000356.1:0-8175 GCA_964626835.1 uncultured Enterobacterales bacterium
TGTAGCCGCAGTCGGCGGGATCGGCGGTCTTGATCCAGGCCGCCAGGCGGGCGATCTCTCGGTCGGGAGCGGCCCCGAGGCGCTGGCCGTGTTGGATCTCGACGGAGACGGGCACCAGGATCTCGTCGTGACCAACTGGTACGACGGTGATCTGAGCGTGTTGCTCGGCGACGGCGCTGGCGGCTTCGGCTCGGCCACCGACTTCGGGAGCCTCGGTGAGCCCTTCTCCATCACGGTCTCGGACTTCGACGGCGACGGAACCCCGGACGTTGCCGTTGGGGACCGGTACTACGCGCGGGTCTCCGTGCTGCTGGGGGCCGGCGCGGGCGGCTTGGGCTCCACGAGCAGGATCACCGTGGCCGGTGCGACGTGGGGTGTCACGACGGGGAACCTGGATGGCGACGGTGACGTGGACTTGGCGGCCGCGTGCACCGGGTCCGACGAGCTGTGCACGCTCCTTGGCGACGGCGCCGGGGGGTTCGCGGGCTCCCAGACCTTCGCGGGCGAGGAGTACCCGCTGGCCATCGTGGCGGTCGATCTCGACGAGGACGGCTTCGACGATCTCGTGGTCGCCAACAAGAAGTCCGAGAGCGTGACCTTCTTCATCAATCAACCCTAGGCTTGTGGTAGGCTTCATGAGTTCCACGAGAGGAGAGGCCGTGCGACATCGTCCATGTACGCTCCCTCTCGCGCTGGTCGCGGCCTGCCTGCTCCTGTCCCCCACGCCGGCCTCCGCCCAGGGCGTGAGCGCTCGTCATGTCTACGAACAAGCCTACGACAACGTCAACGACGGTGACTGGTACCGCCTGTCCGACGACGAGGGGACCGTCCTGAACAACAACCAGTCCCAGGTGATGGAGTCCCTGGTCGTGATGTTCGTGACCACCCAGGACCCCACCTACCTGGATCGGCTGATCTGGCACGTGGACGGCGCGCTCTCCACGCGGGACGATGTGCGTCATGTCATCGACTACCGGGGCATCGAGGGTCCCTGCTGGCAGGATCTCCACTACAGCAACGGCTACCCCACCTGCTGGGTGTTGCACTCCGGGACCATCATCACGCCCATGGTCCGGGGTGCTTGGCTGATTCGCGAGCATGGCCTCGAGGACGAGCTGGCCTACGACGGCCTGACCTTTGGGGACAAAGCCGACGCGTTCATCGCGGCGGCCCAAGAGACCGTGGCCCACCACGACGATCAGTGGCGAGAGCAGGGTCACTATGTCTTCCGAGAGGACCAGCTGGGCGTCGGGGACCTGTCTGGCACCACGCTGCCGCTGAACATGAGCAACGCGATGGGTCGCGCGATGTCGTACCTCTACTTGCTGACCGGCGAGGAGGAGTATTTGGGCAAGGTCACGCTGCTGGCGCAGCGTTTCCAGGACAACCTCGTGCAGCAGCAGGGTGAGTTCGTCATCTGGCCCTACTATGGTGAGGACTTCGTCTACCGGGGCGAGGACGTCGGGCACGCCAAGGGAGAGGTGTATTTTGCCACCGAGCTGTTCGAGCAGGGCATCGTCATCGACGAGACGGACATGGAGCGCATCGCCTCCACGCTGGTGGACTCCGTCGTCATCGATGACCGCAGCTTCCACACCAACCTGTTCGGGGGAGACGTCGACGACGAGCTGAACTACCGCTTCTCGACCTACATCTGGCTGCCCACCAGTGCGTGGGACATCTCTGTCTATACGGTGGTTCGCAACCTCTTCGATCTCGAGGTCGAGGCCGACGAGATCACCAGCGGCAGCCCCCTTCGTGGCTGGGCCACCTTGGCGCAGTACGAGCCCGTGCACTGCGACCCGCAGCCCGATCCCGATCACTGGGAGGATCCCGACCCCACCGGGGACAACGACTGGCTCTCGGCCACCAGCGCCGAGCCCGCGCTCCTACCGCCCGAGACCACCATGACCGAGGCGTGCGTCACGCCCCTCGAGGTGGATGCACCCGCCGCCGTGGAGCTGCAGCAGGCCCTCGAGGGTCGGCGCGCCGTGGTGGCGAGCTGGCAGGCCACCGATGGCGAGATCACCCGCTGGGTGCCTTGGAACACGGGTTGGCAGAAGGGTGACGATCCTGCGATGGTGCTGTCCCACGAGCCCCAGGCCGAGGCCTTGCGCATCCGGGAGCAGCCAGCGGCCGCGCTGCCTGCCATCACGGAACCCGTCGCCGAGGACGGCGAGGTCGGAGTGGCGTGGGGGCTGCAGCTGGACGGCAGCGCCGATGACCCCATCTGGTGGTCCCTGGCCAGCTTCCCCACCGGCGCCCGGGTGGACCCCTTCACGGGGCTGATCTCCTGGACCCCTAGCGAGGATGGCCGCTTCTCGTTCACGGCGAAGCTGGAAAACGACTACGGCGTGGCCGAGCAGGAGTTCGAGGTCTGCGTGGGAGGCGACTGCGGCCAGCCTCGCCCCTTCCTCGCCTGCAACGCTTCCCCCCTCCGCTCGCGGATGCCTCTGCTGGCGCTCTTTGGCATGGGGTTGGTCGGCCTGGTGCGGCGGTCCCGCTCTCGGGCCCTGGGCCCGGCCGTGGCGGTGCTCGGGGGCCTGTTCGTGGTGGGTGTCGTGGGCTGCGTTCCCGACCCCGACAAGCCCGATGACCCCGACAGCGAGCCGCCAATCGTGGTCGAGAGCGAGCCTCCCGAGGAGACCGAACCGCCCGAGGACACCACGCCCGATCCCGTGGATACCGGTCCCGTCGACCAGGATGGCGACGGCTACGCCGCCCACGAGGACTGCGACGACGAAGACCCCGCCATCCATCCCGGCGCGCTGGATGTCTGCGAGCTCGACGGTGATCCCGTGGACGACGACTGCGATGGTGTCGCCGATGACGAGTGTGCGCAGATGGTCGCCGCGGGCCTGGCCCACAGCTGCGCCGCCATGGCCGATGGCTCGGCCCGGTGTTGGGGATCGGAGCACTTCGACAAGGCCAGCCCTCCCGAGGGCGAGTACGGCTGGATCACGACCGGCACCTTCCACAGCTGTGGCATCACCACCGACGGCCAGGCCCGTTGTTGGGGCGCTGACGCGGATGTTGGGGCCTCCTTGCCCGATGGCACCTACGCCAAGGTCGATGCCAGCCACTACGGCAGCCTGGGGATCACGACCGGAGGTACCTTGGTGTGGGTGGGGGCCAACCTGTACGTCAACACCCCAGCTTCGGGCGGGAACTGGGTCTCGGCCTCGTGCGGGGAGGGGCACTGCTGCTCGCTGCGGTCCGACGGCTCGGCCGAGTGCTGGGGCCGGGGTGGGAACGACCTGGACACCGCCGACCGCGAGCTGGTCTTCGATCGCCTCGAGACCGGCTGGCAGCACAGCTGCGGCTTGCTGGCGGGCGGCGTACCCCACTGCTGGGGAGAGGAATACTACGGTGCGCTCGAGTCCCCCGAGGACGACAGCTTCGTGGAGCTTTCTTGTGGCAAGATGCACTGCTGCGCCCTGCGCGATGACGGCACCGTCGGCTGCTGGGGTGACAACGGTGCAGGCCAGGCCGACCCCCCCGAAGATGCCGTGTTGGTCTCGCTGTCGGCCGGGTCCTACCACAACTGCGGCCTGACCGCCGAGGGTGAGGTCGTCTGCTGGGGAAACAACGCCCACGGCGAGTGTGACGGGCCGGGGAGCGAGTAGGAGCACGGCCAGGTTTGGTTACGGCTGATAGGATCGTCGCCTTCCCCCTGGAGGCAGGCCGTGATCCATCGCTCCCGTCCACCTCGCATCCTCTCCCGTCGTTCGGGCCGCCTCGTTGTGCACGAGCCGCCCCCGCCCATCCGCCGTCGCCGGACCAGCCTGGCGGGTGCCCCTACCGGTCGGGTACGCCGGCCGCCGCCGCGGGCGCCCGGCTGGCGGTCCCGCCTGGGTTGGTTGGTGGCCATCCTGTCCGTGCTCGTGGGGTTGATCTGGCTGCTGTGGCCTCTGTTCTCCATGCTCTTCGCCGCGGCGGCCTTCGCCTATTTGTTGGACCCCGTGGTGGACCGCTTCGAGGCCCACGGCCGCAGCCGCGAGTTCGGCATCGTGTGCATCTTCCTCGGGGCGGCGTTGGCGCTGGCCATCGGGGTGCTGTTGGTCGTGCCGTCCGTGGCTCACCAGGTGACCGAGCTATCCGCCAACTTGTCCGGCTACGTGGCGGACCTCACGGAGCGCACCCAGCCAGCGCTGGCGTTCGTCGAGCAGCACACCGGCTACACCGTGCCCTACAGCCTCTCGGACGTCACGCGAGAGCTGGGGGCCGCGCTGCAGGACCTGTCTCCAGACGCCAAGGGCGTCGCGCAGCGGGTGATCACCCGAGCGCTGTCCAGTTCGTTCCAGCTGGTGCTCACCATCTTCAACCTGACCCTGCTGCCGGTCTTCGTGTTCTTCATCCTGCGAGACTGGGACCGATCCGTTGCTCGCGTGCGAAGCCTGGTGCCCACCCGGTACCACGAGGTGGCGTTCCCCTTGGTGAAGGAGATCGACAGTCGCCTGGCCGGCTTCGTCCGTGGCCAGATCACCGTGTGCATGATCCTCGCGGTGCTGTACAGCGTGGGGTTGTGGGCGTTCACGGGCATCGACATGCCCATCGTGGTGGGCTGCCTTGCGGGGCTGTTGTTCATCGTGCCCTACCTGGGCACCGCCATCGGTGTGGCCCTGGGCTCGCTGTTGGCCATCCTGCAGTTCGGCTTGGACTGGCACCTGCTGGCGGTCTGGGCCGTGTTCGGGGTGGTGCAAGCCATCGAGGGCTTCGTGCTCACCCCCTTCATCGTGGGCGACAAGACCGGGCTGTCGCCTCTGGTGGTGATGATCGCCCTGATCGTCGGCGGAAGCCTGCTGGGGATCTGGGGCATGCTGTTGGCCATCCCCATCACCGCGGTCTTGTCGGTCTTGCTGGGCGCGTTGGTGGCGCACTACCGGCTCAGCGGTTTCTTCAACGACTGAGGGGAGCTTCCCGAAACGCCCAGATTATCGCGCCGCACCAGCCCTCCAGCCGCACCACCTCTACCAGGGTGTCCACCAGGAGCGAGGCGGGATCGGCGCCGAGGGCGTGGAGCGCGAGCGGCTGGGCTTGGACGGTCAGGCCGCCTCGAACTGGCGCTCCACCAACCGGCGGTAGATGCCGTCCAGGGCCACCAGCTCGTCGTGGGTGCCCACCTGGGCCACGCGGCCTTCGTCCAGCACCACCACGCGGTCGGCGTTGCGCACGGTGGACAGGCGGTGGGCGATGACCAGGGTGGTGCGGTGCTGCATCAGGCGCTCGAGGGCTTCCTTCACGAGGTGTTCGGACTCTGCGTCCAGGGCCGACGTGGCTTCGTCCAGCACGAGCACTCGGGGGTCCTTCAGCACCGCCCGGGCGATGGCGATGCGTTGTTTCTGGCCACCGGACAGGCGCACGCCCCGTTCTCCCACCGGGGTCTCGTAGCCATCCGAGAAGCCGGCCACGAAGTCGTGGGCGTTGGCGGCGTGGGCCGCAGCCTCTACCTCGGCTTGGCTGGCGTCGGGGCGGCCGTAGCGGATGTTCTCGGCGATGGAGGTGGCGAAGAGGATGGGTTCTTGAGACACGACCCCCACCTGCTCCCGGAGCCAATCGGGGGACAGGCTCGTGAGGGGATGGCCGTCAAGGAAGATGGTGCCACCGTCGGGATCGTAGAAGCGGGAGAGCAGCGCGGCCACGGTGGACTTGCCTGCGCCGCTGGGACCGACGACAGCCACCGCCTCGCCCGGCTCGAGCTGCATGTCCAGACCCTGCAGCACGGGCTGATCAGGGCGAGTGGGGTAGGCGAAGACCACGGCGTCGAACCGCACTCGGCCTTCGATCGCCGTGGGCCGCTCGTCGCCGCTTGCCACCCGCGACCGGCGGTCCATGAGCTCGAAGACCCGCTCGCTGGCCCCCAGCGCCTTGGCAAAGTCCTCCCACAAGCCGGAGAGGGCGCCGATGGCGAAGGCGACGGTGAAGGTGTAGAGCAGAAAGCTGGTCAGCTCACCAAAGCTCATGGCTCCCTCAGACAACAACACGCCGCCGTACCAGAGCACCGCTGCGATGGAGCCGTACCCGGCGAAGGTCACGATGCCTTGGAAGCTGGCACCCAGCCGAGCTCGCTTGCGCGCCAGCTCGAAGGCCTGCATCACGGCGCGTCCGTAGCGGCTTTGCTCGTGGCTCTCCCGCGCGAAGGCTCGTACGGTTCGCACGCCGGACAGTGCTTCTTCGGCGACGGCCGTGGACTCCGCCAGGGCGTCCTGCACGGCGCGGGAGACTCGGCGGATGAGCCGCCCATACAACCCAGCACCGGCTGCCACGATGGGTACCACCAGCAGCATGACCAGGGTGAGCTTCCAGGAGATCCAGGCCAGGATGGCCAGGGCTCCGAGGACCTGCACCAGGAAGCGCAGCGCCATGGAGACGTTGACCGTGACCGCCTTCTGAATGACGGTGGTATCAGAGGCCAGACGGTTGGTGAGCTCGCCGGTGCGCTGGCGGTCGAAGAAGCCGATCTCCTGGTGGATGAGTGCGCCGAACAGGGTCTGCCTGAGCCGAGCGACCACGCGCTCGCCGGCCACCGAGAACAGATAGGCCCGGACCGCCGTGGCCACGCCCAAGCCCGCGAAGACACCCACCAGGATCAGCGCCCAGCGGTCGAGGTCCGCGCGCCCACCGCCTGCCATGACGCTGTCGACCAGGTGGCCGATGATCAGGGGGTAGGAGAGGGAGAGCCCCGCCGCCATGAACAACGCGAGGGTACCCACGGAGAGCCAAGCCAGCTCGGGGCGGGCCAGTGCGAGGATGCGGGAGGCGTGGTGGCGTTCCGACATGGGACAGAGCTTCACGCCGAGCATGGCGGGTCAAGGGTCGAACAGGACTGGTATCGGCGGGGTGCTCTTTCGAGTCGGTTCCCCGCCTGGTATCGTGACACCGACACCTGCGGAGGACGGAGACATGAGCGTCCACACCTGGCGTTGCCCTCGACCGGCGCTTCTTTCGCTGGCCTGCGTGGGTGTAGCCCTCGCTGGCTGCAAGAAAGGCACGACTATGGACCAGGTGGAAGACACGGTACCGGCGATCATCGAGCACTGTGGCACCATCGGCGAGGCCGAGACCTGGAGCGCCAGCTCCATCCACCTGCTCACCTGCGACGTGGTGGTCGAAGGCTTCCTCACCATCGAGCCGGGGGTGGAGGTCCAGGCCGAAGCCGGAACGGCGATGATCGTCGCCGGCGGTGTGCTCGAGGCCCAGGGCACCTCGGACGAACCCCTCCTGTTCACCAGTGCGCAGTCGTTCCCCGTCGCAGGGGACTGGGTTGGCCTGGTGGGGCAAGATGGCGTCGTGCAGCTCGCGTGGACCACGGTGCGCTACGCCGGTTCCGATGGTGGCATCGTGCACCTCGAGGGTGGCGCGGCGTCTCTGTCCAACGTGCTGCTGTCCAACGGCGACAACCAGGGCCTATACGCCGAAGACGTGGAGTTCGACCTGCTGGAGGAGCTCGAGGTCTCCTACGTGTCGGTCCCCGCGGTCATTCCCTGGCCCGCAGCCGGTCTGCTGACGGGGCTGTACGTGGATCAAGTCGATGTCCGTGCGGTGCGCCTGCTGGGCGACCTCCTCGAGGAGCCCGTGGGGCTGGCCGCGCTCCACGTGCCCTACCTCAGCGATGGCCTCGCCGTTGTGGGTGACGGCACCCTCTGGGTCGAGTCCGGTGCTGCGCTGGCTCTCTCTGGCGACGTCGAGATCTCCAACGGAGGTTCCATCGTGATCCGCGGCAGCGGGAACACGGACGCCACCGTGAGGGGCTGGGAGGACGCGCGCTTCACCATCACCATCCAGGAGGACGCCGAGCTGGCGGACATCCGGCTGGCCAGCATCGAGGGCGGCAGCGTCGTGTCGGCCATCGCGGACCTCTCCTTCCGAACCACGAGCATGAGCGACGCACCCAGCGTGGCGCTGACCATCACTGGGGGAGTGGACACCGAGGTCTACAGCCAGCTCTCGGGCTGCACCTTCGCCGGGGACGGTGCGGGGCTCGTGGTGCCTCTCGAGGTCCTCCCCTATGTGGGAGACAACGACTACAGCGGCTCGGACTTCGATGGCGTCGTCATCGCCGGGGGTAGCATCGGTTCCGATCTCACGGTGGAGTCCTGGCCCGAGGCGGCGCTCAAGGTAGACGGGGAGATCCGGGTCGAGAAGTGGGTCGGTCCATCGACGTCGGCGACCGAC
>CAZVHW010000357.1:0-8159 GCA_964626835.1 uncultured Enterobacterales bacterium
GGCGTCGGTGTCGGTGTCGGTGTCGGTCTCACCGGCGGTGTCGTCGGTGTCCTTGTCGCAGGCTGCAGTGAGGGTGAGGGCAAGGGCGAACAGCAGGTTGGGCTTCACGGTGGCTCCGTTGCGATCCGGTGGCAGGGTGGGATCCGTATCGAGGACCATGTCATTATACCGTCGCAGACTGCGCTGGTCAGCCCAACACCCGCTCGAACGGTGTGCGTGGGCATTATCGGTGCGGCTTGCTGAGCGCGGCCACGGTCGGGAAACGTGCCGGGTCGGTGTGGGGCAGAAACAATGCCGCCGTGTATTGGTCCATGTAGCCGGGAGCCGAGGACAGGTCGAAGTAGGTCATGCGCGCTGCCAGGCGTTCCTGGCGTTTGCGGAACTCGCGGGAGACCACCACCATGTAGGAGCCGATGAGGGAGCTGTTGCCGATGAAGCGGAAACGATCCCTGGGGATGTCGGGGATCAGCCCGATGGTGACCGCCTGCTCGAGGTCGAGGAAGCGGCCGAAGCCACCGGCGATGTAGATCTGTGAGAGGTCGTCGAACTCGACCCCCACCTGCTCGAGCATCAGTGCGCAGGCGGAGTAGATGGCCGCCTTCGCACGGAGGATGTTCTCGACGTCCAGCTCGGAGATGGTGATGTCTTGGCCCGTGGCGCTCTGTTCGGCGGGCACGATGAGGTACCGCGCCCGCTTGCCCTCGGCGCGGATCCATTCGGAGGACCGGTCCCGTACGAGCTTGCCAGCAGGATCGAGCCATCCCGTGCGGAACAAGTTCGCGAGCAAGTCGATCATACCCGAGCCGCAGATGCCACTGGGCGGGGCGCCACCGATGGTGGTCCAGGAGGGCTCCCCCGTCTCGGGGTCGATGTCCACCCGCTCCAGGGCGCCGATGCTGGCGCGCATGCCGCACTCGATGCCGCCGCCCTCGAAGGCCGGGCCCGCCGAGCAGGCACAGCAGAGCATGAAGTCTCGGTTTCCCACAACCAACTCGCCGTTGGTGCCGATGTCGATGAGCAGGCAGAGCTCGTCGGTGTCGGTGGCCAGATCGGTGCAGAGCAGCCCGGCAGTGATGTCGCCGCCGACGTAGGAGCCCACGTTGGGGGAGAAGCAGATCCAGGAGTCGGGGTTGATGTCGATGCCCACCTCGTCAGCGGTCAGGTAGGGCATCTCGAGGAGGGTGGGGGTGTAGGGTTCGAGGCGGATGTATTCGGGGTCGAGGCCCAGCAGGAGGTGGGTCATGGTGGTGTTGCCCGAGACCACGGCGTTGGAGATCTCGTGGGGGTCTACGCTGCAGGCCTGGCAGCCCTGTGCCAGCAGGCGGTTGATGGTGTCCAGCACCCTGCGTCGAAGCTCCGGGATCCCGTTGGCTCGACGGGCGTATTCGATGCGGCTGATGACGTCACCGCCGCAGGCCACCTGGTCGTTGTAGCTCGAGCGCGTGGCAACGATGCGGGCCCCCACGAGGTCTACGAGCTGTACCGTGATCGTGGTGGTGCCCACGTCCACCGCGATGGCGAAGTTGCGCTCGGGCACGTGGCCAGGCTCTACCCGCACGCAGCGCAGGTTGCGCCCCGTGCGCACCAACGACGCGGTGACCCTTCCGTCCTCGGCTCGCAGGGCCTGGGCCAGTGCGCGGGTGGTGCCGAGGGGTATCTTGACGTCGATGAGCATGGACTTGAGGTCCTCGAACAGCTTGAAGCTGTCCACCGGTAGCCGCTCCTTGCGCCCCCACTCGAGCTGGATGGCCCGCAGGAAGCGGTCCACGTCGGACAGGCCGTCGTCCTGCTGCGGCGGGGGCACCGTGATGGTCCACTTCACCGCCAGGGGATCGAACTGCCATTCCTGGGGCAACAGCTCCCCCCGCACCATCCAGGTCTCGTCCTCTTCCGGGATCTGCCCCCCCTTGGTTCCCACTTGCTCGGGGACCTCGATCACCAGGGGTTCGTCACCGACGCGTGTGCGGCAGGCCAGCACCTGGCCCTCGGCCACCTGGGCGGCGGGCATCACCGAGAGGGAGTCGGAGTCCGCCCGGCCCGAGACGATGCGCACGATGCAACGCCCACAGCGGCCCTTGCCACCGCAAGGGGCCTCGATCTCGACTCCCGCCGCGCGGGCGGCATCGAGCATCTCGGCGCCGGGTTCGACCTCGACGCTGCGGCCGGCGGGTTGAAAGACGACCTGGGGCATGGGGGGGGCTCCTGGCACGCCCGCGGATTTCCTACGGGGCTGGGGAGGGCTAACCGGTCGCGGGCCGATGCTGGTTCGCCAACCTACCCAAAGCGCGCCTTGACGAAGCTCTCGATGTCCGCGGACTGTTGGGGGCCGACCAGCACCTGCCAGCCAGGTAGGCTCTCCTCGAGCTCGCCGCTGATCTGGGCCACCAGACCCGGGATCACGATCCTGCGGTCCTGCACCTTTTCGTCCATCTCGATGCTCTTGGCGAAGCGCGCGATGTGAGCACCGGAGAACTTGCCCGCCGCCCAGGCGGTGAGCACGGACATGCCTTCGCACTCGGGCACGAGCAGCCAGGCCGAGAGCCCGGAGTTTTCCAGCTCGCCCGAGACGAGGAAGTAGGTCAGCGAGAAGTTGGTGGTGACGAACACCGGGCTGTCCGGGCCGGGCTCCACGATGGGGTACAGGCCTGGCTCGACCTGGATGGGCTTCTGCGGGTCGGTGAAGATGTTCAGGCGCAGGGTGAGCATGGCGGCCAGCAAGGCTGGATCGAAGCTGGGAAGGACCACCACGCCGCCGTACTTGCAGATCTCGGTGGCGGCATCTACCGCCAGCTCGAGCAGGTCGTCGCCCTCGAGGAAGGTGAGGTGGGGGAGCCCCAGGGGCTTGAAGCCCTTTTTGAGGGCGGCGCGACGAGCGATGGTGGAGAGCTGGAAACGTTCAGCCAGGGAGAGGCTGGGCAGATCGACGACCATGTCTCGGCAGCCGGCCTCGCGCAGGCGTGAGGTGAGGGCCACCAGGCTGTCCAGATCCGGTGCCGTGAGACCCAGCGCGTGGCCGCTCTGCTTGGCCACTTGCCACAGCTCGTCGGCGTCGTCGGCCGTGACACCGGCGATGAGGCTGCCCGAGCCCTTGACCGCCTGTGCGGCCCGGGTGAGCGCCTGGGGATCGGGAGAGCGTAGGACGAGGGGCTTGCGGCACTGATCCCAGGCGCGCTTGGCCAGGGCCACGAACAGCTCGGGCCTGTCGCTCCGCTGGGTGACGCTGACCATGTCCACGGCGTAGGTGTCGCCCACGCGCTCGATGGCGTAGTCGCAGATCTCGCGCAGCGTGGCTTCGATGCGCTCGGGAGGGTGGGTGTCGTCCACGTTCACGGCGATGGCCGTCGGGTTGACGAAGCTGCGCTCGTGTCGGTAAAGCACGGTCTCCTCGCCCAGCTTCAGGGCGCCGGCGGGGCCCAGCTTGACCCCCCGCACCGGCGGCTCGGCTGCCGCGCCGAGGATGCGCTTGGCTTCGTCCGACGCGTAGGGGCAGGCGGACAGCTCGACCTTCTTGGCGGCCAGCTTCATGGCGAAGGCGAGGCAGGTGTTGGAGCCGCACTCCTTGCAGTTGGTGCGGGGTAGGAGCTTCTGGATCTTGAGTCCGGAAAGAGCCATGTTCTCCTCCTACGCCGTCCCGTCCATCAGCCGCAGGATGGTCTTCTGCAGCTGGGTGGCGGCTTGGGGGTGGTTCATGATCAGGAGGTCGGCGCCGGCGTGGAGGAGCGCTACCGCGGTGGTGAGCTCCCAGAGGGCTGCGCGGGAGGACCGCTCGCCCCAGGTGGGGATGGCGGACTCAGGTGCGTTGTATTCCTTGACCTTGCTGCTGTCTTGGCCCGGGGTGGCGATAATGGGGCCGGCCAGCATAGTGTCGCCTCCCAGGCCCGACAGGCGGGCTCTCTCCATCACGGAGTAGGTGTACTCGATGCCGTAGCCCATGGCGCCGGTCATCATGTCCAGCAGGATCTGGTCTCTGGGCAGGCCCATGTTGGTCATCAGGATGACCATCTGCTTGCCGATGTTGACGTCGATGGGGCTCTGGGCCACCACGCGGTGGCCGTAGGCCAGGGCCGCTCCTGCGATGGTGCGGTAGTTGTCTTGCTCGGCCCAGTTGAACAGCAGGCGCTCGCCCTCGAAGGCCTGGGCGACGGCCTTGACCAGCTCGTTCGTGCGCTCGAAGTGGCTGGGGCCGGTGACGAGGAGGGGCACCTCGACGGCCTCGAGCACCTGGCCGACCAGATCTACGCCTTGCTGGACCGAGCGGTCGCCGCTCTCGGGGTGGGTGCCGTCCAGGCGCACCGCCACCAGGTCGGCTCCGTGGCGTTCCACGGCGAGGCGGGCCATGGTGGCCGGGTCGTGCAGCGCTGAGTCCCAGACGTCTCGCAGCACCTGGGGGAACCTCTCGGAGATGCGATCGAAGACCTCGAGGGCCACCGCAGGGCGATGGGGCATAGCCCCTTCCCAGAGGTGGAACGGCATGCACGACGCCCCGCCGACGGTGACCGTGCGGCCGCGGCTGCCGCCCTCGGCGCGGGTGGCGCCGATGGTGACGGTCCACAGGGGCTGGGCCGCGGGTTCCTTGGGGATGTCGAGGGCCGTGGTCGCCGCCAGTCGCTCGGCGGCCGTGGGGCCATCTTGGGTCCAGCCGGGCTCGGCCTCGTCGGCGTCTTGGGCGGGGGCCGCGGGGCTGGAACCCTGCAGGTTGCGCTGGAACGCGCTGGCCACCTGGGAGGCGAGCTCCGGCGGTAGGGCCTGCTGCAGGGCTTGCTCGAGGGCCGCGGCCAGCTCGGCCTTGACCTGGGCAAGCTGTTGCGGTTCACGGGCTTCGGACTTCGGGCTGCGGGCTACGGTGGTGCCGGGATGGGGCGTGGAGTGGGGCGCCTCGCTGGGCTCGGCGCTCGGGGCCTCGGGCGTGTGCTCTTCGTCCTCGCTGGGCTCGGCGTAGTCGAGCATGTCGGGCATGGTGAGGGCCGGGTGGCCGACACGTTCCATGTGTTCGCGGATGGCCTGGGGATCCGTGGCGATGGTCTCGTCGGCGATCAGGGGCAGCAGATCCCCGTGGCCGGCGCGTTCTAGCTGGGGGCCGAGCAGGTTCTTGAGCTCGGCGGGCATCCACACCAGGCGGGGGTGGGCGCCTTCGGCGGAGAGGAACTTGGGGGAGACGACATAGGCCTTGCCACAGCCCATGAAGCCGGGGGTCTGGCGACCTCCACCCACCGAACCGGCGAGGCTGGAGAAGGTCATGCCCACGGGGGTGTCGCCGGGGAACTCGCGGTTGACCACCATCACGCCGTTGCATTCCGGCACGTAGGCCACGATGACCTCGAAGCAGCCGCAGGAGGTCATGGGCCGGTCCATGATGGAGTACATGGTGATGGCCGGGATGACCTTGTGGCTGGTCTGCAGGACGTACTCGTTGACGCCTTCCCAGATGCCCTTGGCCGCATCCAGCACGCGGCCCTTCTTGACCGGCTGGTTGGGACCGGTGGGATCGATCTCGTGGGCGGCCTTGCCGTCGAGCCAGTTGTAGGCACCGCAGAGCCCCAGGCGTTCGGGGGTGATGATGCAGACGTGGTCGGGGGCGAAGCTCTGGCAGAGCAGGCAGGAGTAGAAGGTGTCCACCGACTCGTCGGTGAGGCTGGCCATGCGCTCGTTGCGCTCTTGCCAGACCCGGTAGGCGGTGCCCAGGCGGAGCTGCACCTCGTCCGGATCGGTGATCATGGTGACCCGAACCTTGTCGACGATGGCCGGGTAGTCCGACAGGAACTTGGCGTGCAGGATCTCGCCATAGTGGCGCAGGCGCAGGCCTGCGTCGTAGCCCTGCTTGGACACGCGGGTCCAGACGATGTCGCGCTGGCCCATGTGCCAGATGCCCTCGGCGCCGTTGACCAGGTGGTGGATCTGGCGCTCGAGGATGGGCTCGAAGTCGGCCTGCATCTTGCGGCCGGCCACCTGGACCCAGATTGCCAGGGGCAGAGCCGAGCCCGGCTCGACGCTGTCGATGTCGGGACCGATGATCTCGATCTCGCCATCGTCGATCTCGTCCAGGGCGGCCGAGGTGACGAACTCGAAGGCGGTGGAGCGCTGGCCTCCCATCTCGACCTGGGCTTGCACCTTGCGGATGCGCTCGCCCCCGAATGCGGGGCCGTAGGCCACGGGCACGGGCACGTGGGTGATGCGCACCTTGCAGCCTCGCACCTCGAGGGCTTTCTCGACCATGCTCTCGTAGGGCACCGAGGAGACCACGTGCTCGTAGGTGCAGACGCCGGTGGGCAGGATCTGGGGGATGTCGGTGTCGGCGATGACCGGGAAGCCGTAGTTGATGGCCCCGGCTGCGACGGCGTATTTTTCGGCGTCCACTTCGCCGAGCGCCAGCACGAAGGCGAAGATTCGGTTCTTGTTGTAGCGGAGGTTGGCCGCGTAGTCGCCAGGCGCGACGCCGCCGAAGCTCAGGGCCGCACGGTTGGCGAAGCCCAGGGCGTAGATCAGGGAGGAGACGTCGGGGCCGAAGGGCACCAGGCGGGTTTCCCAACCCAGCTGCACGCCAGCTTGCTTCAGCTGCTCGGCGAACTGGACGCCCCCGGTGGAGCCACCCATGAACACGTAGAGGTTCTTCTCCTGCAGTTCCTTGGCGATCTGCACGGCGATCTCGGCGTTGGGTGCTGCTCCCGTGATGGCTGCGAAGCCCGGCGCGGTGCCGTCCACGAACTCGATGCCGCGCTCTCGCATGATGATGTCGCTGGCCGCTCCCAGCCAGATGCCCCGGGCGGGTTGTGGTCCCACCAGGTAGCGGCAGGCTTCGATGATCTCGCACGCGAACAACGACGCCGCGCCGGCGTCCAGCGCGCTGCCCAGGTAGGGGAGCCAGATCTGGTCGCTGGGCCGCTCGGGCAGGAGGTCCTTGGCTCTCCGCAGGACCTGGCGGCAGTCGGCCAGGGTGCGCACGGCCAGGCCCGTGAAGCTGGAGATGACGGGGAGGTGGTAGGCCGTGTCGGGGAAGCCCAGAGCGGCCTGTTCGCCGTGCTCGCGCACGGCCTTGTCCAGCAGCGCTTCGGCGCGAGCTACCCACTCCACGGCGCCGTCGATGGCGCTCGAACAGATCAGCTTCGACATGTGAGCTCCTCCTAATGCCCGTGGGCCGAGCAGCCGCGGAGGGCTGCCTGTGCGCCTTCGATGCCGCGGCGATCGGCCATGTCCATCAGCTTGCGCTCGGTGCGTTGCTGGATGCCCAGCTTTTCGCGCCGCTCGGCCAACAAGCTCAGCACCTTGTCAGCAGCCTCGTCCGGGTCGGGGCAGTTGTGGAAGCTGGCGCCGAACACGCCCGTTGCTTCCTGCTCGAGGAAGCTCTTGACGGCCGGAGAGCCCGCGACGTTGAAGGGGCGTCCGAGCACCACGTCCACGCCGGAAGCCACGAAGTAACAGCCGATGGCCACGGCTTTTTCGGACATCCACTCGGGCGCGACACCCACCACGGGGATCTGGGAGAGGTCGTCACCCAGCCCGCCTTCGTGCACCACACGGGTGGCGGCCTCGAGCATCCGGGAGTTGTCGACGCAGGAGCCCATGTGCAGCACCGGGGGCATGCCCACGGTCTCGCAGACTTCCCGCAGGCCCGGCCCCGCGGCTTCCAGGGCCGCTTCGGGGGTGAGCAGCCCGTCTTTCGCCGAGGCGATGGCCGCGCAGCCGGTCTGCAGCAGCAGCACGTTGGCAGCGAGCAGGCGGCGGGCCAGGGCGTTGGTGAAGGCGTCCACCTTCTGGCGGGGGTTGGAGCAGCCCACGATGCCGACCACACCATGGATGCGGTTCTGCATCACGGCGTCGTTGAGCGGCCGGAACGAGGCTCGGAAGGTGCCCCCCAGCATGTACTCGATGGCGGGGACCGAGAACCCGGCAACCAGGGGCGCCTGGTGCGACGGGATGTGGACCTTGGCTGGATCGCGGTGCTCGAAGTTCTCAATGGCCCGCAGCAGCAGCGCCTTGGCGGCTTCCCACGCTTGGCGTATGTCGAAGGGTACGTGGTCGGCGCCGACGGTTCGGGCGATGTCGGAGGTGGAGACCACCTGCGTGTGGTATGCGGCGGCGACCTCGGGCAGGCTCGGCATGCAGCACTGCACGTCGATGATCATCATCTCTACGGCGCCGGTGAGCACGGCGAGCTCTTGCTG
>CAZVHW010000358.1:0-8127 GCA_964626835.1 uncultured Enterobacterales bacterium
TCGCCGTAGCCGTCGGCGTCGCCGTCGGTGTACCAGGTGCACTCGTTGTCCGGGTTGGCGGTGTCGATCTTGTCCGGGTCGTTGCGGCAGGCGGACATCGCGAGAACGGCGCAGAGGGCGATGCTGGCTCGCATGGCTTCCCTCGGTGGGTGACGGGGCGTCGACGAGTGTACCAGCGCGCTAAGAGACCCGCGCGACCCCCGAGGCCCTCATGTCCCCATCCATGCCCACCCTGTGGATCGACGCCGACGCCGCGCCCCGCGCGGTCAAGGAGATTGTCTTCCGTGCCTCCGAGCGGTTGGCCATCCAGGTCGTGCTGGTGGCGAACAGCTCCATGGCCGTGCCTCGCTCGCAGCGCATCCGGCAGGTGGTGGTGGGGCGCGGCTTCGATGTTGCGGACGACTACATCGTCGAGCACTGCGCCGCTGGCGACATCGTCATCACGGCGGACATACCCCTGGCCGCCCAGGTGGTGGAAAAGGGCGCGCTGGTGCTGAAACCCCGTGGCGAGGTGCTGGACGCCGACAACGTGCGTCAGCGTCTGGCCATGCGCGATTTCATGGACGAGATGCGCGCGGCCGGCATGGCGGGGGGTGGACCCCCGCCCTTCGGCAATGCCGATCGGGCACGGTTCGCCAATGCCCTGGATCGCATGCTCACCGCCCGTCTCGAGCGGCGCTAGGAGAATCCATGTCTCGCTGGCTGATCCTCGGTGGCACCCGCTTCGTGGGGCATCACATCGCCCAGGCCGCCATCGAGGCGGGCCACGACGTGACCCTCTTCCATCGGGGGCAGACTCCCGCGGCTCTGAGAGGTCCGTTCCGAGAGATCTTCGGCGATCGGGACGGCGGCCTGGCCGCCCTCGACGGCGGTGGCTGGGACACCGTGGTGGATGTCTGCGGCTACGTACCGCGGGTGGTGGCGGCATCGGTGCGAGCGCTGGCGGCGTGCGACCACTACACCTTCGTCTCGACGGTCTCGGTGTACCCAGAGCGCGCCGTGAACGGGCCAGCAATCCGCGAGGACGATCCCCTGCTCGGGTGGCGCGGCCCGCGCACCGAGGAGATCACCGAGCTGTCCTACGGCCCCCTGAAGGTGGAGTGTGAGCAGGCGGTCCAGCGGGGCTTTCCCGGCCACCACACCATCATCCGGCCAGGCTACGTGGTGGGGCCGCGGGATCACACCCACCGGTTCTCCTGGTGGGTGCGTTGGCTGGCTCGGGGTGGAAAGACGTTGGTGCCGGACAACCTCGAGGCCCCCATCCAGGTGGTGGACGGCCGCGACCTGGCGCGCTTCGTGGTTGCGTCTACCGAGCGGCGGTTGGTGGAGGCCTTCAACGTGGTCGGGCCCGAGCGGCTTCCGGCCTGGGGCGAGGTCTACTCACTCTGCTCCGAGCTGGCGGGGGCGGGGACAGAGCTGGTGCCGGTGGCGGAGTCCTGGCTGACGGAGCAGGGAATCGATGACGAGGCCATCCCCATGTGGCTGCCCCGGGAGCGCCTGGGCGAGTCGCTGCTGGCTGATGGTTCCAAGGCCCTGGCCGCCGGGTTGCGCCTGCGCCCCCTGCGAGACACGGTGCGGGACATCTTGGCGGAGGCGGCGCGCGATGACCTACCGGCGGATCGGCTCACGCCGGAGTGGGCCGATGGGCTGTTGCGCGACTGGGCCGCCGAGGAATCGGCCTCATAGGGCACCAGGGCAGGGCAAACCTCCTGTCAACAGCCGGGCCCTCGCAGAACCACGCCGCGCTCCGATGGTCCCTCTGGTCACCCGCCCGGAGGCACCATGCACCTGCTCCTCGTCCCGTTCGCTCTGTCGCTCTGCTCGCTCGCCCACGCCGACCCACGTGAGGACGCCATCGCGGCGTTGGCCGAGGGTAGGCAGGCCCGCGCGCTGCAGATCCTGGCTGCTTCGGTCAAGCTCGGAGGCGAAGAGGCCTTGGAACATCGCTGCCTGTTGGGCCGCCTCGAGCACCAGGCGGGTTTGCACGAGCAGGCCCTCGAGACCCTGGCGTGGGTGCCCGACGAGGCGCCTTGCGCGATGGGGGCTGCCTGGGTGAGGGCCGAGGCCTTGTCGGCCCTGGGACGCGAAGGGGAGGCGGCGGAGGTCCACGCGGCCCTGGCCGAGGAGGCCTTGGGTCCGAACCGCGACGCCCGCACGGCGGATCGCTTGGTGGGCATGGCCGATCGGGTGATGGAGCGGGAGGAGCCGAATCCCACTCAAGCTGCTGCGGCGCTGACCCTGGCCCTCGACCTGGCGGTGGATCCCAGGACGCGCCTCGAGCTGTCCCGTCGCTTGGCGGACCTGGCGCTGGATTACCGCCTCCCAGACGTGGCTCGCCCCGCCCTCCCGGCCCTCGCCCAAGCCGTGGATGCCGGTGGGGAATCCCAGGACCGGCGACGCCTCGCGTTGATCGTCGGGGACTCCCAGGGGCTGGCGCTGCTCGAGGATCTCCCAGCGGATCCGGAGACCCAAGCCCTGCGTCTGCGGCTGGGTGATGGCAACGGGCTCGGATGGAAGCTTCGCCAGGTCGAGCGGCTGGCCGCGAATCATCCGGGGGCCCCCGAGACCCGGCGTGCTCGTCTCGAAGTGGGCAGGCTGCTGGCGGAGGAGGGTTGGCGCCGGGAGGCTGAGTCCGTGCTCGGGCCGGTGTCGCGAGGGTTCGGCGCCGATGCGGCGGAGGCCAGCGAGCTGCTCGCCACGATGAGCCTGGACGGTACCGATCCGGTTGAGGCCTTGGAGCGGTTTGACGATCTCGTCGCGCGCTTCCCTCGCTCCGAGCAGCGGAAGGGTGCCGAAGACGCCTTGCCTGCGGCCCTGCTCGACGCTGCCCGCTTGTTGGCGTTTCAGGGGGACGCCGAGAGGGCGCTCTCGCTGTACGATAGGCTGTCCCAGGGCGCGACGGAGGGGGATCGTGACCGAGTCGCGGCTTACGAAGCCGGGTTGCTGGCGTGGCGCGGGGGAGACTTCGATCAGGCGCGGGCGCGCTGGGAGGAGATCCCCGCCCGCTGGCCCGACGACACGCAGGCGGTGTGGGCGGTCTACCGCCTGCTGGCGCGGGACCGGGGCGAACCGGACGGGGCCCTGGCCTGGCTCGAGCTGCGGGCCGATGAGGGTCTGTCCGGAGCGGCCGCGGTCCTCGAGGAGGTCCGCGAACCTTCCCTGGGTGTGGACAGTGCGGGCCCCGGCCCGGACGGAGGGGCTCCGTCGGTGCGAGTGATGGCCAGGGGCATCGAGCGGGTGGAGCTGCGGGTGCACCGCATCGATCTAGAGGCCTGGCTCGGGGCGGGGTGGGAGCTGTCCGGGTTGCCATCGCTGGATGTCGGCATCATCGCGCCCGATCGTAGCTGGTCCGTGGCGGTCCCCGACCACCATCCCCACCTGGTCTCGGCCTTCGAGGTCCCTGTTTCCCTGGACTCGCCCGGGTTGTACGCGGTGACCGTGGCCACCCCGGCGCGGGAGGTCCGCACGCTGCTGCTGCACTCGGACGCCACGCTGCTCACCCAGCGCATGGGGCCGAAGCTGGCCGTGGCGGTGCTGGCGGAGAAGAGGCCCCAGCCCGGTGTGCGGGTGTTGGTCAGGGAGGGTGGAGGGATCATCGAGGCCCGCACCGACGCGAGCGGCTTGGCCGTCTTCGAGCCCGGCCACGGTGAGCTGCTGGTGGTGGCGGAGTCCACCCGAGGGCCGGCCCTGGCGGAGGTCCCGGCCGTGGGCCAGGGTGCGCCCGACGACAGCGTGATCGCGCTCGTCGACCTGGACCGGCCGGTGTACCGGCCCGGTGACACGGTGGGGTTTCGCATCGCCGTCGACCGGACGAAGGCGCCGGAACAACGAGGGTGGCAGCTGTGGCTGGAGGGGGGAGGTGGCTACACCCAGCTGGTGAAGCACGCCTTCGAGGAGGGGCCCGGAGGCACCGTGGTCGGAGAACTGCCGCTGCCTCTCGGTGGCACGGGCCACAGCGGCATCGCGGCGCAGACGCGCAGCCTGGTCCTCATGGCGCGCCTTCCCGGCGGAAGCCAGCGTGAGCTCGCCCGGGTGCGGGTGGCCGACGCGATGCCCGAGGGGCGACGCCTGGACGTGCGAGTGGACGAGCGGACCGCGATCCTGGAGCTCGTCGAGGAGGACGGGAGCCCGGCGGCAGGGGAGCCCTTGGACTGGACCTGGGAGGAGACCGGGCAGCGAGGCCGCGTGCTCACGGATGCGACGGGCCGGGCCAGGGTGCAAGGACCACCCCTCGGCGTGCCCTGGACCCTCTTGGCCAAGCAGCCCGGGACGACGCTGCAGGCCCGCTCGCGCCCGGCTCCGCGGCGAGCCCTCGGCTGGTCGGTGAGCGCCAGCCAGGATCGGCTGCGGCCCGGCGAGACCATCGAACTGCAGATCGACGGCGAGGGATGTGCCGAGCTGCGGCTGGTGCGCTTGGTCTCCTGTGTCCAGGTGGGCGCACCCGAGGAACCCTGGCAGCTCTCGCCTCGGTGGGAGACGGGATTGCAGGGGCCTGAGTCCTGGGTGGCGCCGCCGGTCCCGGATCCCGAGTGCTGGAGGGAGACGGTGCGAGTGACTCCGTTGGACGTAGACGGCGTGCAGCGTGTCGATCTGCCCACGCTCCCCGAGGGTCGATACCGGGTGGAGCTGGAGCCTGTCGAGGGCGGCCGGCGGAGTGCATCGTGGGACTTCGAGGTGGACGCCGCCGCCCCTCGTCTGGGAGCCATCCCCGGGCTGGGGGCCGGTGGGCGCCTAGCGCTCGCGGTCGAAGGGGAGCCCGCGCTGGTGTCGGTGAGCGGTGGGAGGGTGGTGGAGGCCGCGCTGCTGCGGCCGGGCCAGTCCGCGGCCCTGGCGGTGACGGGCGCCTGGCGAGGTCCGGTGCACATCACCGCCGTCACCCCCACCGGTCGGAGCCATGCCCGCAGCGTCGTCTTGTCGCCGGCTATCGAGGTCGACGTGCAGGTGCTGGAAGAAGCGGACCTGTGGCGTGTGCGTGCCGTGACGACCGACGCCCAGGGTCGTCCCGCCGCCGCGCAGATCGCGCTTCGTGCCTTGGACCGCACGCTCGAGCGGCAGGTGGGTCGCGCCCTGCAAGCTCGGTCCGGGCCATTCAGGATGGCTCCTTCGTGGTCCTGGGGCGGGAGTTGGTCGGCAGGCCTGCGACATGGGGCCTGGTCTGTGCCCGTGGCCCGAGCGCTGCTCGAAGAGGCCGCACGGGAGGACGAGGCCCGACGTGCGCGCCGGGCCTTGACGGGCAACTTCGTCGACAACGCGGTGCAGGCGGCGCTGGGAGAGGACGTGCCCCTGTCTCTGGGAGTCGGTGGCATGGGTTCTGTCGGGTACGGCCACGGCGGTGGCGGCTCGGCCTACGGCATGGGGGGCATTGGGACCGGCGGCCGGGGCTACGGAGGGGCGGGGTTGCCTACGCGGCCCCTGCAGGGGGAGCGCAGGCGTGTGCTCTGGGAGGTGCTCGAGACGGACGAAGAAGGGGTGGTGGAGGTGGTCGTACCGCGGCCGCGACGCATGACGCGCTGGGCTGTCGAGGCGGTGGCCGTCGGCGACGGATGGGTGGCCCAGGACCGCGCGGAGGTCACCACCCTCGATCGGCCCAGGCTGCTGGTGTTCGAGCCCGGGCCCAGCTTGCAGGACGACCGAATGGCCCCCACGGTGGTCGTGATGGCCGGTGCCGAGCGGCTCTCCGGCGCCGAGGTGCTGGTGGACGGTGTGCCTTTCGACTTCGAGGTGGGGGCCGGAGAGGCGGCGTACGTTCCTCTGGGCGAGCGTGCTCCCGGGGAGAACGTCGATCTGATCCTCCAGCAGCAGGGCGAGGTGCTGGATCGGGCTCGCTGGTTCTGGCCCCTCGGCCTGGGCGTCGATGCCCCTGGGGGCCCCTTGTTGACTGCAGCCGTCGGTCCCGGTGGGGGCCCACCCCTGGCGTGGCTTGCCATGGCCGAAGACCCAACCGTCGCCTACGATCCCGGTCGGGCGGTGGTGGCTGCTCGTTGCGTGTTGGCAGCACTGCCGGGGCTTCGAGGTGAGGAGCGCGAGGTAGCCTGGCAACGGCTGTTCTCCCTGCTGGGCGCGGTCTCCACACAGCCATCCCAGTACCGAAGCGTGGCGGAGGCGGCGTAGCTGCTCGCCTTGCTGGGGGAACTGCCCGACTCGCTGGTCCTGCCGCGGGGGACCGTGGAGGACTTCGACACCCAGATCTGGGTCGAGGGGGCCGAGCAGGCGGATCGGGTGGCGCTGGTCCTGGGCAGAGCCCTGGCTGGGAGGCCCGTGGACGACGCCACCATTGCGCGACTCGTGCGGGATCCCGGAGCGCTCTCCGAGGAGGAGTCCTCCCAGTTGGCTCGCGCCATGGTCGTCTTGGGGCGCCGCGACGATGCACGTCCGCTGGTGCGCGGCCAGGGGCCTCACGCCATCCTGGCGCAGCGAGCCCTCTCGGGGGGCGGACGCAGGGCGACCCGCGAGATCGACGAGCAGGCTCGATGGCTGCTGCGGACCGCTCCTCCGGCGCTGGGTGATCTGGCTCGGCCCGCCTGGATCGCGGCGCTACCTGGGCCTCGAGAGGATGCGGAGGGAACAGCCGAGATCCGAGCGGGTGAAGTGCTCCTGGGTACGCTCGATCTCGAAGTGGGGGGGGTGCTGACCGTCCCCGTCCCGCCAGACGACGAGCGAGGAACGCTGGCTCTTGTTTCCGCTTCGGTTCGGGCACTGAGCGATCCGGGGCTGGGCCTGGATCTGGATCCGGGGGGCGCCGTATCCGGGCTGATCTTCCGGTCGGGGCTTCCTGCAAGCGGTGGCGAGGCCATCGCCACCCGCCTGCCTCTCTCCATCGACGGGCTGCCCCTGCGCGCCCTGACCACGACCCTCGACTACGAGGATCGAGCAGCTGGCTGTGTGGAGTGCAGCTTTGCCCCTGGTGATGCGCTGCGCGTGGACGGGGACCTGTCCCGCGCCAGCGTACCCGGCGGGATCGAGCGTGTGCCGGATCCCTCCACGGGTGGCTTCCTGCTGAGAGCGCGCGTCCCGGGTCGTTACCAGCTGCGTGGCATCGGTGGGCTGGAGCACGATCGGGGTCTGGTCTTGCGCGTTGTGCAGGACGAACTTTCCGATACCACCCAGGACGTGGCCTTGGTCGTCGCGCGTGAAGCCGTGGCTACCGACCGGGACCCCACCCCGGCCTTGGCCTCGCGGCCTCGTCTCGAGGACTGGTCCGCTGGACGCCGGGCCGAGGTGGCGAGTCTGCGCTACCGCCATGCTTTGCGCTCCGGAGCGCCCCCGCGCGCCGTGACCACCGCGTTCGAGGACTTGCGGGACATCGTCCCCGACAGCCGTCTGAGCTTCGCCGAGGTGTTGACAACGGCCGAGGCCTATCGATCCGAGCGCCCCGGTCGCGCCCAACAGATCGAGCGCGCCGGGATCGCCGCTGCGTTCGTCGACGAGGTGGCCATCGCGGACCGGATCGACACCGTGCTCGGTCCCCTGGCGTCCATCCAGGTGATCCACGAGGTGGCCAGTCGCTACCCCTCCCTCCCTGTGGTCCAGGGAGCGCTCTTCGAGCTCCCCGCCCGCGTACTGGACATCGGATCGGGTGGCGTTCTCCCTCCGGAGCTCCGGCGCGTGGAGGTGACGCTCACCGACCTCCGCTTGATGTCCGCCGCATGGAATCGGGAGTTCGTCACCTTGCATCCCGAGTCGGGGCTGGTTCCCGTGGCGGGTCTTCGTTTGGTTGCCGATCTGCTCCACCTGGGTGCGTGGGAGCGCGCTGCGGGATGGGGGGAGCGCCTGGCTGGGCGATTCTCGGAGCATCATCTCCAGGACAACTTCACCTACCTCGAGGGCCTGGCATGGAGCGGGGCGGACGATGTGCGCCGCGCCGCGCCGCTTCTGCGACAGGTCAGTCGTCAGGACTTCCCGACGCCCGATGGGCTCGAGGGCCCCTCGGAGCTGCAGGCCGACGCGGGCTTGGCCCTGGCCCGTCTGCTCGAGGCCCGCGGGGATCGGGAGGGCGCCGCGCTGGCCTACGACGATGCCGCTGGGGAGTTTCCCGAGGCCGACGCCTCGCTGGTCATGCTTCGCAACCAGGCGCTAGAGCTGGGCGAGCTGCTGCTCCTCCAGCCCGGAGATATCGCCTCGTTGAAC
>CAZVHW010000359.1:0-8127 GCA_964626835.1 uncultured Enterobacterales bacterium
GGGCTGCCTGCTGATCACGGTCTCGCTCGTGGTCACCACCGTTTCGAGGCTCGCGCAGGGGGTCATGCCCATCGACTTCACCCCCCAGGCCCTGTTCATGGACCAGAGCCCGGAGATGCTGAGGTTGTTGGAGATCGAGCGTACCTTCGGCCGGGAAGACAACGATCTCGTGTTGGTCGTGGATGGTCTGAGCGACCACGGCGACACGGTGACCACCCTGCGCGCACTGCATGGGGCCATGGCCTCCCACCCCGCGGTGGAGCGCGTGGACTCCTTGGTGAACGCACAGGTGGCGGAGCAGGAGGAGGGCCGCCTGCGCGTGCTGTCCCCTCTGGACGAGCTACCTGTCGGCCAGGCTCTGGAGCGCGTCGCCCGGGATCCCGTACTGGGCGGCATGCTGGTCTCCCCTGACGGCAGCGCGACGGCCCTCCGCGTCAGGATCGAGCGGGAGCGATCCCGGGTAGGGGACCTCGCACCCGTGGTCCACGATCTGGTCGGGGCTGCCCAGGCCATACCCCTGCCCCCCGGCGCGACGCTCCATGCCACGGGCGTGCCCTTCGTGCGCGTGGACGTGGTGGACCTGATGCTGGCGGACCAGGCGGCCTTCCTGCCGCTGGTCTCGCTGCTGTTCGCCGTGACCATCTGCCTGCTCTTCCGCCGCTTGTGGCTGGGGCTGAGCATCCTGCTCTGCGTGTTGCTGGCGGACGTCTGGGCCACGGGCATGCTGGTGAGCTGCGGGGCGACCTTCAACGTGCTGTCGCTGTTGGTGCCGACGCTGGTCGTGGTCATCGGCAGCTCGGACGGCATCCACGTCGCCTCGCGGTACCGCGAGGAGCTAGAGCGCAGTGGGGGCGAGCGAGAACCGGCCATGGCTTTGGCCCTGCGGCACGTGACCGTGGCCTGCTTCCTCACCAGCTTCACCACCGCAGCGGGGTTCGGCTCCCTGGTGGTGGCGGAGACACGCGTGGTCCGGGAGTTCGGCATCCACTGCGCCGTGGCCGTGATGGTGACCTTCGTGGCGCTCATGGTGGTGCTCCCCACGATGCTGGCCTTCCTGCCGGCTCACCGGGTCATGCGCCGGGTGGGCCCGCGGCCGGGAGACACCGCCTTGGGGCAGCGAGCGCTGGCGAGGCTGGACGTTTGGGTCCGCCGATGGCCCGTGCGGGTACTGACCCTGACGCTGTTGATCACCGCGCTCGCGGGCTGGTGGGGGAGTTCGGTGCGCACGGACTCGGCGCTGATGGAGATGTACCATCCGGGCACCACGGCGTGGCAGTCCATGCGGCTCGTCGAGGAGAAGCTGGGGGGCGTGGTGCCGGTCTTCTTCCACCTCGAGGGGCCGCCGGGGGTGTTCCGGCAGCCCGATGCGCTGCGGCGGCTGGACCGGCTGGAGCAGGTCTTCCACGCCCAGGAAGAGGTGCTGTGGACCGGCTCCCTGTCTGGCCACGTGCGCGAGGTCAACCGCCTCCTCACCGGCGAGGACCGTGTCCCTGCCACCGCCGCGGCCGTCGCCCAGGAGCTGCTGGTGGCGGAGCTGTTCGGCAGGGAACCCTTCGAGGGCCTGGTGGACGAGGACTTCGCCAAGGCTCGCGTCCTCGGCCTGGTCGCCGACGCCGGTGGGCGAGCCTACCGTCGGATGCAGGCCGATCTCGAGGGGCAAGCCGAGGAGATCTTCCACGACAGCGGGCTGACGGTGGAGCTGACGGGCGACGGCATCATGGCTGCGGTGGGCCTGGAGATCCTGGTGAAGGATCTGGCGAGCAGCCTCGGCGTCGTGCTCCTGGTGATCTTCGTCGCGCTGTTCCTGCTGTTGAGGGACCTGCGCTTGGCCCTCGTGGCGACGGTGCCCAACCTCGTGCCGCTGGTCTTCACCCTGGCCACCATCAAGGCCACCGGAGGCGACCTGCGGGTCACCAACGTCGTCGCGTTCAGCGTGGCCATCGGCCTGGCGGTGGACGACACCATCCACTTCATCGTGCGGTACCGCCAGGAGAGGGCCGCCGGTGGCGACATCGCCGCGGCCATCACCAGGACCTATCGTGGGGCTGGCCACGCCATCGTGCTCACCAGCATCCTGTTGGTCATGGGCTTCGGTGTGATGGCCTCGAGCGAGCTGACCAGTACCCGCGACTTCGGCATGCTGGCGTCGGTGACCATGGGCGCCGCCATCCTCGGCGATCTGTTCTTGCTCCCCGCGATGCTGCATCTGGTGGGCCGGCGACGGTGGTCTTCGCCGACTCCTGCCCGTGAGGGCTCGGCTCGTTGAACCATGCCACGGGGCAAGCTCGACGGGGCCGGGCCCGGACCATACTTCCAACGGCATGGTGAGCCCCCCTCCGAAGCGTCAGTCGAGCGACGACCTGCTTCCGCGAGGTGCCGGCCCTCGGAACTGGCGCTGGCAGGACGGGGAGCACACGCTCACGCGCAGCATCTGCTGGAGTCCACCCGGCTGCCACGGCGGCTGCGGCTGCCTGCTCCGGGTGGATGGGGCTGGGCGGCTGGTGAGCATCGAGGGAGATCCCTCGAATCCCTTCAACCAAGGGTCGCTGTGCCCGCGGGGCCTGGCGGGGCTGGACACCATCTACCATCCGGATCGCCTGCTGCGGCCGCTGCTTCGCGACGGGCCCCGAGGCTCGGGGCGGTGGCGGGAGGTGGACCTCGAAGTAGCCCTGGACCGAGCGGCGGGTACCCTGGATCGGATCCGGCGGGAGAGCGGACCCGAGAGCGTGGTGTTCCTCAAGGGCACGGGCCGGGACATCAGCCCGTGGATCTCCCGCCTGGCCTACAGCTTCGGCAGCCCCAACTACTTCGCCCTCGGGCCGGCCAACGGCAACGCCTGCTTCATGCCGCGCATGAGCACCGCGTATGCCACCTTTGGCCACTTCATGGTGCCCGACTGCAGCCAATACCACGCCGACCGGTACGACAATCCGGAGTGGCGCCCCCCGCAGACCATGGTGATCTGGGGTGCCAACCCCGTGCACTCGAACCCCGATGGATTCTTGGGCGCCTGGATCGTGCACTGCATGGAGCGCGGGACCGAGCTGATCGTCGTCGATCCCCAGCTCACCTGGTTGGCTGGCAAGGCGCGTCACTGGCTCCCGCTGCGGCCTGGGAGCGACGCCGCGTTGGCCCTGGCATTTCTGCACGTGATCATCGACGAAGAGCTCTACGATCCGGACTTCGTGGCCCGCTGGACCCACGGCTTCGACGCCCTGGCCGAGCGCGTCCGCCCCTGCACGCCGGCCTGGGCCGCCGCCATCACCGGGCTGCCGGCGGAGCGGATCCAGACGGCAGCGCGCCAGCTCGGACGCAGCCGCCCGGCGTGCATCCAGCAGGGCATGTCCGTGGACACCAGTCCAGACGCCGCCGCTACCGCCCATGCCATCGGCAGCCTCTGGGCCCTGCTGGGGCAGGTCGACGTACCCGGCGGCATGATGGTGGCTCGCCATCCCTTTGGCGTGCCCCGCCGGGGGCCTTCCAGCGCGGCCTATCCCCAGGTGAAACGTCCCAAGATCGGGCTCGACCGCTACCCTCTGTTCGAGCACGGCATCCCCTACGGCCAAGGGGATGCGCTGCTGGACCAGCTCGACAGCGGCGAGCCCTACCCGCTGCGTGCGGCCTGGGTGCAGGGAAACAACACCGTGGTCAGCTCCTTCGCGGACCCCGAGCGCGCCCATCGCCTCTTGCGCCAGCTCGAGCTGGTGGTGGTGCTCGACCTGTTCCACACGCCCACCACCCAGAGCTACGCGGACATCGTCCTGCCGGTGTGCAGCTTCGCCGAGCGGGACGGGTTGCGGAACAGCTTCTTCCAGCTGTCGGCCATCAACCGAGCCATCGCACCCAGGGGCCAGAGTCGGTCGGACATGGAGATCTGCCTGGAGATGGGCCGCCGGCTGGCCCCGGACGATTGGCCCTGGGAGCACGTGAACGGGCTGTTCGACGACATCCTGGGTTCGGCGGATCTGAGCTTCGCCGAGCTGCGCGAGCGCATGCCCCTCTGCCCCGGACTGCGGTACCGTCGTCACGAGCGGGGTGAGCTGCGGTCCGACGGGCAGCCCGGCTTCGAGACGCCAACGGGCAAGCTGGAGCTGTACTCCACCGAGTTCGAGCGCTTCGGGCTCGATCCGCTGCCCGCCTACACCCCCGGGTACTACCACCGGCCGGAAGCGGCGAGCCTTCGCAGGGACTTCCCCCTGGACCTGGTCACCGGGTCTCGGGTGCCCGTGTTCTTTGCCAGCGAGCATCGCAACGTGCCCGCCCTGCGCGCCTTCAACCCGGATCCCCTCGTGCACGTGCATCCCGGAGATGCGGGCACCCTAGGGTTGGACGACGGTGCCTGGGTGTGGGTGGTCAGCCACCACGGCCGCTGCAAGCGGCGGGTCGCCGTGAGCGAGCAGGTGCAGCCAGGTTGCGTCCACGCGCAGGCCCACTGGGGCAATCCCGAGGGCACCACCTCCGGCGCGAGCGATCACTGGGAGCTGAACGTGAACAACCTCTTACCCTCCCATCTCCAAGGCCCGTCGGGCTTCGGATACCCCTTCCGCAGCCAGCGGTGCCGCCTCGAGCCGGTGGGCGCGGCCCCCCCGGGGGAGCCTTCCTGATGCGCGCGCACGTCATCGCCTACGAACGCTGTACGGGGTGCCACGCCTGTGAAATGGCCTGCCGCCAGGCCAACGGCCACGATCAGGATCGCTGCGGCATGTCCGTGGCCGTGTTGGGTCCGTGGCGGCTCTCCGAAGTTCATGGCGTGCTCGACAACATTCCGCTCACCACTCCCCTCTGCAACGGCTGCGCCGCCCGTCGGCGGCGAGGCGGGGTGCCCGCCTGCGTGGCGCACTGTCCCACCCGCTGCCTCGAGCAGGTCGAGGGCGAGGAAGGGCTCGCGTCCATCTCGGAACGGCTCGCGGCCGGTGAGCGGCTGCTGATCATCCAGCGCTGAGCTTTCGTGCGGTGGCCGTGTTCGCCGTTGTTTGCGAAGGGTGGGGCGGCCCACGGCTCCTCGAGATAGCTGTGTCAGCCTCACGCCCTCGGCGTCGCTGGAGGACCCACCATGGCCCGCATCATCGAGCTGGTACGCAACAACGAGTACTCCACCACCTGGGTGGTCTCCGCCCCGGAGATCGCCCGAGCGGCCCGTCCGGGTGAGTTCACCGCCCTCCGCATCGCCAAGGACGAGGATCCCGTCCCCCTCACCATCGTCTTCACGGATCCCGAGCAGGGCACCCTGACCATCGTCATCGCCACCGGCGGCAAGCATGTCGAACATCGCCTGCTCGACTTCCAGCAAGGCGACGACTTGGAGCTGAGCGGACCGGTGGCCATCGAAGACGTCGCCGCCTGGGGCCGCCACGCGGATGTCCCCGCGCGGGCTCCGGTGCCCTTCGCGGATTCCTGTGGCTGCGGCGGATCGCATCCCGGGGGGGAGTGCTAGCTAGCCAGGGTCGGGCTACTCGCCCTTGGCGATGGCTGCCCGATGCTCACGCAACGCGCGGACAAGAACAAGGGTGGCACCCCGATTGCACTCCCGTCGAGCCTCGCGTTATGCTCCTTGCAAGGAGGACAACATGGTTCGCACTCTCTCTCTCTCTCTCTCCTGACGGCTCTCGTGGTGCTGTGGGCACCGCCGGCTCAGGCTCAGAGCTGCGGGGAGCATGACTTCGACTTCCACGTCAACGCTCACGCTACCGTTGGCTCTGCCAAGCTCACCTACGACTGGGATGCACTGCCGTACTGCGAGGACTTCGTCTTCCACCACTACCTGGTCTGCCGCCTCCCCGGTACGACTATCGGTGAAGCGCCGGACGAGCCCACCGACGCCGGCGCGGTCTGCGAGGCATCAGTGTCCAATCCCGCCTTCGAGGCCGCTGACGACTTGGTGCATCGTTCCGCCAAGTCCTATGCGGCGCGCATCTTCGCCTGCGACGACACGGACTGCACTGACTGGTACGGAAGTGGCACGACTGGCTATGGCTCGGTGACGGACGAAGCCAACTTCGGGGCTACCGAGACAGAGGAGTGGGATCTGGTGGGTATCACCACCAAGACGGACGTCGACAGGGTCATCGACCACACTACCGATGAACCGGTGTCCACCACGATGCTGTTCTACCCGGAGGGACACAGCCTCGAGCACCAGGCCGGCTTCTGGTGGAGCGACAACAACGGGTACACCTACTACCTGCTGGCGGACGAGGAAGACCCCGGCAACCAGGACTGGAACACCTACTCGGACTGGACGGCGTCGAAGGAGCTGGTGGCACAGGAAGCGACCGTTGGCGAATTCGCCTACGGCAACCACCCCTGGGCGGTAATGGCCAACGTAGATGACAACGACGTCATCCGCATGTACTTCCAGACCAATGACAGTGCAGCCGAACAGCAGATCTTCTCGGTCGACTCGACGGATGACGATGGCACCGACTTCGGGATCGCGTGCGATGATGGAGGGGGCGACTGTGACGATAATGGCTGTAGCTACGAAGCGCTGTGCGACTACACCAACGAGTCAGACGATGGCGACAAAAAAGCCGTGATCGAGATTGCCGCCGAAAATGCGCCCCTCACCGACTTGAGGGCCGCGCGGCACGGCAAGCTGCTGTGGGACTACCTCGAGACGCCGGTGCTGGACTTCGACGAGGCGGTGACGCCGGGCATGGTGTTCACGGGCAAGACCACCTACGTAACAACGGAAGACTGCTACAACGATCACGGTGAGGACGACATCCTCCAGGCCGATTGGAGCGGGAGCTGGGTTCTGCAGCGGGACGGTGAAGGCTGCGTGGAGAGCAAGTGGGATCAATACCACGATCCCGGCGTCATCCCGCTCCCCGACGGGGCCTTCAAGATGTACGCCAAGTTGCTTTCGGGTGATATTTCAGTAATCTACTGGGATCCCGTCGCCAAGGTCTGGGAGGACGAGCAGACCATCGAGATCAACCTGGGGGGGACATCCACCGACATGAACAACAGCTGCTTCCAAAACCCGGACACGGCGGTGTACGTGGAAGGGAGCACCATCAACGAGATCATGTTTGTACGGACCATTGATGACGGTGGAGTCATCTGCTTCGGTGACTATGGGATCGCGTACGCGAAGCACGTGAACTAATGTCAGCCGTGCTCTTCATGCTCGTTCCATGCATCGCGCATGGCGCCACCGTCGTCGTGGATCAGAGCGGCGGCGGTGATGCGCTCGGCATCCAAGAAGGCCTGGACTTGATGAACGACGGGGACACGCTGCTGATCCGCGCCGGGTTCTACTACGAAAACTCGGTGATGCCATATGCCACCGGGATCGAGGTCATGGGGGAGGGGGCCGACGTCACGATCCTCGAGAGTCCAGACCCGACGGAATACCTTTCAGGGCTCCACGCTGAAGGTGACATCAGCGTATCCGACATGGGATTCCGTGGTTTCCTCGTCGCAGCGTACTACGGCAACCCAGACTCCGGCAGCGGTGAAATCGGTGTGTTCGAGCGCTGTCTGTTCGCTGACAGTGACTATGGACTGTTCCTCATGAACGGCGAGTCCGAGCTCTACGTCTACGACTCCACCTTTGTCGGCACGGATCGTGGCGTCACGGGATTCCAGGTCGGTATTCACGACGTCCACCTCGAGAACAACCTCTTCGTCGACAACGTCTACGCCATCCAGTTCGAGACGGAGGAGGCCGTCGGTGGCCACGACACGACTCACGACATCGTCCACAACGTCTTCATCGACAACCTGGTGGCGTTCATGCGGAACGCGGCCAAGTCCGATGTCGCCCAGGTCGACGTAGCCAACAACATCTTCCAGAGCGGCGACTATGTGTACTACGTCGCCGACTACGAGCTTCCGTACACCAGCTTTCACAACAACCTGATCGGCGACACCATGGGCGGGGAGACGCCGGGCGAGCCCATCCCCGACAGCGTCGACAACGTCACCGCCGACCCCCTCTTCGTGGACTTCTCCGACGACGGCGACTGGACCAACGACGACCTACGCCTGCTGCCCGGCTCACCGGCGGTGGACATGGGCTCGGCGAAGGCACCCAGCATGGCTGCCACGGACCGCGATGGCACCACGCGCCCCCTGGACGGCGACTGGGACGGCACGGCCCTGCCCGACGCGGGCGCCTAC
>CAZVHW010000360.1:0-8098 GCA_964626835.1 uncultured Enterobacterales bacterium
GCTCGAGCCCGCTCCGTCGGCGGACCAGCCCGCGCACGCGGGGATGCCAGGACCTCTCGACATAGCCGTGGGCCTGGTCATCGTCGCTCTCCTGGCGGGCTCTTTCGTCTTCGGCTGGCGGCGCCTGGCCCCCTGGCTCGCGGGAGAACGGGCCCACACGAAGCCCCCCGAGGGTGAGGTGGAGCGGAGCTTGCGCGCTGCCGTCAAGGCCCTCCGTGCTCGGGGGTGGTCGCCACCGCAGCACTTGCCACCCCGTTCCCTCGCGCGCTGGCTCGAGGAGCGGATCGGCGACACTGCCCAGCCACTCGCCGCCTTGGCGGAGCTGCACTACGAGGTACGCTATGCCGGCGTCGCCGACGAGCAGCTCGCCCCCGCGGCCCGGCTGGCCCTCTCGGCGCTGCGGGACATCCCCAAGGCACCCAGCAAGGACTGAGCCACCCTCCCTCCGGAACCACCTTGGAACGATACGGACCCATCTCGAGCTTCCTGGCCGCAGCGCTGGTAGGGCTCGCGCTCGTGGTCCTGTGGCCCGACAATCCCCACCTCTTGACAGCCCCCATCCCGACGGAACCGGTCTCGAAGGACGCGACGACCACCCCGCCGGTCCCACCCCAACGGCCCGCGCCCCCCGCCCCCCCGCCGGTCGCTTCCCCAACCGCACTACGCGACCACCTCCGCGACGCGCCGGAGCGCTGGCTCGAGCTGGCGGCGACACTCGAAGATACCGACGACCCGGCGATCAGAGCGCTGGCTCCTGCCTGCCGAGACCTGGCCAACCGGACGCCACGAGTCGAACCCCACCCCCCGCTGCAAGCCGTCACCAGCCTGCTGCTGGAAGAACGCGCCACCATCGACCGGCTGCGTTCTCTGGGCTTCGACACCGGCTCACTGGGAGAGGAAGTGGACGCGACGGTGGCGCACACCGTCGGGCGTCATCCATGACATCTGGCCCTGCGAGGAGACTCGCGATACCGGCTGCGAGGAGGCATGCATGCTGGAGAAGATCCGCACCGCGGTCGAGCCCTACGCCCTGCTCCCCGTCCGCCTGGCGCTGGGCCTGTCCATGCTGGTCCACGGCTGGAACCACGCCACGGGGCCTCTGGCGCTGAGACGTGCCATGGAGCGGGCCGACCTCCCCGCTACCGACACCCTGGGCTGGGTCGCCGTCGGCATCGAGCTGCTGGGAGGCCTACTGGTCTTGCTGGGCTTCGGGACACGCCCCGCTGCCATGCTCCTGCTGCTGTGGCTGGGAGTGGACACCTTCCTCCTGCACTGGCGCTACGGCTGGTGGGCGGGCGAGGGAGGCTTCGAGCTGCCCCTGCTGCACCTGCTCTGCGCGCTCTGCCTGCTCCTCGGAGGTGCCGGCCGCGCCAGCGTGGACTCCATCCGCGGCCGACCCTAGGAGTCCCGGGGAATACGCCCTGTCGACCGGCGGTCTAGCTGCTCGCGATGTCTTCCGACTGGGCACCGGCGGATGAGGCACCCGTCACCACGGTGATGACCAAGACGAGGATGAGACCAAGGCTACCCAAGCCGGCCAAGACGCAGATCAGCATCATGCCGGCACGCGGGACTAGCCACCCAGGCCGGGGCGCCCGGACACCGACTCGAGGGATGCAGAGACGTCCTCGAGATCGTCCACCACGTCGGCCGCCTCGACGGACACGATGACCTGAGACGCGCCGTCGCCGGACCAGTCCACCCCGGGCAGGAGTGCCATGGGATTGAAGGCGCGAAGCTCGGCCAGGCTGGACCGCGGGTAGGTGAGCAGCCCGAGAAGCTGCAGACCTTCGGGGAGACCGTGGCCGGAGCGCCCAAGGCCAACTCGGGGCAAGCGCAGGTAGGTGCCGAGGGTGCTGCGGTTGAGGTTCAAGGTGCCGGTGCGCAGGCGCTCCTGCATGTCGGCCACGCGAATGTTGTCGGGAGCAGCGAAGACGCTGGCTACGGGCCGGTAGAAAGCCTGGTTGTGAAGGGCCGAGGCTTCTTCCCAGTCGCGAACCTTGTAGACCAGCAGCATGGGGCCAGGCGGTTCTTCGTTGAGGAACGGGTTCGAGCGCTCCCAATCCACCGCGTAGATGGCAGGCCTGACGTAGAAACCTCGGTAGCCGTCGATGCGCTCGTTGCCAGCCCCGAGCACCGGCTCGTGGCCCTTGCTGGCCAGAGCTCTGGCGTAGCGCCGGTATCGGGTGCGCCGGTTCTCGGAAATGAGGGGACCCATGAACACGTCGTGCTCGAAGCCGTACCCCACGTGAAGGCGCTCGGCCTGTTCCCGCAGTCGCTCGAGGAAGCGGTCGTACACACCCTCGGTGACGACCAGACGACCGGTGCTGTTGTGCCGCTGGCCTGTCGTAAGGAAGGCGCCCACCAAGACCTCGTAGACCGCGTGGTCGACCTCGGCGTCGTCCAACACGATGGAGAGACCCTTGCCGCCACACTGGTAGACCGCGGGGAGCTCGGGTCGGTCGAAGATGGAGCGCCGCACGTTCATGGCGGTCTCGAAGCTGCCGGTGAAGAGCAGCATGTCGATACCGGGGTGTACCACCAGGCGCTGGCCGATGACCGTACCGGAGCCTTGGACCATGTTGAACACACCACGGGGCAGGCGACAGCGGTCCCACAGGTCGGCTACGGCCTGGCCAACACCCGGGGTGAACTTGCTGGGCTTGAGCACCACGGCGTTGCCGGCCAAGATGGCCATCGCCGAGTGGCTGATGGGCACGAGCAGCGGCAGGTTGTAGGGGGTGAGGATGGCCACCACGCCTCGGGGCAGCCGGTCCATGCGGGCCCCGACCTCGTCGACCACCTGGGACGCCAACATGCCCACGCCATCTTCCATCAGCACGTCGAGCAGGCGCACCGTGGCGTCCACTTCCTGCCGGGCTTCCCAAAACGGCTTGCCGTTCTCACGGGTGATCAGGATCGCCAGATGTTCCTGGAGGTGGAGCAGGGCTTCGCGCAGCCGGTAGAGAGAGGCCGCGCGTTCGGGCACCGGAACCCGGCGCCACAGGCGAGCACCCTGATTGGCGTACTCGATGGCGTCGTCCACGTCTTGCTCGGAGAAGGGGAAGCGACCCATGACGTCCGCTCGGTCACCGGGATTGATCCCGTTGATGTACCCGTCGACCACCTCGGGCTTGAGGAAAGACCCGTAGATGTAGTCTCCCTTCCTAAGCAACCGTTCACGAATGGTGTACACGTTGACTCTCCGGCTCGGGCAGCAAGCGCCTACGCTGGCTCCGAAGGACAGATTATAGCGCCGCCTGCCGCTGCGGGCCCCCACCCCATCGGAACGCGCGCCCCCAATCCAGACGAAACAAGAGGTACAGCGGATGAAGAAGGTCTACGATTCGGTCGCCCGAGCCATCGGTTGCACGCCCGCCGTGCGGCTCAACCGTGTCACTTCAGGGCTCGACAGTACCGTGTACGCCAAGCTCGAGTACCTCAACCCCGCCGGCTCGGTCAAGGACCGAACGGCGCTCGCCATGGTCGAAGACGCCGAGCGCCGAGGGCTCCTCGGTGCCGGGGGCACCATCATCGAGGCGGGCACCGGCAACCTCGGTGTGGGGCTGGCCATGGTGGCGGCCTCGCGGGGCTACCGCGTCATCTTCGTCCTGCCCGACACGGTTGGCAAGGAACGCCGCGACTCCCTGCGGGCCTACGGCGCGCGGCTCATCACCACGCCACCCACGGTCCCCGACGACGATCCACGCTCCTGGCGATCCGTGGCCCACCGCATGCAAGCCGAGATCCCCAACAGCTACACCGTGGATCCCCACAACAACCAGGCCAATCCCGATGCCCACTACGAGGCAACGGGCAAGGAGCTGTGGGAGCAATTCGACGGCGAGATCGACGTCTTCGTCGCGGGCATGGGCACCGGAGGCACCATCTCCGGCGTGGGAAGGTACCTCAAGGAGCAGCAGCCCAACATAAAGGTAATCGGCGTCGACCCGGTGGGTTCGGTCTACTACGACTACTTCCACACTGGCCAGATGACCGCTGCGCTCCCCAGCCGCCTCGAGGGCATCGGACAGGCCTTCCTGCCCAGCACCCTGCACTTCCAGCACATCGACGACGTCTTCCGCGTGAACGACCGCGAGAGCTTCCAGATGACCCGCCGGCTGGTGCGCGAGGAAGGCCTCTTCGTGGGCGCCACCTCGGGCGCAGCCGTGGCCGGAGCCCTCAAGTACATGCGTCTGCACGGGCGAAAGGACCTCCGCGCGGTGGTCATGCTGTCCGACTCCGGCAGCTTGTTCCTCTCCCGCATCTTCGACGACACCTGGATGCGCGAGCACGGCTACCTCGACCCGGACAGTCGACTGGGCACCGTGGCCGATCTGCTCGCACAGATGGGCGAGCAGGCCCTCGTCACGGTCAAGCACGATGCCCGCGTCCCCGAAGTCATCGGCATCCTCAAGCTGCACGGCATCAGCCAGGTCCCGGTGGTTCGCGACAACCGACTGGTGGGCATCCTCACGGAAAACCGCCTGCTCGAGCGCGCGCTGCGGGGCGGCGCCCCGGGCACCGAGGCTGCAACCTTGGTCCAGTCTGACTACTGCACGGTCGATCGCGACACCGAGCTGTCCTTGGTACTCGACCTGTTCAGCAAGGCCAAGGTCGCGGTGGTGCTCGAAGAGGGCACGCCCACCAACATCATCACCCGCATCGACCTCATCGACTTCATGTCCAGGAACGCAGGTCGCTCCAAGGAGCGCTGAACGGGGTACAGCCGTGCGCATCCTCTACCTGGTGGGCGCCAGCGGCATCCCGGCCTGCGGCCCGTCCGGCGCCTCGGCCCATGTACGCGGAATCACCGCGGGGCTCCAAGCCTTGGGACACGCCGTGGATCTCGTGACGGCCTGCGAGGTGGACGCCCGCGGACACCACGAGGATCCGAGCGTGCCGTGGCAAAGCAGCGGCGTCGCGCGCTGGCCGCGAGCACCAAGGGCGGTCACCCACTTGCGCGAGGTGCGCACCGCGCGGGGTGTGGCAGGCCAGGCCTTGGCCA
The DNA here is from genome assembly GCA_964626835.1 of uncultured Enterobacterales bacterium. Lineage (GTDB taxonomy): Bacteria > Myxococcota_A > UBA796 > UBA796 > JAFGLY01 > CALDOK01. The sequence continues at coordinate 5,009 of CAZVHW010000360.1, forward strand.
TCGCGGGTCGGGGGCCATCGGTAGACCTGGTCGTCGAGCGCCATGCCCTGTACAGCGATGCCGGGCTCGTGGTCGCGCGCAAGCTCGGGGTGCCTTGCATCCTCGAGGTCAATGCGCCGCAACGCCGGGAACGCCAGCGCTTCGAAGGCCAGGTTCCATCCCGAGCCGCGGCTCGCTGGGAACGTCGCGTGCTCCGCTCCGCCGATGGCTTGGCCGCCGTCAGCGCGTGGCTGGCCCACTGGTTGCGGGACGAGGTCGGCATACCGGCGGACCGCATCCGCCACCTCTCGAACGGCGTCGCGCCCCACCGCGGGGACCGAGATCGGGGCCGCGCTTCGGCTGGCCTGGACGACGACGCCTGGGTGCTTGGCTTCGTCGGGGCGTTTCGTCGCTGGCACGGGCTCCACCTGCTTCCCGATCTGCTCGAGGCCCTGCCCCAGGCCCACCTCCTGCTGGTCGGGGCCGGGCGCCAGGGCGAGGAAGCACTGTGGCAACCCCTGGCACGACATCCCAGGGTGGCCATGGCGGGCCGACACCCCCAGCACGAGGTCGCAGACCTGGTGGCCGCCATGGATGTCGGGCTGGCCCCCTACCCCCACGACGCCCCACCCTGGCTCTGTCCACTCAAGCTGCTCGAGTACCGCGCACAAGGCACACCCGCGGTGGCCTCGGACATCGGCGACTGTCGCCTGTTGGTGGGCGAAGCGGGCACCATCGTCCCCCCGGGAGCCATCGCGGCCATGGCCCAAGCGGCCGTGGACTGGCGCGGGCGCCGCGCCGAACCCTGGGTCAGAAGCTGGGAAGACGTGGCCACCGAGTTGCTCGAAGCGTTTGGCAAGCGCCCGAGGCCTGGCTAGGTGTCTGTGCTCCGTCAGCGCCATTGGAACCCGCACCCCCTGGGAGTCTCACCATGCGTCCTGCCCTCGCGGCCCCGCTGCTGGCCCTCGTGCTGGGTTCCTTCGGCTGCGGAGACATCGAGCTGAGCACCGAGAACCGCGACTGCGACACCCGCCAGGGCTACCACCCCGACCAGGACGAGGACGGTGTGGGCGCCGACAGCCCGTTGTACATCGGCTGCGAAGCGCCCGAGGGCTACGTCGAGACTGGCGGCGACTGCGACGACACCGATCCGGCGATCACGACCTGTGCGGACACGGGTGACACCGGCCCACAGGATACCGGCGACACCGCCGACTGATCCCGAGAGGATGGCATGGACGGCGAACCCCAGGCCCTGACGGCGGCCACCCTCGAGCAGGGCATCGAGCGCCACGGATCCGCCATGGGCCGACGCTTCGGCTGGCTCTTCCACTTGGCTGGCCTGGGCCTACTGCTGCGCGGCTTGCGCTTCGAGGAGCACTCCGCCGAACGTATCCGCCGCGCCTCCGAAAAAGGCCCGGTGGTCTACGCCCTCTACCACCGCTCCCAGCTAGACCTGTTGGCGCTGAACAAGGCGCTCAATGCCCGTCGCCTCCCCCTGGCCTCCTTCGTCAACGGCATGCGCACCATCTGGTGGCTACCCGTACCCACGTTCTGGCGCTCGGTGCGGTCCCGCCTGCGTACCTTTGGCCAACCCTACCTTCCCATCGAGTCCGGCTGGCTGACCGACCTGCTGATGGCGGGCGGGCACGCGGCGCTGTTCATGCTGGGGGCCCGTCGCATCATCGACCGCCTGCTCCGTCGTCCGGAGCCTGACGTCTCCGAGGCCCTGCTGCGGGCACAGCGGCGCTGCGAGTCCTCCATTCAGGTCGTACCGGTGGTGGTGGCCTGGAGCCGCCGCCCTGTCTCGGCCCGCACCGATGTGGAGCGCACGCTGCTGGGCGCCGAGGACCAGCCGGGTCGTTTCTCGCGCCTGTGGGCAGCCCTCGCCAGGGGCGGCGCCATCATCGTACAGGCGGGTGAACCACTCGACCTGCAGCGCTTCAGCGAGCAGTACGCCGACGAACCCGCGGCTCGCCAGGCCCGCATCCTGCGCGTTGCGCTGCGCCGCTATCTGTACCGAGAACAGTCCATCATCCGCGGGCCTCGCACCCGCTCCCATCGCTGGATGCGGCGCCTTGTCCTCTCCTCCAGTGCCGTGCGCGAAGCGGTCGACCACGAAGTCCGAGCCACCGGCGGGTCCCGCGACCGCGTAATGCGCAAGGTCGAACGCACCTTCGACCGCATCGCGGCGCGCATGTCCTACCGGTGGGTGCAGCTCGCCGCTCTGGCCACGCGCCTGCTGTGGAACCGCATCTACAGCGGCATCGACCTGCGCGACGGCGACATGGACCTCATTCGCCAGGCCCAGCGTCGAGGGGGGTTGGTGCTCATCCCCTGCCACCGCTCCCACCTGGACTACCTGCTCGTCTCGAGCATCATGCACGAGCACGATCTGGCCCTGCCCTACATCGCCGCAGGCGTCAACCTCTCCTTCTTCCCCGCCGGCCCGATCTTCCGCCGTCTCGGTGCCTTCTTCGTCAAGCGCAGCTTCCGCGGCGACCGCATCTACCCGGCGGTGTTCGCCCAATACCTCAAGCAGCTGGTGCGCGAAGGCTTCCCCATCGAGTTCTTCATCGAGGGTGGACGCTCCCGCACGGGAAAGCTCCTGCCCCCCAAGCTGGGCCTGCTGAGCATGATCGTGGACAGCATGGCCTCCATCCGGCGAGAGGACTTCGACCTCACGCTGCTGCCCATCAACATCTGCTACGAACAACTCGCCGAAGAACGTACCTACGCCCGAGAGCTGGCGGGGGAAAAAAAGAAGAGCGAGTCGGTGCGAGACGTCATCCGGGCACGCCGGGTGTTGCGGCACCGATATGGCCGTGTCTATCTTCGGGTGGGGGAGCCCCTCAGCCTGGGCAAGGCGCTGCAAGGCCTGGACCAGCCGTGGGAAGAGCTGGACAGAGATCGCCGCGGTGAGTGGCTCCAGCACGTTGCAGAGCGCATCCTGCATCGCATCAACGAGCAAGCGGTGGTGTTGCCCACCAGCCTGGTAGCCCTGGCCCTGCTAGCCCACCATCGCCGCGGAATTCGCCGCACCGCCCTGGTGGAACGTGTCGAGCGCTTCCGGTCCTTTTTCAGGCGTCACGAAAAACGTCAGCGGTTCGG
>CAZVHW010000361.1:0-8095 GCA_964626835.1 uncultured Enterobacterales bacterium
CGTCTTCTCGGCCGCGAGGTCGTGCTCGACGGATTGGCCTCGCGCCCTGAGCTCTCAGGCTCCTTCGCGAAGGTTCTTCACTTCGAGGAGTCTCGTGACCGCGTGACCGTGGAGCTCGTGGACACCGGCCAGGAGCTCCTCGTCCGGCGCCTCGAGGGGCCGCTCCTCTCCTGGATCCTCGAGCAGGTCGTAGACCTCTTCGTGGCCCAGCGAGTCCCGGATGAGCTTGTACCGGCCGTTCAGACCCACCTCGAAGGAGCGTCGGTGGGGGTCGAGTCGGTCGCTCTTGCGCATGTTCGGTGGGAAGGTACCCAACACCTGCCGAGGGAAGGCGTAGGAGGCGCCCAACAGGCGCTGCTCGGGGAGTGTCTGGCGTAGGTCCATCGCGATCGGACCTTCATCCAGCTCGAGCCCGGCGGCTCCGGCGAGGGTCGGGAACAGATCCGTCAGCTGGGCCGTCTCCCGGCGCTCGGCCCCGGGTTCGAGGCCGGGCCCCCGCGCCAGCAGTGCAACCTTGAGCAATGTGTCGTACACCGAGAACGCGTGGCCCACGTGTCCGTGTTCGCCGAAGCTCTCACCATGGTCCGTGGCGATCAGCACCGTGGTGGACGCGGGATCCGACCACTTGTCCACCTCTCCGACGATTCGCTCGACCACGGCGTCCACCTGCCGAATCTCGGAGTCGTACAGGTCCTCGGCGGCGTCGAGGGCTTCGGCGTCAACGGGCTGCCGTCCCCCATACCACTGGCGGACGAATCCTTTGTCCTGAACCGGATCGTAGGCACCCCGCGCCCGGCGTCCTTCCAACGGTCCCCCCAAGGTGGCCCAGCTGGCGATCCAGTCGGGTTCGTAGGGTCCGTGGGCCTCCATGAGGTTGACGAAGAGGAAGAACGGACGGTCGTGGTCCCAGCTCTCCTCTAGCCAGCGCTGAACGCGTTCCGAGCTTGGATCCGCCCACACCGTCTCGGGCCGCTCCTTCTTCCGCCACAGCTCGCCAAAGTCCTCGAAGCCCGCGGCCAGGCCCGTCTTGTCCGAGATCCAGGGGTTGTTGCTGAATCCAGCACAGTGGTAGCCGGCTTCGGCCAGCAGTTCTGCCAGCAGGGTCGGATCCCCCGCCAGCTCGAGGTGGGACTGGGTGGCACCGTGCCCGCTCGGGAGCAGCCCCGTGAACATCGAAGCGTGAGCCGGGAGCGTCCAGCTCGAGGTGGACCAGGCCCGGTCGAAGCGCGTGCCCTGGTCTGCGAAGCTCTCCAGGAAAGGGCTCGTGGGGCGGTCGTAGCCGTAGGCCGAGAGATGATCCACACGCACCGTGTCCATCACGATGAGCACCAGGTTGGGTGCCGATGAGCGATCAGGTGAGCTGCAAGCCACCATCGCCAGGGACGAGATCCCCACCAGGGCGCGTGTCATCCCCTGCCCTCTCCCGAGTCGCGCAGCGTGAGCAGCAGCATGGGGACCAACACCAACCCGAGGGGCAGAAAGAGGCGGACCTCGCGCACCCTTCCAAAGAACAGCTGCAGCGCCAGGTAGGGCAACAGGACCAGGCAGAGCGCCCGCAGCTGCGCTGGCCAGCGCCTCCACCGGACGACCGGAAGGACCCAAGCGACGCCCCAGAAGCAGGCAGCGTAGAGAAGCCAGTTACCGTGTGTGAGGTTCGCCTCGAGCATTCCCAAGGGATGCGTGCCGTGCGCCCAACCCACGGTGCCTACCGCCAAGCGCACCAGCACCGTGGGCACCGCCCAGCAGGCGGAAAGCGCCGCCACCTGCGTCAGCAGCTGCCTCGAGGGCGTGCGACCCCAGAGCAACGCCCCGTGGATCAGGACGATGAACACGGATGTCTCTCGGTTCAGCGCACCCAGGACGATCAGAGGGGCCAGCCAGATCCAGCGGCGCTCCATCGTCAGCACGGCACAGGCGGTCCAGAGCAGCAGGTCCAGAGCCGATGCGGGTTGGAACCAGTAGTGAGCAAAGGAAGGGCCATGCAGCGCGGCCAGCAGCACGGTACCGACCAGAGGCCAGGGCGGGGGAAGCCAGTGGCCCAGGTAGCGGTGGAAGAGCACGAACAGGCCGAAGGTGAAGACCCACCTCCAGAAGAGGTAGCCGTACTCCACGGCGCGCCTGTGCGGGTAGCCCAGCTGACCGATGACGCTTCCCAGACTCTCCGCCGCCCAAGGTACGGCCAAGCGGTAGGTCCAGGGTGCCTCGCCGTCCGCCTGGATGATCAGCTCGTGCCGATCCACACGTCGGCTCGCCTTGGGCCCGAAGTTGATCAGCTCCCCGTGCAGCTGCACCAGGACCAGAGCGAGCCCGAGGTAGAGCAGCACGTGGATCCAGCGATGGGACATGGAGGAGTTCACAATGGACATGGGCGACGGACGAAGTGCAGCACCTCGTACTCGGGTAGACCAGGGTGAGGCAAGTCTGTGGCCGTCGAGCTAGAATCGCCCTGGAACAAAACCATGCCAGAAGATCTCGCCATCACCGCGCGCATCGTGATCCCTGGAGGGGATCTCGAGATCTGGTTTAGCCGCTCCGGGGGGCCGGGCGGGCAGAAGGTCAACAAGACCGAGTCTCGGGTGCAGATCGCACTGAACCTCGCCGGCACACAAGCCCTCGCGGAGCCGGTGAAAGCCCGCATCCGCGCTACTTTCCCAGGCAAGATCACTCGCGATGGGCGTCTGATACTGGCCAGCGACAACCATCGCGAGCGCCACCGCAACCTCGTCGAGGCTCGGGCGCGGCTCGCCGCCATCATTCGGTCCCAGCTCGAACCGCCTCGCCCCCGACGGGCCACGAAGCCCTCCCGCGCAGCACGGCGAAGACGGCTCGACGCCAAGCGCAACCGCGGCAAGCTCAAGCGCCTGCGCGGCAAGGTGCGGCGCGACGACTAGCAGACCCACACATAGCAATCGAGCTCCCTAGTAGCCGAGGGATCGCATCCGCTCGCTCGCTTTTTCGTCGGGAGGAGCCACACCCACGCCCTCGCGGATAGATCGGCTCTCCTGAAGCCGTGACATCATCTGGCGCTCGAGGCGCTCGAGTACCGCCTTCTCCCTGGCGCCCAGTTCGACGGATTCCCCCGGGTCCTGCCGTAGTTGAAACAGCTCCAGCCGGGCTGGCGCGTGGGGATCCCGCCGGCCCGTGCGCAGCAGCTTCCAGCCGTCGGTGCGCAGGGCCACCGAGACCTGTCCGACGCGGCCAGCCTCTGCCAATGCCGCGCGGCTTGCGGGGTTGACGGACCAGTCACCCTCCTCGGCATCGAGCTGGGTGGGCCCGCCACCAGCCACGGCCAGGACGACGTCACCGACGAGATCGTTTCCCTGCCAGGCTTCGGGCACGGTGGCGCCGACCTCGTGGAGGATGGTGACGGCGACATCCATCTGCCTCACCTGGTGAGGAAGGACCGCGCCGGCCAGCTTCCCCGAAGGGAGACCGACTATCAGCGGGATGTGGATCAGCTCGTCGTGGAGTGAACCACCCGTGCCCCAGCGCTCTCGCTCGCCCAAGGCGATGCCGTGGGTGGAGGTGACGACCACGAGGGTATTGTCCTCCATGCCCTCGATGGCCAGCCACCGCAGGAAGGCCCCGATGCTGGAATCGGCCTTGCGCACGGACTGCTGGTAGGCGCCGGTGGCCAACTGCTTCGCATCAGCCGAAGGCGGTGCTCCGGCAGCCCAGATGGTGCTCGACCCCTCGGTGGTGTCCAGCAACATCGGCGGGTGGGTCTCCATGAGGTGGGCCACGAGAAACCACGGTCGTTCCCTGTTCACGGAGACGAAGTGACGCGCCTGGTCGAAGACCACCTCGGAGGGCAGGTAGTATTCCTCGATACCCGGAGTCACCGGCGCGTAGCGAGCCCGGATGCGACGCACGACCCGGTAGAGTCCCAGCCGGCTCGCACTCTGGCTGGCCCACAGTGGGAAGCGGGGCGCCAAGTAGGGGTGCCAATCGAAGCCCTGGTTCATGCCCGTTCCCGCCACCAGGTCGGGGTGGTTCAGCAGCGCACCGGTGACGTAGCCGGACTCCTGGAGTACCTCGGCCAGGGTCGTCACGGACTCGTCCAGTTTGTCCCTTCGGTCCACCACGCCGTGGGCGGAGGGCACCTGGGCACTGAATAGAGACGCCATGGAGCCGCGACACCAATTGGACTGCGCGATGGCCTGCTCGAAGACCAAGCCGCGCATGGCCAACTGGTTGAGCGATGGCGTATCCACGGCGGCGCTACCATACGCCCCGAGATGATCCGGACGCAGGGAGTCCACCACGACGAGCAACACGTTTGGAGATTCTCGTAGCTCGGGGTTCTCCTCGCGCAGCGGAGAGATCCACCCAGCCGGATCACCCCCCGCGACGGGGGAGAAACTGAAGACGGCGCTCAACAACACCAGCACGCCGAAGAACGCCAGGGTGCCACGCTTGGCCAGGATGATCTTGAAGGGGGTGCGTGTGAGGAGGATGGGACCTATCCAGAGTCCCGACAGCACCACCACCAGGATGATGCCCAGGATGAGCGCCTGGGTCCGGCCCGGGATGCCCTGGTCCAGGTAGAAGAGGCGGTCCACTTCCTGGTAGGCGACTGCGCCTGCGAGCGTGGCCCAGACGCCAAGGAACGCCGTCGTGTACCCGAGCGAAGCCGACAGCAAGCTAGGCCGAAGGTACGCCGCTACCGCCAAGCCCCCCCCGGCCAAGGTGCCGAGAGCCGCACCCGCCAGGGCATACAGGAGCACGCCGTAGATGAGAGCGAGATAGTCGGGTGGGGCCACCGCGGTCAACACGTACACGGCATCTGCGAGGCCCACCAAGGGTCCCGACATCAGGCCAGCTGCCGTGCCGAGCAGGATCCAGCGCACGACTTCGGACACCTCCATCCGCGGCGCAGCGTGGAGGGGTACGCCATCCACGCTCCGACCGGCCGATGGTAAAGGCGGAGGCGCAACAAATCAAGCGCCAAGCCGGCCGGGTTACTGGTCAGCCGATGTTCACCACCCTGCTGGTTCTGGTGCCCTGCCTCTCGGCCTCCTACGAAGGGCTTCGTGAGCAGGCGTCCGCTGAAGGGCAGCTCGTGGCCGGCGACACCGCCATGCTGGTGGGGCTGGCGGGTGACGTGGGCTGCCTGGCTGCTCACGACCCGCTGGACTGCGAGGCCCTGAGACAGCACCCAGGGACGGATGACCCGGTGGTCGAGCTGGTCCCCGTTCCGGCACTGGTCCTCCCGCCCCTCGCGGGGAGGCCGGCAGGCGTCCTCCTACCTCGCTTCCCGTACGGCCTCGACGATCCGGTCACCCCCGTTCTGGGTGCCAGCGACATCCACCAGCCCCGTGAAGCGTGGGTCCTGCTCGAGCTGCCCGAGGGTACCGTGGTCCCCCCCGGCCCCGCCCAGGCTCACCTGCTCCTGCGTCCCCACCCCGAGGGCGTCCGCGTCGAGCCCTTCGTTCACCCCCTCGGTCGTGACGACCTCGTCTCCCTTCACCCGGGGTTGCTTGCCGAAGGCTGGGCCTCCAGCGTGCTGCCCTACACCGGAGTCCAGGTGCTCCTACCCCTCGTGCCCGCCGCCATCTCGTTCCGTGGCGCGGACGAGCGGCCCTTTGCCGAGGCGACTTGGTCCGATACCCCGCCATCCCTACAGGGCTTCGAGCTGGCCGACACCGCCTGGTCGGAGATGGCGTCGTCCAGCCTGTCACTGGCAACCGGAGCCTGCATGAGGGCCTACTATGGCCACTACCGCCGCCGACCGGGAACCACTCCGGCTCCGCCCATCGACATCGACCCCCCGGTGCTGGTGATCGACCTCGATCCCTTGGGGCAGGTCCGGGACGCCCAACCCCTCTCGAAACCATGGGACGAGCTCGAACCCGCCAGCTGCTTGCGCGCAAACGCACGCCTGCTCCCACCAGCCCGGCAGGGGCCTGCGCTGACCATCGTGGTGCCCTCGTTGTCTGCGTTGGCCACCGAGTGAGCTCGGAGACCTTCGTTCCACACCGAAGGGCGGGGTCTCGCGCCGCTGGCGATGGACGCTCGACGCGCCAAAGAAGCCGCGGCGATGTCTCGGTAGCCGACCTCAGGGGCCGTGCCACCATGGGGCGGATGGAAGCTAGCACCCTCGCTGCAAAGACGGCCTCCGCCCCGGAGTGGTGATCGCCCACCTCCGCGGCCCAACCCGATGATAGGCTGTGGCCGATGTTGTGCAGCCTCCTCCTGGTGGCGCAGCTCCGGGGCGCCACCGTCGCCTGGTACGAGGCACCGACCGCCACCGAGCTCCACCCCGTGCGCTACAGTGCGTGGGGACGCTACCACGAGCTGTATGCGAGCAAGACCGAGGGCTTGGGGGCCTCTCCGGTCTTTCGAGAGCCCATGTCGTCCAGCGCCGTCTACTACACGCTCTGGAGCCTCACGGGAGAGCAACCCGTGCTCCTGAGTGACGATACCGGGGATTACTGGCGTGACATGGCTATTTCGAGCTCCAGCATCGCAGCCGAGGCGCTGATGTGGGAGACGATCTACCGTTCCGAGGAGCTTGGTGAAGCCGTGCGCTTCATGCGCACCTTCGTCTCCCCCAACCTCGAGCTGAAGCGAGGGCCGGATGGCTGGAAGGCGAAGGCCAACGATCCCGATGTTCGCCTCAGGCCGCAGCTCGCGCGCAAGGAGCTACAGGAGGGCATGTTCGGTCCCCCCGCGGGGCGTCCGCCAACCTTGACCATGGGCTCTGGTCTCGAGGTGGAAGACCTCGACCAGCTCACAGAGGCCAAACGCTCCGTAGACGCTGCCACTTGGGTCCGCTTTCAACGCTTTGGGCTCGACCAGATCACCATCCGCGGCTTGCTGCTGTCCCGTTCTTGGGAGCTGTCAGCTCGCCAGCACGTGGTCCGGGGCCTGTCCTGGGCGCTGGCGATGTCCAGCAAGAGCTCCGATCCCCTCCCCAGAGACTGGGGCACCGGGCTGACCTGGACGATCCCACACCTGTCCTGGTTTACCGTGATGATTCGATACCGCCAGGACTGGCCCTATCCGGACGCGGAGGACGTCGAATGGAACGCGCGGATCACGGTGCGCTGGCTCCCCCCGGCTCGCGCCCCGTTCGGTCCCGACCGCTGGCCCATCGGCCGCCGTTCGGGTTCCGAGGAGCCCTCGAGGCCCATGCTGGCTCGCGGCGCCCCCATCGAGACCGCCCTACCGGTGCGCGACGCTAACGAATCTTCCGGAGAGCCACGTTGACGTTGTAGACCACGTAGGGATCGGACGTGGCCTCGCGGATGGTCGAGAGCAGCGGCAGCGCCCGCTTGTCCCCGATATTGCCGAGGGCCCAGATGATGTTCAGGGGCGCCTCGTCGGCGGCGTGGTTCTCGAGGATGATGAGCAGAGGGGCCACGGCAGCCGGGTCCTTGATGCGTCCCAGCGCCTCGATGGCCATGCGACGCACCTCTTCGGAAGAGTCGTTCGCCATGACGTCCACCAGGTCGGCGGTTCCGGCGGCATGCCCCAGCTCACCCAGGCTCTCGACCGCCTTGGTGCGGATGGAGGCGGAGGGATCATTCAAGGTATCGATGAGAGCGTCCACGACCATGGGCTCGTCGAACTTGCGTGCAAACTCGGCCATGTCCTCTCGGACCGCCGGGTTTTCGGACTCGAGCCCGGTGACCACCTGCTCGGCCGAAGGCCCGCAGCCCAGCGCGAGGCTGGCCAAGACACAAACGGCGAAGAGCCGAGCGGTCATGCGACACCCCCCGTGCTTGCCGCTGGGGGCTCGGAGCTATCGCTGCGCCGCTTGCGCTTGCGCTTCTTGATGGGCTTGCCGTTTTCGTCCTTGTCGGCGATGTAGTATGACCGGTAGTAACGGTAGTACCCGCCATACGACGACCCGGACGTGTCGAGCTTGTTGAACACCTTCCATGCGGGCGCGGACGTCCCGGAGGATCTTGCGCGACGCGCGCCCGGCTTCGACCACCAGCACGAACTCGTCCACTTGGCGCCCCAGCACCACGGCGTCGTTGACCACCATGACCGGGGGGGTGTCCACGATGACGATGTCGCAGGTGCGAGCCACGTCCATGAGCAGCTGGCGCATCTTGAGGGATTCCACCAGGGAGCCGGGATCCCG
>CAZVHW010000362.1:0-6458 GCA_964626835.1 uncultured Enterobacterales bacterium
GGCTTCAGGCCGTCGCGGACATCGGGCAAGGCGCGGCCGATGATGACCGACATGGAGTAGTCGAGGTACGACGAGCGGACCTCGTCCTCGATGTTGACGTTCAACAGCGTGTGAGCAAATTCCATTTCCGACATGGCTCGGGACCCATCCAGATGAGCGTTGACGGGGCATCGAAGCCTCCCGCCACCACGCTCGCTGAGACCCACATACCTAACCTCCCGAGCCTCCGGAAGCCCCTCCTCTACGACCTTTTCCACTCTCCGAGGCCAAAGATGTCTGACGCCGCCGAGACCTGTGTTTTCGAGACCGAAACCCGCAAGATCCTGGACCTCGTCGTCAAGTCGCTCTACTCCGACAGAGCGGTCTTTCTGCGCGAGCTGATCTCCAACGCATCCGACGCCCTGGACCGCGCGCGGTATGCCGCCCTGCACCGCCAAGACCTCCGCGAGCCCGATGGCGAGCTCCGCATCGAGCTGGTGATCGACGCCGAGGCTGGCACCCTCACGGTGCGCGACAACGGCATCGGCATGACCCGCGAGCAGGCCGTCAAGCACCTGGGAACCATCGCCCATTCGGGTACCCAGGCCTTCCTGCAGGCTGCCGAGAGCGGCGAGAGCCTGGACGGGCTCATCGGCCAGTTCGGCGTCGGCTTCTACGCCGCGTTCATGGTCTCCGAGCGCATCGTGGTCCACACCCTGTCCGCCGAGCCCGGATCCGAACCCGTGCGCTGGGAGACCGCGTGCGAAGACAGCTTCTCCGTGTCACCGGGCGATCGCGAGACCCGGGGTACCGACGTCGTGCTCTACCTCGGCGATGACGAGAAGGAGTTCTTGGAGACCTTCCGCATCAAGGAGCTCGTGCAGCGCTACTCCGACTTCGTCAGCTTCCCCGTCAAGCTCGGGGACGAGCAGCTCAACCGCGGAAAGGCTCTGTGGGCCTCGATGCCCGGTGAGGTCGAGGAGGAGGAATACAACGAGTTCTACAAGCACGTCTCGGGCGATTGGAGCGAGCCCATGGCGCGGGTGCACTTCTCGAGCGATGCCCCCATGCAGTTTCACGCCCTGCTCTTCGTGCCGGGAACCCGTCCCATCGACATGGACTACCCCGAGGGTCGGGTGGGCGTGCGCCTGTACAGCAAGCGCGTGATGATCCTCGAGGAAGCTCGAGATCTTCTCCCCCGCTACCTGCGCTTCGTGCGCGGCGTGGTCGAGTCGGACGACCTGGATCTGAACGTCTCCCGGGAGCTGCTGCAGCAGACACCCCAGGCCGGCGCCCTGCGCAAGCAGCTGGTCAAGCGCGTGCTCCGCAAGCTGGACGAGCTTGCCCGCACCGAACCCGAGACCTACACCCGCTTCCACGAGGCCTTCGGGCGTGCCGTGAAGGAAGGCGTGCACGAAGACGCACCCAACCGCGAGCGCATCGCCAAGCTGCTGCGCTACCCCACGACCCGTGACGAAGGTCATCGCTCTCTGCAGCAGGTCGTCGATCAGATGCCCGACGACCAGGACGTCATCTGGTACCTCACCGGCCTCGAGCTCGAGCGCATGAAGCAGAGCCCGCTGCTCGAGCGTTTCCGGCGCAAGGGCTGGGAAGTCGTGCTCATGGACGATCCCGTGGACGAGTGGGTGGTGCTGCACCTGCACGAGTTCGGTGGAAAGGAACTCAAGAGCGTGGCCCGTGGTGACATCGAAGAGCCCGAGGCCGAGGACGATCCCATCGCCCAGGCGGCTCGCGAACAGGCCAAGCCCTTGGTGGACTACCTCGGGGAGCTGCTCGTTGGGCAGGTCAAGGCCGTCCGCGCCAGCGGTCGCCTCACGGATAGCCCCTCCGTACTCGTGGACGACGACGGGGGCCTGGGTAGCAACCTCGAGCGCATCCTGCGCAGCGCCAACCGCGACGTGCCCGCCAGCCAGCGCGTGCTCGAGATCAACGCCGAGCATGCAATCGTCAAGAACCTGGCGCGCATGCACGATCAGGGCCGCACCGCGATGGTGGAGCCCCTCGCCTGGCTGCTGCTGGACCACGCCCGGCTCGCCGAAGGGGAGGTCAAGGATCCGGCCGCCATGGTCGAGCGGCTGCAGAAGGTGATGCTCCAGGCCAGCCTGCCCACGCACATCGAGGTGGGCGTGCCGGTCCAGCAAGACGACGCTGGGGGCTCGCCTGCTGGCATCGGTGGGGTCGAGGAGGAGTAGCAGGCCGCTTCGCGACGCTGCGCTATGTTCCTCTGCGGAGCCCAGCGCCCATGTCCGACGTCTCCATCGCTCCGTGCAACACCTACCATCCCGCCGAGCTGCGTGCGGCGCTCGAGCGCGCACTCGGCCTGTTGGGCTGGCAGCCGCCCCGGGGGGGGCGGGTGCTGGTCAAGCCGAATGCGGTGACCAACAACCGGCCTGAACAGGCCACGGCCACCCACCCCGCCGTGGTGGACGCGGTCTGTGGGCTCCTCTCGGATGCGGGTTGCCGGCTCACCATCGGCGATTCGTCTTCGTATTGGTTCCCGGGCTACACCCGCGCGGCTTTCGAGGCCTTGGGCATGGCCGAGGTCGCCCGGCGTCACGGCGCGGAGCTCGTCTGCTTCGAGGAGCGTCCGTTTCGGATCGTCGAGCGCCCCGCCTTTCCCGAGGCTCCCCGCCTGTTCGTCGCCGATCTGGCGGCCTGGGACCTGGTGGTCAACCTGCCCAAGCTCAAGGTCCACCGCACCACGCGCATCAGCGGCGCCGTCAAGAACCTCTTCGGCGTGGTCCCCGGAGCCACCAAGTCCCGCTATCACGAGCTGCTCAAGACCCGGCACGACTACCTGGATCGATTCGGTGCGGTCATCTACGACGTCTACCGCGCCGTCAAACCGGGCTTGAGCATCCTCGATGCGGTGGTTGGCCTCGGTCGGGACGGCCCTGCGGCCAACGGAGATCCCACGCGCACGCGTTTCTTGATGGCGTCCACCGAAGCCCTGGCCCTGGACGTGGCCCTCTGCGGCGTCGTCGGTGAAGACGTAGGCGCGGTCAGCTATCTGCGCGAGGCCCTGCGCCGGGGCGAGCTCCCAGCGCCGCGGCTGCTCGGTCAGGCTCCAGCGGTCCAATTCGAGCTGCTCGAGGAACAGGCCCGTCCCGGCCCCCTTCAGCGGCGCGCCAAGGCGTGGATGTTCCAGCACCTCGTGGTGCTCCCCGGTGTCGATGATGGGCTTTGCCAGCGCTGCGGCCGCTGCGCCGAGCGCTGCCAGCTGGACGCCATCCGGCTCGAACCCACCGCGGTCATCCTCGAGGACGGCTGCGTGTGGTGCTACGGCTGTGTCGCGGCGTGCCCGACAGGGGCCATGGCGCTGCGGCCGTCCCGGGTAAACCGGGCGTTGCAGCGTGTCCGCCAGGCGACGGGGATGTAACGGTGGGCGCTATCGACAGCTGCTGGCGTCCCGTGGCCAACCCACGGTGCATCCAGTGGTGGTACTTCCTGTTGCTGTGCGATGACGGCGAGGCTTGGCGGGCTCGCATCTGGGTGCAGGGTCGACCAGGGCCCGAGCTGCGGTGTGGCGCCGAGCTGTGCCGCTACCCCGCTGATGGACCGCCGCAGGAGCGCCACGGCGCCTGGGGGCCTGATGCCCTCTACGCGGAGCAGGGGCGCCTGCACGTGATGGCGGAGTCCTGCTCCGTCGAAGAGCGCGATGGCGCCTACCTGATGGCTCTGCGCCTACCCGGGCTGGTGCTCGAGGTCCAGGCGAGATCCTCCGTGGAGTGGCCGGATCCGGTCGTCGGCTACGACGTCGATGGGATGCACGGCTGGTGCTGGACCGTACCGATCCTCCGTGGCCGCTTCCAGGGATGCGTGCGGCAAGAAGGACAGACCCGCGATCTCTCGGGTACCGCGTTCTTCGACCACGTCTGCGCCGACACGGCGCCCTCGCTGGACTGGCTCGTGCGCTACCGCGGCTGGTGGTGGGGCGTGCTCTGGACCCCCGAGCGCTCGGTGTTGGTGTTGGACGTGGACTTCGCGGGGGCACCCATGCGGCGGGCCTACCAAGCCGCGGGTGATCGCCCCGTGCAGCGGCTCGACGGCCTCCCCGTTCGCTGGTCGGGTCGGCGTGAGCCTGACTTCGAGGTGGACATCGGTGGTAGATGGTTGTCGGTGGACCCGCAGTGGAGTTGGCCCAAGCGCCACAGCGCGTTGGACAGCCCCGTGAAGGAGCGGCTGGTCAACGCCTGGCCCGGGCTGCGCAAACGCCACGGTCTGGGTCGCGTGGCTGGGGGGCACCTCTACTACGAGTGGATGACGGTGCGCTAGGTTGCCGCGGGTTGCTGGCGCCAGCTGCGGCTGGTGGTGGGCGGCTGCTCCCACAGGGCGTAGCGGTGCCGCAGCTTGGTGAAGTGGGTCATGGGGCGGACCGCCAGGGCAAGCACGCGCTCCGTGCTCGTCAGGGGCCCCGTCTCGCGCTCGAGACACTGGAGGAGTTGCCGCAGCCAGGGTCGCTGGGCGGACGGGGCGTGGCCGATGCTGGCGGGCAGGATGATCTCGGTCTCGGGTGCGATGCGCCGCACGGCCTGCACCATGGGGATCATCTTGTGCTTGGCGGAGGCCACGAAGGCGATGCCGACGAAGTCGTAGCCACGGCGCAGCTCCGCCTCGAGGCGGCGCATCGCTGGGTAGTGAAGGGTGGTGGTGAGGATCTCGAGGTTGGCTGCGATCAGCTCGATGCCCCACTGGGTGGAGGTGCCATCCGAGCGGAACACCCCTTGGGCCCACATGAGCTGGTACCCACCTTCTGCGCTGACGAAGGTCGCGTCGCCGTGCTGGGGCCCGAAGGGCTTGCAGACCGACGTGAGGAGCAGCTTGCGGGGCATGGGGGGGCCTAACCACCCACAGCGCTCATTCAGCTACGAGACATGGCTCGAAGTGGTGCGCTCGGGGCGCTTCTTGTCGCTGGCTGGGCAGCAGGCCTTCGGCGATGCCCGTGAGGAGCAGGATCAGCGCTCCGCCGATGACGGAGAGCAAGGCTGGTCTCGATGCGACTCCCAGCGCGGCTGCAAGGGTGGCTTGCTTGGCCTCGGCCGGTGCGTTGGCCACCGCCTCGAACGCCGGGATCGCGGCCGCGAAGAAAGCCGCCAGGCCTGCGGCCATGGCGAGCAATACCCACCAGCGGGCGCGGGTGAGGGCGGCGCGGTTGTCGTGTCGCCATGCCCGCCAGGTGGTGAGGAGGGCCCAGATCTGGATGGACAGGACCAGGCAGATTCCCAGCCAGTGGATGGCCATGTCGTTCACGAGCCCTCCGGGGTCGCTTCGAACCGTTCACCGCAGATCGAGTAGCCAGCCCCACCTTCGTCAACCGTCACCACCACGTCGCCCCAAAGCTCCGTCAGGCGCTCGTGCTCACCAGCCATGGAGCCGCCGCGGGTGAGCCAGATGCGGCCGTCGCTCAGGCGGGGAGCGAGCCGGTCGAGCACATCCTGGGAGGGTGCGGCCAGGTAGGAGCCGTTGGCGCCCACGACGGCGTTGCGGTCGCGGCCATCGTCGGGGAGGAGCCAGTCCACCCAGGCCTGGTTGGTGGCGGAGCGGATGCCGTGGTGGCCGACGTGCAGCAGGTCGATGTCGCCGACATCCGGGCCGTGGCCGGCTACCGCGGATTCCACGTCGGGGGTGTCCTTGCCGCCGCCGGAGAGGTCCCCCGCGAACAGGTAGGTGAAGTCGCCGTAGCGCAGCACGCCTGCGGTGCTCATGGCGTTTTCGTCCTCGGCCATGCCGTCGACCTCGGCGGTGAGATCGACCTCGCCGGAGCTCGAGGCCAGCACTCCCGCGTGCAGGAAGACCTCGAGGGTGGCGCCGCCGAGGTCCCATGATCCCGAGTCGTCGATGCGCGTCGCTTCCGTCAGTTGGTCGTCGAGATCGTCCAGGCCCCCGGCGTGGTCTTCATGCTGGTGGGTGACGAGCAGCCAGTCGACGGGACCTGTGAGCCGGTCTCGGATGTCGTTGTCGTGGCTGTCGTTGCCGACGTCGATGAGCAGCTGGGAGCCATCGGGGAGGGTGACCAGGGTGGCCTCCCCCAGGCTTGGACCTTGCAGGTCGATCTGGCGAATCTCGAGGGCTCCACTACCCGCGGGGCAGGGCTCGTGGTAGGCGGTCAGCGCGAGCAGGGCGAGGAACATGGGAGGGGTTCCTATCCGAGAGGGAGCTCCGCCGGGGGCGTGGCTCCGGCGCGTCGTCGTCCTCTTCGTCCTCTTCGTCCTCGGGTATCCCCTCCTCGCCCCCCTCGTCTTCATCGTCGAAGGGGATCGGCGGCCAGCGGCGCCGGGCCGGCTTGCCTCCGTAGGGCACCCAGCGGGAGGGATCGATGATCCGGGGCGGTTGAACGAAAACGGCCGCCCGCCCGGTGTTCTCCGAGCGTGCGGCCTGATGGGGTGAAGCGTCAGTCTTGGAGTGGCGCTTCGGAGGGATCACTCATGCGGCCCTGGAACAGGATCGTCCCGGTGAGA
>CAZVHW010000362.1:6468-8087 GCA_964626835.1 uncultured Enterobacterales bacterium
GAGACGATCGCGGATCATGAAGATGAAGGGGTGGTCTGCGCGGAACTCCTGCGGTTCGTCGGAGATCGAGGCGGACTCACCGGCCATCACGGCACCGGTCGCGGCGGCGGCCTCGGTGCCCTCTTCGTCCACGCGGACGAAGGCCTTGTGGACCACCCGAGCCAGCCAGAGGCGCTCGATGTTCGGATCGAGCATGCCGGAGAAGTCGGCGATGCCCTCGAGCCAGGCGGACTCGACGCCCAGGTCCACCAACACGTCCTCGATGGGGAACTCACACTCCATCTGGAAGCTGGGGATGTGTACGGAGACCGCGACGTCGTTTGCGCCGTCGATCCACTCGTCCACCAGCGACGCGCTGAGCTGGTCCTCGAGCGCCTCGAGGCCATCGTGGTCGTCGGGGAGCAGGAAGACCATGCTCACGTCGCCGCTCTCGTAGACCATCTCGAGCAGCTTGCCGCCCTCGAACTCGCCGTAGGAGTGCTCCTCGGTCTGCGACATCAGCGGTACGCTCACGGTGCTGCCGTCGGTGAGGGTGAAGTCCTGGTTGCTGGTGGACGACTCTTCGAAGGGCAGGTCCCAGTCGGCCAGGAAGTAGATGGCGTTGGCCAGCACCAAGCGAGTGAGCGAGTCGATGTCGCCCTGGGAGAACAGCTCGGGGATGCGCTCGTGGGTCTGGTCGGACACCCAGCTGTTGATGTCCTGGCGGGCGCTCTCCGCGTCGCCCATGAAGTCGGTGTCCTCGAGAGGTGCCTGGTACTGCATGTCGGTGACGTCCAGGAAGGGCTGTTCCCAGTCGTAGTCCTGCTGTCCCCAGAGCTGGTTGGCCGTGTAGAGCGTGTAGGGGCGATGATGCTCACCCGACAGATCGGCGATCAGCAGGCCGAGGTGCTCGTGCCAGCTCTCCTCGCCACCGGTGGGCACGCCCAAGGCGTCTCCCAGCTCTGTCTCGGTGTCTCCCTCGGCGCCGCCGTAGACCATGGACATGGCCGCCACCTGCGAAAACGCCGAGTAGAACATGTTGCCGTCGATGTGGTCCCGTGAGCTCTGCCAGGAAGACCAGGCGAACTCGTTGCTGCCTTCGACGATCGGCTCCAATTCGGCGTAGACCGTGGTGATCTCCCGCGGGTCGGGTTGGCATCCGACCGTGAGGATGAGTGCGAGGGCGGACAGGGACAGGGCGCTGCGGTGCATGAATCGCTCCAGGGGGTTCGGTGGGACGGGGACGCTGGAGCACACTGCAAGATCTGTGCCTTGCCGTTGTGGACGAGAACATAGGCCCTCTGTGCCTTCGGATGACGTCGGTTCCCTGACCCGCGTGTCGCGGTCTACCCCCGCGTAAGCTTGCGGTACTTGATGCGGCGGGGCTGGTCGGCGTCGGCGCCCAGACGGCGCTTGCGATCGCGCTCGTAGTCCGCGTAGGCACCCTCGAACCACACGGCGCTCGACTGGCCCTCGAAGGCCAGGATGTGGGTGGCGATGCGGTCCAGGAACCAACGATCATGGCTGATGATCACCGCGCAGCCGGCGAACTCGGCGATGGCGTCCTCGAGGTTCCGCAGCGTCTCGACGTCGAGGTCGTTGGTGGGTTCGTCCAGCAGCAACAGGTTGCCACCGGACTT
>CAZVHW010000363.1:0-8073 GCA_964626835.1 uncultured Enterobacterales bacterium
CCCATTCGCCACGAGCGAGGTGATCCTCACCAAGAACCAGGGCTTCGGCGTGGACAACGTATCGGACGGTGATCCCGTCACGGCATGGTGTTCGGAAGCTGCCGACGAGGACGCGCAGCTCCAGCTCACCCTCCCCGTTCGCGCCTGCGGGCTCGAGGTCTTCCTGGGCAACCACAACCGCTGGGCCTGGATCGACTGCGAAAACGAGGACTTCCCGAACTGCGCCGTGCGACCCAACCGGGATGGCCCCTGGGACGAGATCGGGGAGTTCGCTCTGGCACCGACCTCCATGGCAGGCCGGTTTCCAAAGCCAGCAGGGATCGACCTGCTGGACGAGGGGGACGAGCTGTTGGCGCGGCTCCCGGCAGACGCCGAACGCACGGTGGTGTTCAACGAAGAGTTGGAGCCGGGGACCTACACCATTCGCGCCCACCGCTCGGCCGAAGGGCCTGTGTGTATCAGCGAGATCCTGGTGGACACGATGGCGCCGGACGGGCTGTCGGAGCTCCTGGACGCGCTGGGCTCGGACTACTCCTTGGAGCGGCCCCCGGAGGACCCGAGTCCGTGGAGTCAGTGAACGACTCCAGCCAGCGGCTTGTAGAAGAACACCTCGTCTTCCCCTCCCAGCTTAATGCCCTCGACCACCCCTACCGATGTAAACCCCTGCTCGAAGTGCCAAGCCATGGCCTCGCGGTTTTCGCCCGGCATCGAGCTGAACAACGAGCTCGCCCCAGCGCCGCGTAGCCGAGCTTCCAGGTGGGTCACCATGGCGGTGGCGACCCCCCGCCGTCGGTAGGCATCCTCGACCCACAGCAGCTCCATGAAGGGCACCCTGCCCCAGAGCAGCGTGTGAACCAGCACGCCTACCGGCCGGCCACGCACCCAGGCCATGGTCACCAATCCGCCGCGCCGCTTGTCCTCGAGCTCGGCCGCCGGCAGCTCCATGGCCGCGCCATGGGGAAGGACATCGTGGTCCTGGGCCTGCCTCACCTCGATCTGCATCGCGATCTCCTCTGGACGAGTGGAGGATAGCCCGAGGCTGGTCTTGATGGCAGTGCCCCTGTCGCAGCGCGGCACCACCACGACACGATTGCCGTGATTCGGGCCGGAACGACCTTCGACTACACCGAAAACCCCGTCAGCGACAGCCCGGCACGATCCATGAAGTCTCGAGCCCGGATCGGTGCGCGAGGGAGGTCGAGATGGGTAGACGCTGGGCTCGTAGGCGGACGCCACTCCTGCTTTTCTGCACGTGGTGTACCGGATGTCTGGGCACCTGGCGGGAGTACATCGTCACCTCCGAGGACGTCGCTCTCCTCACCGCCCCCGCGACCCCGCTGGCCAAGGAGCCTCCCCCTGGTCCAGGCAGCGCCTGGAGGCAAACCGGCGCTGGACCTACCAGTAGCCCTCGCTGGCGGTGAGGCGGATCTCCTTCAGGCGCTCCGCCGTCATGGCCTCGGGTGGCGGCGCCGCGATCCCCGTGCGCACCGAGACGAGCAGGCGATGAAGCTCGGTCAGCCGTGGGTTGTGGACACCGGGACGCGGTCCCAGAAACTCGACCTGCATTGGATCCGCGACCACGTCGTGTAGGAAAAGCAACCTGCGGAAGCCTACCCTGGTCAGCTTCTCGTTCAGGCTCGGATCGAGGGCGGAGATGTTGTGCTGTGGAGCGCGGAACGTGAGAGTGTACCGGCCCGAGCGCACGGCGATCATGTCCCCCAGCTCGGAATAGGCGAAGGGCTCCGGCTCCCCCTCACCGAGCAGGCTCCGACCGGGAATACCCGCGGGCAACACCGCCCCCCCCAGCTCCAGCAGGGTCGGGAGCAAGTCCACCAACTCCACGACGCGCTGCTGCACCGGGAGTGTGGAGGCCTGCAACAGCGACAGGCGGTCCTCGGGATCGCGAACCAACAGCGCTAGTGGCACGTGGTTCGTGCGCTCGAGCGTCATGGAGTTCGAGAAGAAGAAGTCCCGCTGGGAGACTCGACCCCCGATCTCGCCCAGGCTCATGCCGTTGGTGGAGCTCACCAGCGTCAGCCTGGGTCGCGAGGACGGTGCTTCGTCCAGGCCCCGCAGCAGACCGGACAAGCCCCGCCCGAGGACGGCCGCATCGTCCTCGTACTGGGACCTGGCGAGTTCGTGCAGGGAGGCGCATTGCTGCCTGCCCTCGGCGGTCTCGCCCGTCCAGCCCTCCAGGCCCAGCTGGGCTACGAGATCGTCCCGCTCGGTGTACATCAGGTCCGAGACCACCACCACCGCCAGCCTCGGCGCCTCGGCGTGGGCATCCCACCAGCCCCTCAGCGACGCGCCCAGCTCGGGCCATGGCGTGATCCCGTGCTCTGTCCGAGCCGTGAGGTCGAAGCTCTCGGTGAAGTGGCTCTCCAGCACATCGGCACCCGGAACGGCGACGCGGAACAAGGCCGTGTCGTAGCCATACAGGGCGAGCACTTCGGGGATGGTGGCGACACCCTCCGCGACGCGCGAACACCATGGACGATCCGTCTCGGCTTCGGCCCCCTTGTGCGTCAGGCCGCACATGGGGATGGCGGACGGGTAGCGTCCCGTCAGGATGGTTCCCAAGGCGACGAACTGATTCGGAGACGAGGTGTAGGCGTTGCCAAAGCGCAGGGCGATTCGCTCCTGGAGGGGGGCGAGGAAAGCGGTTTCGGCGCCAGGTGCGGCGCCCATGTCCGCCCGCAGACCCGATGCGAGGAAGACCACGAGGTCGGGCTGTACCGCACCAACGTTCGGAGATGTGGTCACTGCCTGGGGGACATCGTTCCCCAGATCCGATCCGCAGCCCTGCGCCAAGAGGATGGCGAGTGCCCAGGCGGCCCTGGGGCGAGGCAGCCGGTCGCGCATGGTGGCTCCTCGGACGACGGTGCACCTACACCCTAGACCGTCACCCGGAAAACCACCATGAAAGGCCACCCACACTTGACAGCTTCGATCACCCGAGCCTGCCCTCGCGCGCCTACTCGTCCAGGCCAGCCCAAAAGACCAAGCCGCTGCGGTGCAACTGCAGGAAGTGGCGCATGTCGGTGTAGACCGCCAGAGGGGCCATGGCGTCCAGGGCCGCGGGATCCTCGCGATACAGGAGCGAGGTGCCTTGCGATCCGAAAAAGCGAGGCGCCCAGAGATCCAACAGGGCTTGGGCCTCGGCACGGAACAGGCCGTGGCCGATGGCGATGGAAACAGGCACGGCCGGGTCGCGCATCATGACGCAGTCGTCGAAGTCCACGGTCCAATCCAGCTCCGGCTCGGGCTGGTCCGCATCCACCAGCCGCTCGAGCAGCCAGGGACGTACAACGGCCTCGGGATCGGGCATCGCGGCCATCGGTAGGTCGACCGCCTCACCGGGATCGAGCTTGTCCAGACGTCCGACCATGCCGTCGACCGGGTCGCGCCGGATCACGACGAGGTCGTAGACCGGGTGCGCTCCCTGGTTGCTCACGCGCACGCCCGGGCCGGTCGCGGACCAGGGCTCCACCCGCACAACGGGCTGCTCTGCCGTCTGGGCCTCGTAGAACAGGAAGCGCTCGGACTCGCTGCCCCGGTTGACCCACATGGCTCCCTCGATGGCCCGCAGATCGGCCAGCCAGGGCTGGGCCGAGGAGCGCGGCGTACCCCGGGCCTCGTTCGTCAGGGTCAGGGCGTCCCAGGCGAGCTGGGCGGCCAAAGGATCGCCATGGGATGGGCCCACGAGTCGATCCACCTGGGGATACCAGACGCTGGCCGTCCCACGCGCGAAGCCCACCTCCACCGCCGCGGGGATACCGTCGTCCCAACTCAGCGGGCCGTAGAAGTGCAAGACCGGTAGGTCGCGCTCGCCACCGTCCGCTGGAAGGTCGCGCACGCGAGTTCCCTGAACTGGTTGCACCGGGGCGCCCCGATAGAACCAGGTGGGCAGATTCGGGTGCCAAGGATCGGCCTCGGGCCCGGAGTAGACCTGCACGCCCCACTCATGGACCACCAGAGGGTAGGCACACCAGGACTTGGCTTCCAAAGTCGGGAGCAGGGCGAGCGTGATCACGATCGCGGGGATCATCTTGTCACCTCGGTCATGGCGGCCAGATCGAGCCCTTCCCACAGGATCAGGCTGAGCCGCCGCAGCTCCACGTGGTGGTACATGTCGGTGTAGATGGACAGGGGAACGAGGCGATCGAGAGAGGCGGCGTCCTCGCGGTAGAGGATGACGGTCCCTTCCTGGCGGAAGAAGCGGTCCTCCCAGACGTCCAGAATCGCGTCCACTTCCGCCTCGAACAGCCGGTGCCCACTCGCTTCGCGGACCGGCACCGCAGGGTCGCGGCCCATGACGCAGTCGTCCATGTCCCAGCGTTGCTGGGTGGGAGCCGAGGACAGCTCGGCGTCCGCCAGGCGAACCTTGGCCAGGCCCCCCAGATCGTCCACTCAGGCGCCATCGAGCAGGAACCCCGCAGACGCCCCGGCGGGAATGCTCGGGGCAAAGAAGCTGGCGGCACCGCCGTCGTGGACCACCAGCACGTCGTGCACGGGCTGTTCACCGTCGTTGTGGAGCACGTAGTGCGGCGTCCCAGGGCTCCAGGTCTCCCCACGCTCCACCCGCAGGGCCGGCCGCTCGCGTGTGTCGGCTTCGTAGAACAGGAAACGCTCGCTCTCGTCGCCATGGTGGACCCAGAGAGCGTCGAGCCCCCGCAGGCGGCCCACCCAGCCCACGTCGGTGGCTGAGGGTTCCGAAGCGGGCTCGGGGCTCAAGACCAGGGACTCCCAGGCCAGCTGGGCCGTGGGATCGCCTGGCAGCGCGCCCTGCTGGCCGCCAAAGGGAGTACGGGCCGCCCGCTGGGCTTCGAGCGCCAAGCGCGCGGCGAGGGCCTCGGCCCCATTGGCCACCTCGGCCGGGCGGATGACGTCCGCCTGGGGATACCAAGCCGCGGCCCTTCCTTCTCGGAAACCCACCTCTACCGCTACCGGCACCTGATCGCCCCAGACAAGGGGCGCGTAGAAGTGCACCACGGGCAAGGTGCGCACCCCAGAGTCAGGCGGCAGGTCCCGCACAGGCTGGCCCTCGAGGGTACCGGAGCCCGGCCCACCGAAGAACCAGTCCGGCATCTCCACCGGCGGCTCGCGGTGGCCCTGGGCCGAAAACACCTGCACGCCCCACTCGTGGACGTACAAGGGCGAGGCACACCAGGACTCGGCCTGGGCGGACAAGGAGAGAAGGAGGGCGGCTAGCAGCATGACGGTTCACTCCGGTTGCCTGGGACAACGCGCGACGGCGGCCGGTTCTTTCAGATGAAGTCGAATCAGCAGCCCTCAGGGAAAGCCATGCCGCAACGCCAATCGCGAATGGTCTCGAAGACGGGGTAGGGCTCGTTCGATGTGCGCACCCAGGCGAAGCCATCCCACGCGCCGTCTTGCAGCTGGAAGGGCATGACGGCCTCGAGCTGCGACTCGGGGAACCAGTCGTTCTGCCAGGCCTGCAGCATCCAGCCGGCCACGTCCTCGCGGGAACCGTGGGCGCCGTCGTCCACGGTCCAGCCGGTCTCGGTGATCAGCACCTGCGCTGACGGCACGCCCGCAGCCGCGATCTCCTTGCGCCAGTAGGCGAGGCCGGCGGCACAGTCGTCGTACGCCTCGAAGAAGCCCCAACCCTCGCCCTGGGACGGGTAGGCGTGGCTGGCGAAGCCATCCAGAGACGAAAACACCGTGGGAACCGCGTCGAGCATCGCGGCGATGTAGGTCTCGGAGGTGTAGCCCCCGCTGTAGTTGCCGGTGCCACACTCGCAGGATCCGACGCTGCCGGGGGACAGGCCGCCGTTGATCACCTTGATGCGATTGTCCCCCAGGCCGCGCAAGGCCGCGGTGACGTCACGCAGCAGGGAGGCGTATTCTGCTGCCATGTCGGCCTGGTCCAGCCAGCCCACGCTGGAGTCGCACTCCCACTCGTAGCAGAGGTTGGGCTCGTTGTGGATCTCGAGCCAGATGGGCCAACCATCGCGCAGGGGCAGGCCCCGCACCACGTTGGCGAAAGACTGGGCGTAGCTGGTGTAGTCCAGGTGCTGGGCGTCGTCCGAGAGCGAGCGCACGTTCTGCTCGCCCCATGGGGGGTTCATGCGGACCACCGGAACCAAGTCCCGCGCATAGACCTCTTGGATGGCGGTGACCCAGTCGCTCTCGGGGCCCGACATGCCTCGGACCATGCCAGGGAAGATGAGCTTGACGTGCCCACCGGGTCCAGCGAGCTCCGCCGCCCGGTCCCACTGATCCGTGTTGCCGGCGCTGACCAAGCCAATTCCGATGGGATTGTCGGGGCGCGTGGTGTCCGGGGGGTCGCCGGTATCGCCCGTGTCCCCTCCCCCATCATCGCGCGCTTGGACACGGCCGCTGCAGATGGCGGTGCCTCCATTATCGGCCGTGAAGTCGACGCTGTACCACCCAGCGTCGCTCAAGGTCCAAGCCTGGGTCCACGTGTAGGGCCCACCGCCGCCGATCTCCATGTCGCCCTGTTGGGAGGATGACCCGCCGGTGATCTCGTAGCCCACGTAGACGTACCCGCTATCAGCCGTCACCGCGGCTACCAGGACTTCGCCGGTGTATGGATGCGCGGGTTCCAGGGTCATCGAAGCGTCCGCGGCCGTGCACTCGATCTCCGGATCGGGCCAGGCGTCCGTGTCCGAATCGGAATCGCTGTCCGAATCGGAATCGCTGTCGGTGTCCGCATCCGGCTGTGGGGGATGGCGCTCGGGATCCTCGGCAGGATCGCAAGCGATCGCGGCAAGAAAGGTGGCATGGAGAAACAGGTTGCGCATGTGGGCTCCCACTGGAAGCAGCGTAACCTCGCCGCTTTCTGCTCGGGTGCGCTGGCCACGGGGGGAATTTTCGTACGCAGAGCTTGACATGTCCGCCCGCCGGATCTATATCGACTGACGAGTCGGTCGGCGCTGTACCGACTCGAGCGTCGGTAAAGAACCGTCGTCCAAGGAGGCCCCATGCGATCCCTTCTCGCCGCCCCACTGGGGGCGCTACTTCTCAGTCTCCCGGGCTTTGCCCAGGCCCTCGAGCCCGCCGAGGTGCTGGCCAAGGCGGACGCCATCCAGAAGGCGGAAACGGCTCACATCCTGATGGAGCAGACCATCACCACCACCAGCGGCAAGACCCGCACCTTCCGCATCGAGAGCTGGTCGGCGGGGGGCAACGACAAGTCGGTGATGCGCTTCATCTCCCCTGCCCCATCGGCGGGCATCGGCATGCTGTCCCTCGAGGGCGGAGACGTGATGTGGGCCTACTTCCCCGACAGCGACGACCTGCGCAAGATCGCCAGCTCCGCCCGCAACGGCAGCATGGAGGGCAGCGATTTTTCGTACGAGGACATGAGCGGCGGCAGCTGGGAGGAGGACTGGACCACCACCGAGATGGTGGACGAGGAGCTGGACGGGCGAGCCTGCCACAAGCTCACCGCCACCCCCAAAGGCAACAGCTCCTACTCGAAGATGATCGCCTGGGTGGACGCCGAGACCTTCGCCACCCACCAGGTGCACTACTTCGACAAGAAGGACCGCCACGTCAAGACCCTCGAGCTCTCCGACTGGAAGGAGAGCAACGGCACCTGGACCCCCACCGAGATGGTGATGAAGAACCTCAGGCGGGGCAGCCAGACCTCCATAAAGATGGTCGAAGTGGCCTACGGGGTTGAGGTCGAAGATCGGCTCTTCACCACCGATTTCTTGACGTCGATGTAGACCGGAGCAACACGAATGACTCCACGCAAGAAACGCCAGGTGGCCCGCAGCCCCGAAGACCTGGCGGCCAAACGCCACCAGATCCTCGACGCGGCCATGGCCATGCTGCACGAAAAGGGCTTCGCCCGCACCACCATGAGCGACGTGGCCCGGCGGGCCGGCATCGGCCGCGGCACGGTCTACTGGCACTTCCCCAGCAAGGACGAGCTGTTCCTGGCCGTGGTGCAGCGCGAGGTGGAGCAGATGTCCGCCCAGCTCGAGCCCATGGTCGCCACGCCCATGCCAGCGGCCGAGAAGCTCGAGCTGATGGTCACCATGACCTTCCAGATGTACGGCGAGGTGCCCCACCTCTTCA
>CAZVHW010000364.1:0-8072 GCA_964626835.1 uncultured Enterobacterales bacterium
TGGGTTCCTGGGTCAGCGGCTCGTTGCGGAGGTCGAACTGGAGCCTTGGCAGCATGGGGGTCACTTCGGGCCGGCTGTCTAGCATGTCCACGAAGGACCGCAGGTTGTTGTGGCTCTGGCCCGGGATGACGTAGTTGAACGGGAACACGTGGCGGGTGAGCCAGACGATGGCCGGTAGGATGTGGTCGGGGGTCTCGGTGACGACGCGGAAGCGCAGCTTGTCGAAGATGGTGGTGGCGTGAGCTTCGGTCTTGACCAGCAGCTTGGTGATCAGGGAGCTGCGGGTCTTTCGGGAGCCGTAGAAGGCCACCAGCGGGAAACCTTCCTGGCGCATGCGATCGGCGGATTCGACGATGCGGCGCTCGGCCAGCTCGATGAGGTGGGCTTCGGAGACCGAGGTCTGGAACTTCAGGTCCGCCGCTTCCATGTGGTTGATGACGTGCATCAGCTTGAGGATGGCGCACGCCAGGATCTGTGTCCGACGAAAACCCTTGTAGTTGCTGGCTGCCAGGAAGATATCGCGCACGTCTTCGGGGTCGCGGAGCGTCTTGGGGAAGGCGAGCTTGTGGTTTTCCTCGAGGTAGTTGATGGCCTCGTTGAACAGGAAGCGCAAGCGCTCGCGATCGAGGGGATCGTCGACGTCGAGCATGTGGAGGGCGAGGTAGCGGTCCACCTTCTCGATGGTGTCCAGGTCCAGCTTGTGCCACTCGATGACCGAGTCGCCTCGGAGCACCAGGCGAGCCGACTCGAGATCCTGCAGGTCGAGCTCCAGCCGCTCCAGCGCGGAATCCGTGGTGCAGTCGACGGTGAAGATGTCGCGGCTCAAGGACACTCCCGCTATTTCGGTGTGGGCCGATGCGGAGGAAAGGACCCGGGTCACGAGCGTGAGTCTTGCCCGGGCACCCGCCCGTAGTTACCTCCGGTCGGCCATGCAAGCTCAGATCTCCTCTTTCCGCAGCGTAAGGCGCGCGTTCGAAGTGCTAATCGGCAACCTCGGCGTGTTCCTGCCCCTGGCCATCATCCTCGCCATCCCCAGCACCGCTCTCCGGGATGGCGCCACGGCTTTCCTGCTCGGGCTGGCCAGCGGTTGGCTACCTGCCCACGGAATCATCATCGATTCCCAGCAGGGGCCCATCCTGGCGATGGCCTTGGCCGACATCCTGGTGCTGCCGTGGATCTGCATCGCTGGCGCGTTCGCCTCGGCGGCCCTGATCCACGTCTTTCTTCGCGCCGAAGAAGGCCAAACAGCGAGCCTGAACGACACCATCGCGTTCGGCCTGGCTCGCTGGCGGCGGTTGATCGTGCCCTACACTCTGGCCACGTTGGTCATCTGGGTGGGCTCCATCGTGATCATCCCGGGCATCCTCTACGCCCTCTTCTACGCCTTCGTGGCGCCCGTGGCCGTGCTCGACCTGGACGTCAAGCACGTGCTGCGTCGCTCCACGCGCCTCACCCGCGGTCGTCGCGGCCGGATCTTCCGTGTCTACATGTGGATGATCTGGTGGTGGGGGTGGTACGCCACGGTGGGAGCCCTGCTCCTGGCTGGTCTGCACTGGTCCGTGCGCCACCTGCTGGCGGTGGGTAACGAGCTGGTGGGCTTCGCCATCGGAATGGCCTTGCTGAAGCTGTTCCTCGAGCGCATGAAGCAGCTCCGAGACCTCATCGATCAGCGGGAGGAACAGGGCGGGTTGGTCCAGAAGTCTTGAACCAGTCCGAACTCTCCACCCTTCTCGACCACGCCCCTGCGCTGCTCCGCCAGGAAAGGAGCCTGGCCGGGCTCCCCAGCGGCGCGGCAGCCTGGGTGCTGGCCCGCGCCGTCCGAGCTCCGGGCTGGATCGTGCTGGCTGACGAGGACCAGGTCGAGCGCTTCGCCCGGGCGCTCGCCTTCCACGCTCCTGCGGGTGTGTCCGTGCACGTCTATCCAGGGGACGATCTGCCCCCCTACGCGGGTGTCGCGCCCCATCCTCGCCGGGTCGCCCGCCGCCTGCGCGTGCTGGACGCCATGCAGCGCGGGGAGCCGTGGCTGGTCGTTGCGCCGGTCGAGGCCCTGGCGGTTCAGGTGGCGGAGCCTTCCATGCTGGCCGCCGCACGCCTCGAGCTGGCGGCTGGTGACACGATAGAGCGGCGAGCTCTGAGAGAGCGGCTCGATCTGCTTGGCTACCAAGTGGCGGTTCAGGTGGAGGATCCGGGCACGTTTGCGGTTCGAGGAGGCGTGGTGGACGTCTGGCCGGTGGGCGAAGACGAACCCGCACGGCTGGACTTTTTCGACGACGAGATCGAGAGCGTGCATCGATTCGATCCCGACACCCAGCGCAGTGGCGACGCGGTCCACCGCGTGCGCCTGCTGCCCTGCCGCGAGCTGTTGCCGGACAAGGCCGCCGTGCAACGCCTGGCGCTGCACACACGCTCGGTGGTCTTGGACGACCGTGACGCCGCCACCCTGCGACGCCGGGTCATGGACACCCTGCGCAACCGCCTGTCCTTCGCGGGCATCGAGGATTGGATCCCGGCGCTGCATCCGGTCGGCTCACCTCTCGACCACCGCGCTGGAGCCGAGGTGGCCGTGGTGGATCCCGACGCCGTTGCCCTGGCAGCTCGGGACTGGATCCGCCGCGCTCACAAGCGCTGGGAAGACCTGGCACGGGACGAGCGCCCGCTGGTGCACCCCTCCGAACGTTTCGCCGACGCCGATCGGCTCGTGGAACGCCTACTCGAAGGCTACGGCCTGCTCCCAGTCGCCATCGACGACGCCAACAAGGGCCCCGACCAGAACGTCCCCACCATAGCGGCGCTGGCCAACAACGATCTGGTGGTCGACCGTGGAAACCTCGAGCCGGTGGCCCAGCGAATCCAGGGCTGGCTCGACGAGGGTTGGAGGGTCGGGATCACCGTCACGGGCTCCGCGGGGGCCGAGCGCCTGCACGCCCTGCTCGAACCCTACGGCCTGCAGCCCGTGGATGCACCCGGTAGACGGCCCGAGGACCTCGAGCCCGGTCGCCTCGGCCTGCTCTTTGGCGACCTGCCGACGGGATTCCGCGCCCCCATCGACCAGCTCGCGATCCTGTCTTGCGACGAGGTGCTCGGCAAGCGGCGAGCAGCTCCGAGTCGCCGGAAGCACCATGCCTTCCGCAAAGGTCAGACCGTGGGTCTGGGCAAGGTCAGGAAGGGTGACCTGGTGGTCCACGCATGGCACGGCATCGGCCGCTTTCTCGGTATGTCCCGCGTGGACCTCGGGGAAACGGCGACCGACTTCCTGCTCCTGGAGTACCGCGGCCGCGACAAGCTCTACGTGCCGGTCCACAAGCTCGATCTCGTCTCCCGCTACCGCCCCGCCAGCGATGGCAAGGACCCACGACTGGACAAGCTGGGCGGCCATTCCTGGGAGAAACGGCGCACCAAGGTGCGCGATTCGATGCTCCGGACGGCCCACGAGCTGTTGAAGATCTACGCCAAGCGGCGAGTGGTCACCCGAGACGCCCACGTCGGAAATCCTCGCTGGCTTGGCCGCTTCGACGCGGCCTTTCCCTACGAGGAGACCGAAGACCAGGTCCAGGCCATCGCGGACGTCCAGGGCGACCTTTCGGGAAAGGAGCCGATGGACAGGCTGCTGGTGGGAGACGTGGGCTTCGGCAAGACAGAGGTGGCCATGCGCGCGGCTGCGCGGGTGGTGGCCAGCGGCAAGCAGGTGGCGGTGCTCTGTCCCACCACGGTGCTGGCATACCAGCACAACGAGACCTGGCGCGAGCGCTTCGAGGGCTTCCCGGTGCGCCTGGCCATGCTCTCCCGCTTCAGCTCGACGGCCGATTCCCGCAAGGTCTCCGCGCAGCTTCGAGCGGGCGAACTCGACGTGGTCATCGGGACCACCAAGCTGCTCGGCCGTGGCGTTCGTTTCCACGACCTGGGCATGATGATCATCGACGAGGAACATCGCTTCGGTGTGCGCCAGAAGGAGCGCATCAAGAAGATGCGCACCGAGATCGACGTGCTGGCGATGAGCGCCACACCCATCCCCCGCAGCTTGTCGATGGCCCTGTCGGGCGTGAGAAAGTTCTCTACCATCGCGACCCCGCCAGCCGAACGCCTCGCGGTCCGGACGCGCATCGCACGCTTTGACGAAGACGTAATTCGGCAGGAGGTCATGAAGGAGCTGGGTCGTGGTGGCCAGGTCTTCTTCGTGCACGATCGCGTGCGCACCATCGACGCCATCGCACGGCGAGTCCAGGCGCTGGTGCCCGAAGCCCGCATCGAGATCACCCACGGACAGCTGCCGCCCGCCGACCTGGAAGGTGCGCTGGTGCGCTTCGTGCGGCGTCAGGCCGAGGTGCTGGTCACGACGACCATCATCGAGAGCGGGGTGGACCTACCCAACGTCAACTGCGTCATCGTGAACCGTGCCGAGAACTTCGGCCTGGCCCAGCTCTACCAGATCCGTGGGCGCGTGGGGCGGTCCTGGCGCCGGGGCCGCTGCGTGCTGCTGGTTCCGGCAGAGGTCGGCGTCTCCCGCAAGGCCACCCGGCGCCTTCGGGTGCTGCTCGAGCACCAAGACCTGGGCTCGGGCTTCCTGGTGGCCAGCGCGGATCTCGAGCAGAGGGGTGCGGGAACCCTGCTGGGCGACAACCAGCACGGTCACGTGGATGCGGTGGGCTTCGACACCTACGTCGAGCTGCTGGACGAGGTCCTGGCCGAAGCTCGGGGCGAGCTTCACCGCAAGCGCCTGGATCCCGAGGTGGAGGTCCCGGTACCAGCCTTCATTCCCGAGAGCCTCGTGCCAGGCATCGAGGAGCGCCTGTCCGAGTATCGGTATCTCTCGGGAGCCGAGAACACGGGCCAGCTCCGGTCTCTGCTCGACGGCATGGAAGACCGCTACGGCGAGCTACCCGTGGAGGTGCTCAACCTGGGCTGGCTGCTCGAGACTCGACTGCGATGCCGTGAGCTGGGTATCCGGCGCATCAGCTGGCTGAAGGTGCGCGTAGACCTCGAGATGGACGATCAGACGCCGATCAACGCAGCTCGTCTGGCCGCGCTGGTGAAGCGCCTGCCCAATCGCTTCCAGCTGCGCGAGGGCGGCCGCCTGGACGTTCGTTTCACCGACGAAGAGGCGACCTACCCCTTCCGCTTCCTCTACTGGCTGCTGACCTTGTTGGGGGAGGAAACGGTCTGAGCCAGGCCGCTCCTTGCCGACCATCACGTCTCGCAGAACGTGTGCGACGCCGTCGCACGCGTGTCGGAGGAGTCGTGAGTCACGGGTCTCGACGCAGGCAGCTAGGCCTTGCTCACCGCCTCCGCCCAGGCCGCTCGGCGCTCGGCTAGGTCGTCGGCCGGCATCGACCTCTCGAAGCTCCTGTCTTCCGCCCAGGCTTCACCCACCTGGTCGGTGCCGTCCCAGACGCCCACGGCGATCCCGGCCAGGAAGGCGGAGCCCAGGGCGGTGGTCTCGAGCACGGTGGGGCGTACGCAGCGGGCACCCACGATGTCCGCCTGGAACTGCATGAGCAGGTCGTTCCGGGCAGCGCCGCCGTCGACACGCAGCTCCGTCAGGGGCTTGCCCATGTCACCCACCATCGCCTCGAGGATGTCACCCACCTGGTGGGCGATGCCCTCGAGGGCGGCGCGGGCGATGTGGGCTCGGTTGGTTCCCCGGGTCAGCCCGCACAGGATACCCCGTGCCTCTGGGCGCCAGTGGGGAGCGCCCAGGCCCACCAAGGCCGGGACGAAGACCACTCCGCCCGTGTCGGGGACGGTGGCCGCCAGCTCCTCGACCTCCGCTGCGGATGCGAAGAAGCCCAGCTGGTCGCGAAGCCACTGCACGGCAGCTCCAGCGATGAACGCGGAGCCTTCGAGGGCGTAGGTGGTGGCGCCGTTCAGGGTCCAGCCCACCGTGGTGAGCATGCCTGCATCCGACAGGATGGGCTGGTCCCCGGTGTTGAGCAGCACGAAGGCGCCCGTACCGTAGGTGGACTTGGCCATGCCTGGCAGGAAGCACGCCTGGCCGAACAGGGCTGCTTGCTGGTCGC
This sequence comes from uncultured Enterobacterales bacterium, assembly GCA_964626835.1. Taxonomy (GTDB): domain Bacteria; phylum Myxococcota_A; class UBA796; order UBA796; family JAFGLY01; genus CALDOK01. Next base: position 6,015 of record CAZVHW010000364.1, read on the forward strand.
CCGCCATGCCGGCCACGGGGATGCCGTCGGGCAGGAAGCCGACATCGCGGGTGCGCCCGTAGATCTCGCTGCTCTGGCCCACCCTGGGTAGGGCGGCGCGAGGGACCCGCAGCAGGTCGCAGAGCTCTTCGCTCCAGTCCAAGGCGTGCAGGTCGTACAGCAGGGTGCGGGAGGCATTGGAGGGGTCGGTGACGTGTGCGCCGCACAGGCGCCAGCAGAGGTAGGCGTCGATGGTGCCGAAGCACAGCTCGCCCCGTTGGGCACGGGCCCGCGCGCCCTCTACGTTTTCGAGCAGCCACGCCGCCTTGGTGCCGCTGAAGTAGGGATCGAGCACCAGGCCGGTGCGTTGGTGGACCCAGGGCTCGCGGCCTTGCTCTTTCAGCTCGAGGCAGCGATCGGTCGTGCGGCGGTCCTGCCATACCAGGGCCCGGTGGATGGGCTGGCCCGTCTTGCGGTCCCAGAACAGGCTGGTCTCGCGCTGGTTGGTGATCCCCACACCGCAGATGGCGGTGGCGTCCAGATCGGCCTTGGCCAAGGCTCCCTGGACCGCTTGGCCTACGCTGGCCCAGATCTCGTCGACATCGTGTTCGACCCAGCCGGGCTTGGGGAAGTAGTTGGGGAACTCGACGTTGTGGGTAGCCAGCACCCGCAGCCGCTCGTCCAGCAGGAGGGCGGTGGACCCGGTCGTGCCCTGGTCGATGGCGAGCAGGACGTCCTTGGGGCGGCTGGCGGGCATGGTGGCTCCGTGAGGGTGTTGGAGGAAGGAGGGATCATCCCGGGGGTAGGGGAGCTTGTCAACCTGCGCCCGAACCTTCGGCGATGCGTTTTGTCGGACGAGCGAGAACCAAGGACCTCGCTGCTGTTGAAGGATCGGCCCCTGCGATGTACCTTGCCTGGCACGGCACCGACCACTTTGGCTGGAGACAGGAGGCCACCTCATGCGCTTTGCCCGGTACACCACCTGCGGTCTCGTCCTCGTGAGCTTCGCGGCCCAGGTTGGCTGCGAGCCCAGCTACACCTACGCTGGCTACGACATGCCCGATCACTTCCCGATGGACGGCTCCACGCGGGAATGGACCTACGCCAGCACCGACATCAGCGTCACCGACGGGTTGGTCATCGAGAAGGCCGATTCCTCGGTCGAGGACGGTGTCGAGGTCATCACCCTCGAGCACTGGACCATCGGCGAGGACGACACCGAAGACCTCGCCTGGCAGGTCAAGTGGGCCAGCGACCAGGTCGAGGGCGTGTTGATCTACGGCTTCAAGGCTGCGGCCGACCCGGACTGGACCGACTTCGTGCCCCCCATCGTGTTCGCCGAAAAGAGGGGCGTCGCAGGCGACCAGGTCGTCACCCAGACCGGCAGCTACACCTGGACCGCCACCTTCGAAGGCGTCGATGGCTGCGAAACCTACTGGGTTCCGGACTGGGCCGACGAGGACTGCCTGGTGGTCAACCTCGACGATGGTGACGACACACCGGTCACCAATGGCATCATCGTGGGTACCTACTGGCTGGTACCCCGCTACGGCTCGGCCCTGATGGAGCTCGATGGGTACAGCGCCCGCTGGAGCCTGGCTGACCACGACTGGGTCGAGTGACGTCTGGTACGGCTTGACGGACGACACGGGCCCTGCCACGCTGATCGCCATCGACGCCGCCGAACAGGAGTAGGAGTCATGGCTGCTCACCACACGCTTCCAGGACTGACCGCCCTCGCGCTGCTGGCTGCGGGGTGCGCCACCGGTGATTCTCCAGTCCGCGACACCGGGTTTCGCATCGCTGCAGTGGTCCCCCTCGACCTCGACCAAGCCGTGGTCGAGAGCGCTCACCCCGAGCTGCGGGTCACGGCCTACGCCGACCCGACCTCCTGCACGGATGACTCCGTGCGTCTCGTAGCCGTGGAAGAGGGGAACTCGGTGGTCCGCGATATCGACTTCGTGATCTCCTTTCCGGACAACGGCCGCAAGATACGCATGGAACCCGAACCCACGCTCGCCAACGGCTACTGGTACATGATCACGGTTCGTTCTGGCATCTGGGGCTGCACCGACACCA
>CAZVHW010000365.1:0-8065 GCA_964626835.1 uncultured Enterobacterales bacterium
TCGGCACCCAGAGGGAGCCGGAGCGCCAGACCGCGGCGCAGAGCAGCACGCCCAGGATACCGGTCGGGAGCATGCGAATCAGGTGCAGATGTACGACGCCGAACAGGGCTCCCACCACCAGGCACGTGGCTATTGGACCGGCCGAGCGGCGCAACAATCCAAGCAGGGTCCCGCGGAACAGGAGCTCCTCACACAGAGCGGGTAGCAAGGCGAAGACCACCAGCACCACGGGCAAGGAGGCTTCCACGGTCATGGATTGCTCGAGCTGCTCGAGCATGCGGCTCGACGTGGGCAGCAGGGGATCCTGCGCCGCGGCGACCAGGGCGGACAGACCAGGCGCCGACACCCCCGCGACCACCGCCAACCCCAGGTCGAGTGGGACGGGCCGCCGCAAGGCCAGCGTGCGCTCGAAGGGCAGGCCGAGCCAGACCAAGGCGCCCAACGCCGTCCCCGCGACCAGCACCAGCTGGGTGAAGGTCATGCCCCAGAGCATGTCCAGAGCCTGCACACGCTGTCCGAGGAACCACAGCAGCAGGAGCGCCACCGCGAAGATGCCCACCACGTCGGGCGCGAACCGGCCGCGAGCGCGACGATCCGCGGTGCCGCCCCCTCCGTAGAGCACGCTCTCGCGAGAGAGCAGCCTGACACCAGTCCACAGGGCCAGGCCTACGTGGACGGCGGTCGCCCCCAGTGTGAGCGCCAGGATGCCGACGGGGTAGCTCCCCACGAGGATCTCCCGCATGGCCAGCGCCAGGTTCGTCACGGGAACCAGCGCCAGGGCCGCTGACGGCTGAATGGCAGGGAAGGCCGCCACCCCCGACGCCGCCAGACCCAGGAAGAGCAAGGCCACGGCGGCAAACTGCCCCGTTCGGAAGTCCGGCACATAGGCCGCGACCACCGTGAACACACCCGCCATCAGCACCGAGAGGGGCAGCAGCATCGCCAGCAGCAGTGGCATCGCGCGGGCTGGGATGGCCATGGCCTCGCCGGGCGCCTGGTACAAGCCCAGAGCCAGGCAGATCCACAGCGTCGTCACCGCGAGCGCGCTGGTCACCAGCGCCACGAGCACGACCACCGCGAACTTGCCCAGCAACACTGCGCCCCGATCGACCTTCGCGGTGAGCAGGGTCTCGAGGGTCTTTCGTTCACGCTCTCCGGTGACCAGGGAGAGCGAAGTGGAGACGCCACCGTTCATGGCAAGGAAGACCAGGATCAGGGGCAGCAGTCGCCCCAACAATCCCCCCTCTCGCTCGGCCTCGGAGGCCACGTCCACCGTCTCCAGGGGCAGCACGTCACCCCAGCGTTGCTCGAGACCGGCGTCCTCGAAGCGCTGATCCATGTCCGCCCGGCGGAGCCTGCGCAAGACGCGGACTACCCGCTTTCGAGCACGCTTGCTGCGTCCGTCGGTGGAGTCGTAGTGCACCTCGGCTGGCTCACCGTCTTCGGCCAGCACCACCTGCGCAAGCACCTCCGAACCTTCCTGCTCGCCCCACCCATCCCCGACGACGACCAAGCGGTCATTGGGGAGCACCCACTCCTCGAACGCCGGGGGTGCCTGCACGGTCAGCGTGGCGGAGCGCAAGCTCCGTGCTTCGCGGGTCTTCACCACTCCACCGCCCCAGAGCGCCACCGGCTGCAGCAGCACGGGAAGCCCCAGCATGGCGAGCAGGGTGAGCGGATCCCTCAGCTGCTGCCTGAGGGAACCTCGGAAGATCACCAGAGCTTGGCGCAGCAGCTCGCTCAAGGGCCCTCCAGGCGGGCGGGCATCCAGCACTGGATGTAGGGGCGGGTCTTACACCCGCCCGCCGTGCCGACACTCGGAAACGCCACGTTCACCCAGCCTCCTCGGCGCGCTCCACGTACTGCACGAAGATGTCTTCGAGGTAACGCTGGCCGGTGTCCTGGCGCAGGGCGTCCAGGCTGTCGTTCGCAAGGATGCGGCCCTGGTACAGGATCGCGATGCGATCGCAGAGCCGCTCCGCCTCGCTCATGATGTGGGTGGAGAAGAGCACGCAGTGCCCGTCGTCCCTGGCCTGCTCCACCAGCTCGAGGAACGTCCTGGCCACCAGCACGTCCAAGCCTGCTGTCGGCTCGTCCAGGATCAGAATGGGAGGGTCGTGCACGACCGCGCGCGCGATGGAGACCTTCTGTCGCATCCCCGTGGAGAGCCGGTCACAGCGCACGTGGGCGAACGGCCCGATCGAGAAACGCTCGATGAGCTCCTCGGTGCGACGCGAAGGGTTGGCCACGCCTTGCAGGCGGGCGAAGTAGGCGATCATCTCCCGCGCGGTGAGCCGCCCGTACAGGCCCGTGGTCGTGGAGAGATACCCGATGGACCCCCGCACGGCCTGGGGTTCACTCCGAACGTCATGGCCGGCGAGCACGGCGCGACCCTCGTCGGGTGCCAGGAGGGTGGCGAGCATACGCAGCGTGGTGGTCTTGCCCGCCCCGTTGGGGCCCAGCAGCCCGAAGACCGCGCCAGCCTCGCAGCGGAAGGAGACCCGGTCCACGGCGGTCACCACCCGGGGACTGTGGAATCGCTTGGTGAGCCCTTCGACGATGATCATCGTTTCGACTCCAACCAGGCCAGCCACCTGGGGGTGGCGTGGCCGAAGAGGTAGTCCTCACGGGCGAGCACGCGGGCTCCGAGGGCGAGGCCCAAGGCCGCGAGGAGTAGGTTGAGGGCCCCTGCCAACACGACGGGACCAACGGTGATGTTTCCCATGAGCGCTCCCCTGAGGGCCATCGCGGTGCCCCCCACCGGCACCGCGGCCCACGCCCAGCCCGGTTCGAGGCTCGCTGCCATGCAAGGTGCGGCCAGGGCCAGGGCGACCGTCAGAACGAGGGTGCCCCGGTTCTGTCCACTCTCGAAGCTCTTGGCGGGCAACAGCACGAGCCCAATCCAAGCCGCCATTGCCGGAGCCAGAAGGACGACAGCGCCCACCGCAAGCACGAGCTCCAGGGTGACCCTACCCGTGAGCGAGAGGCCGTCGGCGCCCGCCTGAGCCGCCAACCCGGACAGCGTGGCCCAGATGGCGACGGCGTTGCCCACCATGGCCAGCAGTCCCATGAGCGAAGCGGAGAGGAGCTTTCCACAGACCACCGCCCAGCGCGGCACGGCCGCCACGAGGGTCGTCTCCAGGGTGCCCCGTTCTCGCTCCCCGGTGATGACCTCCACCATGGGGTAGATGATGGAGATGATCAGGGTGAGCAGCGCCATGAGCGGGATCACCCGCGCCAGGGCGCTCAAGGCGATCTGCTCCGACGGGGCGTCGTCGGTGGAGACGATGGGCCACGGGCAGAGCGCATCTGGATGCAGACCGGCTGCCAGGGACAGCTCTTCCAGGTGCTGGAGGCGGGCAAGCTCTACCCGCTCCTCCACCAGGTCACGTGTTCGCTCCGACCGAGAGCGGGTTGAACGCCAGGTCAACACAACCTCGCCGCCGTCCACCACCTGCTCCACCACGGCGTCCAGAGAGCCATCGAGCAAGGCTGCCTCGCCCCCCTCCCCCGGCAGGACGGGCGGTTCGAGCAACGGCTCCATCAGCCGGTATGGCGCGTCGATCTCCAACCTGGGGACCTGCTGCTCCACCACCCCTGCCTGGAGCACCAGCAGCTGGATCGTTCCCCACAGAAGCAGAGGGTAGAGGATCAACGGGAAGGCCACCGAGTACAGCAGCACGTTGGCGTCGCGAAACGCCTCCTTGAGTTCCTTCGACAGCACGGCCAGCAAAGCCTGCACGGAAACCTCGCCACTGGGCGACCCCATTGTTCCAGATCAGGCAGGCCCTCACCAGCCTGCGTGCGAACGGTCGAAGACGCCGTCAGCTCGCCAGCCGGCGCAGCGCGGCGATCAGCTCTTCGAGCTCGGCCACGAGCCGGTGCTCCTGGGTGACGTAGTACCGCCGCAGGTCGCAGCGCAGGGTCACCTCCTCGAACGGCTCCACGCGCACGGTGGTGCGCAGCACCAGGTCGCGGGAGCGGTCGCGCAGCGTCAGCTCCACCTCGCCGAGCGGCACCATGACCTCCTCCTCGCCGCGCGGTGCGATGCTCGCAACCCGGCGTCCGCCCGCGTACACATCCACCGTGCCGGCGCCCAGGTTCACCAGGCGGATGGCACCCTCGCTGGGCGGCGGGACCACGAAGTTGCCGCCATCGTAGGGATCGACCCGGACCTCGTCCCGCACCAGGACGCGCCCGCTGCGCTCGCTGACGACGACCGAGGTGAGGCCAGGCGAGAGACCGCGGAAGATCTGACGCTCCCCGGGCTCCAGGCTCACCGTGGGGCGCTCGTCCACCCGCACGCGCACCGGCACCGGTAGGGGATTGCGCACCTCGAGATCGGCCACGGTCGGTGCAGCGGCCCTCCAGCTGGGTCGCTCACCCGCCCGCACCGTCAGGCGCGCGCTGTCCAAGACGAACTGACCGTCGCGCAGCTGCACCGACACCGTGCCGGGATCGAGCACGACGGTGCGCTCGGCACCCGGCTGCAAGGAGCCTCTGTCCATGCCCTCCACCACGAGTCGTCCGTCACGACCCGTGGCGTTGCGCACGGTGAGATTGGCCTGGGTCGGAGGGATCCGAAGCTCCGCGGCGCCATGGGGACGTACGCGCAGGGTCTGAGCCAGGACGACGCGGCCATCTCGCGTGCGGACACGAACACTGTGGGTGCCGGCGCTGACGGGGAGCTCACGACGGCTCTCCGCCCGAACGTCACCCAGCTCACGGCCGTCCACGATTATCTCGACCGCCTCGAAGCGCTGGTTCTCCACGCTGATCATGCCGTCCGCGGGCCGGGCCTCGGCTGGCCAGGCGAAGAAGATCCCACCAACGAGAAGCAAGGTACCAAGGGTCATCGCGAGAAGATATCGAAGCATGCCGACCTCCTTTGGGTGGCGAGTCTCGGACGGATGCACTCGTCGGGGCCCGACGCCCCTCCCGCCGTTCCCATTCAACACCGAGTTCCAGGCGCCTTGACGTGGGGCTCCTGCCGGGGCATTGCAGGGCCCGCCCATGACCCCATCGGATGCCAGCGCCAGGACCGCCCGGGTCGGCCACAACGCCGCGACCATCGCCGCCGCCTCGGCCGTCGTCCGCCTCTCCGGGCTGGTCCGCGAGATAATCTTCGCCAACTACTTCGGAGCGGGGCTGGCCACGGACGCCTACAACGCTGCCTTCCGCGCCGCGCAGTTCTTCCGCGAGTTGTTGGCGGAGGGCTCCCTGGCCAACGTCTACGTGCCCATCTTCGCCGACACGGAGCAGAAGGACGGCCTCGAAGCCGCCTGGAAGCTGGCCAACGCCTTTCTGGGTGTCCTACTGCTGGCCTTGGGCCTCATCACGGTTCTCACCTTCGCCTTCCCGGAAGCCTGGGTGTACGCGGTCGCCTGGGGCTTCGCCGAAGACCCTTCGAAGTTCCAGCTCACCGCCACGCTCACCCGAATCCTCGCGCCCTTCCTGGCCACCGTCAGCCTGGCGAGCCTGTTCATGGGCATGCTCAACGTGCGGGGACGTTTCTTCCTGCCCGCTATCGCCCCGGCGACCTTCAACATCGCCGTGATCGTCGCCTGCTTCCTCAAGGGACCGTGGGAAGCAGCCACGGGCACCGATGGCATCCTGCTGGTGGGTATCGCCTCGGTGATCGGTGGCGCCGGTCAGTTCCTCGTCCAGCTGCCGGCTCTGTTGAAGGAGGGTTGGCGCATCCGCCCCAGCCTGAAAGGCCACCCTGCCCTCAAGCGCCTGTTCCTGTTCATGATCCCCGCCTTCCTGGGCATCATGACGGTGCAGTTCAACCTGCTGGTGGAGAGCCAGCTCGCCTCGAAGTTTGGCGACGGACCGGTCTCCTACCTGCAATATGCCTTCCGCCTGGTACAGCTGCCCAACTCCATCGTGGCGGGGGCCGTGGGCACGGCCGCCCTGGCGGGTCTCTCCACCCTGGCGGCCACGGGCAGGCGCGACAAGCTCCGCGGTGCCCTGGGCGAGGCCATCTCGCTGAACAGCTTCCTGATCCTGCCGGCGGCCGTGGGCCTGTACATGCTGGCCGATCCAATCATCGCCTTGATGTACGAACGCGGCGAGTTCACGCCCGAGGCCAGCGCCGCCACCGCCGCCGTGCTGCGCATGTACGCCATCGCCACCTGGGGCATCGGCATGCACCGCGTGCTGCTGCCCTGCTACTACGCCATCGGTCACCCCTGGTACGCCATGGGTGCGGCCGGGGCGACCATGCTGGCCAAGCTGCCGGTGGCGCTGTTTCTGGTCTACACCCTGGGACTGGGCTTCATCGGCCTACCGCTGTCCCACGGCGTGCTCGTCACCGCCGAGGTGGCGCTGCTGTGGTGGGGTCTGGGCAAGAGGGCCGGGGGCCTCTCCGGCCAGGTCTACGCCGATCACGGCCGCATCGTCGTCGCTGCCGCCATCATGGGCGTGGTGCTCTGGTCGCTGCTTCCCTACAGCCACGGGTTCATGCTCTTTCCGGTCGTGGCTGCCGCCGGCGCGACCTACTTCGTGGCTGCGCACCTGTTGGGCCTTCAGGCCTCACGCAAAGTCCTCGAGCGCATCAAGCCCGGCCGCAGCAAGGGCCTGCCACCCACCGTCGATGCCGATACCCGCAAAAACCTCGCGGCCCTTCTCGGCAGCCAGCCAGGCAGCATCGAACTCCGCGACGGCGTCCTACACGTGGAGACCAGCGCTGGTCGCTACGAGCTGAGGGCAAAGAACCGCACGCTGAGTCTCGTGCGCACTGGCGACGGCTCGGGTGAAGGTGATCCCCTGCCCGTGCAGGCCGTCATGCGCATAGGTCAGGGCCCGCCGGCCCTGCACGGCGTCGTCCTGGGCGAGGTGGCGTACAAGGCAAAGGCCGACGACGTGGTCGAGGGGCTGCCCCCGGGTCCGGTATTGCCGGTGGCCTAGCCCCCTCGACGCCACGTTTCATCGTGGCGATCGCGCATCACTGCGGCTAAGGTCGCTCCGACTTCCCCGGCTCCCCCGCGAGCCCCGACCGAGGCCATCCATGAAGGTCGCGCTCATCAATCCCACCCCCATGGACCACTACGCCCCCGCCCTGCGGGCGCTGTCGGCCTACCTCGAGGCCCACGGGCACGACACGCGCATCATCTTCTTGCCCGCCGACACCTACGGCATGCGCTTCAAGAAGAACACGGCCGCCATCATCCAGGCGCCCCAGACCATGATCGACGACCTGCTCGAGCTCGTCGCGGACTGCGACCTGGTGGGCATCTCCTTCCTCTCCACCATGTTCGACATGGCAGTGCAGGCTACGCGCGCCATCCAGAAACGATTCCCCGACAAGCCCATCGCGTGGGGTGGCTTCCACTCCACCACCATGCCCCAACAGGCGCTGCAGTTCGTGGACATGGTCTGCGTGGGCGAAGGCGAAGAAGCCATGCTCGAGCTGGTGGACCGCCTCGAGGCCGGCGAGGAGCCCTGGGACATCCGCAACTGGTGGTTCCGCAAGCCCGACGGGCGCGTGGTGGGAAACCCCATCCGTCCCCTCATCCAGGATCTGGACACCATCCCCTACCAGGACTTCGACCTGGCAGACGACTGGTCCTACGACGACAAGAAGCAGCACCTCATCCGCCTGGACTGGGACCGCTGGCGCCAAGTCGGTCCCCGCTACATCGACCGCTCTGGCACCATGCGCCTGGCCTACAAGGCCATGATCACCCGCGGCTGTCCCCACAAGTGCAGCTACTGCGGCGTAGCGTTCGCCCACGATCTGTACAAGGGGCAGCGCTACCTGCGTCGCCGCTCCGTCGAGCACATGATCGGCGAGGTCAAGCAGGTGGTGCGCAAGTGGCCCGAGATCGGCATGGTCCACTTCCAGGACGACGTGTTCTTCTCCACCTCCACCGCCGAGATCCTCAAGTTCTGCGACCACTGGAAGCGCGAGCTCGGCATCCCCTTCCGGGCCCAGTGCTCTCCCACCACCATCAACGAGGAGAAGTACTCGGCCATGGTGGACGCCGGCCACGTCTTCACCGAGCTCGGCATCCAGACCGGATCGGCCGACATCATGAAGATGTACAAGCGGGGCATGACCAAC
>CAZVHW010000366.1:0-5487 GCA_964626835.1 uncultured Enterobacterales bacterium
GTCTCCGTTGCGCCGGGGTAGGCGCTGGGATCGGCGTCGTCGCAGTCGAGCTCCGTCCCCAGGGAGTCACAGCCGTCGTAGATGCTGCCGATACAGGCCCCGCTCTCGCAGTAGCAGTCACCGTCGTCGTCGTAGCAGACGGTGTCCTCGTCCACGACCTCGTCGCAGTCGTTGTCGGCGCCGTCGCAGGCTTCCTCGGCGTCAGGGTAGGTGCTGGCGTCGTCGTCGTCGCAGTCCCCGTCCAGCTCGGTCCAGGTGTCGCCGTCGTCGTCGTAGCCCACCGTGCCCTCGTCCACGATCCCGTCGCAGTCGTCGTCCACCTTGTTGTAGTACTCGGCGGCGGTGGGGTGGACCGACGGATCGGCGTCGTTGCAGTCTCCCTGATCCTCGGTCCAACCGTCACCGTCGTCGTCCACGGACGAGTTGGCGATCACCTCGTAGTAGACGGTGGCAGAGCCGGTGAACTCGTCCAGGTCCACCACGTCGAAGGTGAGGAAGTGCTCGCCCACGGTCAAGGCGTACTCGCAGCTGGCCATGCCCGAGGCATCCGGCACCAGCACGCAGAAATCGACGGGATCCGCTTCGTTGTCGGTGTTGGCGTAGACCACCAGGTCCTCGGGTTCGTCCTGCAGGTCGCTGACGATGACCAAGAACTCGTACAGCTCGCTCTCGTAGCCGTACTCGCCGGGGACGGGGTGCAGGATGTCGATCTCCGGGGCGTCGGGCACGTCGATGATGGTCACCTCGACCACGTCGGTGGCTTCCTCGGCGTCCGAGTCCACGGCCGTCAGGGTGATGGCGTGGTTGCCCGGGGTGAGGTTGGCCGTCAGGTACGAGACGGTGCCATCGGCCGAGGCCAGGCTGCCTTCCTCGAGCAGCAGGTCGATGTCGCTCTGCCACATCAGCCAGAGCTCCTCGTTGAGATCCCGATCGTCCTCTACCAAGGCAGCGAAGGTGACCAGGTCGCCCTCATCCAACGCGGTGCCGTTAGGCGGCGTGGTGATCGAGACCGTCGGCGCCTGGTTGGGCACCTCGACGATGGAGGTGTCACCACGGCAGGAGAACAGGGGGAGCACCAGGAGCAGGGCGCGATTCATGGGCACCTCGGGGAGGTCGACTCCAGGATGGTACTCCCGAAGGGACCCCGGGCACAATCACCAAACCGTGGGATGCGCTACCCCCAGCGCCCAGCGCGCTCCTGTGCGTGGGCCACGCTCTCCCGCGCGTGGATGTGGCGGATGACCTCGGCGATGAGACCGTGGAGCTGGTACTCGTGGTACCAATCTGGCGTGTCGGTGTGGTGGACGCTGTCGGTGCCCACCACCGCGAAGCTCCAGCCCTCGGCCTCGGCGCGCTGCGCGAGCCCGGTCATGCGATCCCACGCTGGGCCCGACAGGACCGGGTGCACGCACCCCACCGTGATGTTGCGGGCTCCGTGCCGCTTGAGCTCGTCCACTGCGGCCACCACGGATCCCGCCGTGTCGATCATGTCGTCGATGAGCAGCACGTCGCGGTCCTGGACGCTACCGATCAGCGTGGCCCGCAGGACCTTGTTGGGGGTGCTGTAGTCCCGCTCCTTGGACAGGGCCACCAGGTCGGCCTGCAGCTCCGAGGCGAAACGCCGAGCCCGCTCGAGGCCGCCGACGTCGGGCGCCGCCACCGTGTCGCCCGCCAGGCCCTTTTCCTTCAACCACTGGGCGAGCCGCCTGGTGAGGTAGAGGTTCTCGAGGCGACATCGAGAGGGATCGAACATGCCGGCGATGGCTTCGTTGTGGATCTCCACCGCGATGACGCGAGTGGCGCCGGCTTCCTGGAGCATGCGCGCGAACAGCCCGGCGCTGATGCCTTCGCGGGAGCCGTCCTTGCGCTTGTCCTGGCGCGCCCCCGGGTAGTACGGCACCACGGCCGTGATGGACTCGGCGTCGGACAGGGACGCGGCCTCGATGGCGTGCAGCAGCATGACGAAGCGGTCGTAGGGAGAGCGCCCGTCGCCGGGCCCCACAATGGCCTGGAACACGTAGAGATCGCCGCGCCTCACGTGCTTCTTGATGGCCATCTTGCCCTCACCACAGGCGAACCAGGTCTCCTTGGTGGGGATGAGCTTGCGGTCCAACACGCTCGCCACCCGCTCGGCAAAGGGGCGCGCGGCGTTGCACGTCATGAGCATCAGGCGGGCTTCGGAGCGCATGGGACCTCCTACTCCACGCTGGCGTAACGCGGCAGCACCGGCCTGCAGTGGTGGTCGAAGATCAACGCGGTCTCGACATGCTCGACCTCGGCCCTGGCGGTCGGCCTGCTGGTAACAAACGTCGCCCGCCCTCGCGGCGCACGATGTGGTCAGCGCGCCCCACCGCGTGCGTAACCCGGGACCCTTGGGCCAAGGGTGGGCAGTTGCGCCCGCTGGAGGGCCCCACCGCGTGCGTAACCCGGGACCCTTGGGCCAAGGGTGGGCAGTTGCGCCCGCTGGAGGACCCCATCGCGCCCGGAACCCGGAGAATCGAGCGCCTGACGCTCGATAGTTCGCCATGGGGCTCGCGGCGCCGCTCCCCGAGCAACGAATCAGCACCACGGCACCGCGGCTCGGCAACCGGTGCGGCAGCCCAAAGCCGTCCCCCGCCCACCACCACTCCCCCTCGAGGCCCATCTCCACCCACGGCTCGAGGCGTGGGGCAGCCCGTGCGACACCGGGCCCTGCCCGGCGTCTGCCCATCGCTTCGCGATTCCAGCGTCCTCCGCGCACTCCGCGGTGAAGAAAGCCAGATCTCGCCCGCCACCGACGTCCAGCCAAGGCGCAAAGGACGGCGGCATCCTCCGCTGGCCAACACTCCGGTACCGGCCCGCACCCGCCCTGGACGATACTTGTTCCCGCCCCTTCGAGCCCTCCCATGCCCGACCTCCCCCTCATCCACCAGGCCGCCGCCTACCTCGCCCCCCGCATCCGTCGCACCCCGGTGGAGCCCTCCCCTGCCCTCTCGGATCACCTGGGCGTACCGGTCTGGCTCAAGCTCGAGCAGCTGCAGATCACCGGCAGCTTCAAGATCCGCGGCGCTTGGTTTCGGCTGTCCCGACTGACCGACGCCCAGCGCTCCACAGGCATCGTCACCTGCTCGGCGGGCAACCACGGCAAGGCCGTCGCCTACGCGGCGCGGGAGCTGGGCATCCCGGCCACCATCTACGTGCCCAGCACCGTGGACCGAGCCAAGCTGGCCGGCATGCGACGCATGGGGGTCGACGTCGTCCTGGCTGAGTCCCGGGGGTACGACGACGCCGAGGTCGAGGCTCGCGAGGAAGCCAGACGAACTGGCCGTCGCTTCGTCTCGGCCTTCGACGACCCCGAGATCATCGCCGGCAATGGCGGCAGCCTGGGTCTCGAGATCCTCGAACAGGTACCGACCCTGCGCACCGTCGTGACCCCCGTGAGCGGCGGCGGCCTCGCAGCGGGGCTCGCTCTCTCCCTGCACGACCAAGACCCCGGCATAGAGCTGCTGCCCTGCCAGCACCGCGACTCCCCTTCCCTCGCCCTGTCCCTCGAGCGCGGCCGCGCCGTCACCGCCATGCCCCCCGTCGACACCCTGGCGGGCGGCATCGAGGGGGGCATCGGCGTGAGCACCTTCGCCATCTTGAAGGACCACGTGCGCCGCGTGGGGCTGGTGAGCGAAGCCCAGATCCTCCGCGCCACCCGCTGGCTGATGGCCGAGCACCAGTACCTGGTGGAGCCCTCGGCCGCGGCGGTTGTGGCGGCCCTGCTCGAGGAAGACCTGGGGCCCCTGGAAGGCCCCGTGGTGGCCGTGATCTCCGGGCGCAACGTGGCGGTGGAGAGCGTGGCGCAGGTGCTACAGAGCTGAGTCAGTACTCCAACGCCTCCACCTGCCCCCCCAGCACCCGCAGCGCACCGTCGCGCAGGGCCTCGCCCTCCATGGCGCCCGGGTAGACCGTGATCTCGATGGGAATGCGACAGAGCAGCTTGCGCAGGCGAACCACCAGGCGCTCCGAACGAGCGAGCCCGCCGGTGAGAATCAACCCGTCGATGGCTTCGCCCTCGAAGCGGGGGACACAGGACGCGATGTTGGCGGCGATGTCCTGACAGAGCTTCTCGAAGACCAGGGCAGCGTAGCCGTCGCCCGCGTCCATCCGCGCCTGGACCTCGCGCAGGTCCGACGTGCCCAGGTGGGAGACCAGTCCGCCATGGCCTACCAATTCCCGCAGCACTTCCTGGGGAGAGTGACCGTGGTTCATGCAGAGGTCCACCAGGGCCATCGAGGGCATGGAGCCGGCGCGCTCGGGGGTCATGGGCCCCTCGTCCAGGCCGTTGCCGACCCAGGTGACCCGGCCGTGCCGGTGGCAGCCCACGGTGATGCCGCCCCCCATGTGCGCCACGATCAGGTTTTCGTCCTCGTAGTCCTTCGAGTGCTCGTCCGCGTAGCGGTGCGCCGCCGCCTTCTGGGACAGCGCGTGCCAGGCAGCACGCCGCTCGTATTGGACCAGCCCGGTCAGGCGCGCCACCTGGTCCAGTTCGTCGGTGACCACCGGATCCACGATGAACGCTGGCTTGCCCACGGGCACGGCCAGAGCGTGGACGATGGCGGCACCAAGGTTGCTGGCGTGCTCGCCGTAGCTACCCGAGGCCAGATCTTCGAGCATGGCCTCGTTGACCCGATACGTGCCCGAGACCAGCGGCCTGACCAACCCACCCCGGCCCACGAAGGCATCCAGGGTGCTCAGGTCGATGCTCGCCTCCACCAGCGCGCGCTCCACCACGGCGCGCCGCATGGGGAGCTGGCCCTGGATGGAGCCGCAGGCCTCGATCTCGTCCACCGAGTGGGCCGCCTCGCGCTCGATCACGACCTTCCTCCCGTGGTAGATGGCCATCCGGGTGCTGGTTGAGCCCAGGTTCACCACCAAGGTTCGATACTTCGGGAAAAAACGGTCCCTGGGCGTGCCGCTCCAGTTGGCCCTGCGCTTCAAGCGCAAGGTGGTGGCCGCCGCACCCAAGGCCACGACCCGGGCCGTGCTCGACCGGGAGTAGTCGAGCACCTTGGCGTCCATGCCGCCGACCATCAGGATCTGGTCCGCATCGGGGTACCGGGTGGCGTACAGGTGGTACATCAGGTTGCCCGCGTCCAGCGACGGCAGGATGAGCACGTTGGCGCGCCCCACGGCCGAGTCCGGATCGGCCAGCGCGTTCCGCAGCTTGGACTGGGCTGCGGCCATGGAGATGGCGCAGGAGATCTGCAGCTCGGCCTCGATGTGGATGCTCCCGTAGAGAGGATCGTGCCGGGCCAGGGCCTCCAACATGGGCTCGATCTTGGCGGCGGCCGCGCGGATGCGCTCGACCGAGGGCCCCGACGCCGAGCCCCGCGTGGAGTAGGACAGGATCGCTCCGTTGATGGCTGGCAGCACCGAAGTTGGAACGAGATCCCGCACGATCTTGCAGGATCCCACCGCGATCTGGGCCAAGGTGTCCGGGTCTGGGTCCACGTTGATGGC
>CAZVHW010000366.1:5497-8063 GCA_964626835.1 uncultured Enterobacterales bacterium
GGCCACGTCGGCGAAAACCACGATGTTCTCGCGGTAGATTTCTTCGGGGTGGCTGTCCGGCAGCGAGAAGAGCGCCGCCGCGAAAGCCTTCTTTTCCGTGTGCAGCAGCCGCAACGCGGGCCGGAAGAAGTCTCGCGAGGCGTTCGCCACGCCACCGAGCACACAGTCGGCGTAGCCCTGCCGCACGGCCATGCACGCGAACATGACGGGCTCGCGCACCAGCTCGCCCACCCTGTCATAGGGCACCGCCCACCGAGAACCGTGGGAAGCCTCGAAGAAGGCCTCGTGAAACTCCTGACACAGAGCCGGATGCTCCGAAGGCTGTACAAAGCAAACCGAGGAGAGCAGACGCTTGCGGGAACCTCGCAGCTCGACCTGCTGCTCGTCCAGCACCCGTTCAGCGCGCTCCCGAGACGTAACCAGCACGATGTTGGCACCGCTGGTCAGGTGGGACGCGGCAGAGATGACGCGGGGATCGTCACCCTCGGGGAAGATGAGTGTGGGGCGTGGCTTGTGGATGGACTTGATCTGCTCCTCGATCAGCGGGAGGAGATGGATCATGGGGTGGCCTCCTGGCTGGACAATGCCGCGGGTCTACCAGATGGGCGCGCAGGTACCGAGCTCGAGATCCTCACAGCTGGTCTCGACGATGCACTCCTTCCACAGCAGCGCCTGGTCGCGGTTTTCGAGCGAGACCGACTCGCCGTCGCCGACATAGGCGTAGGGGTCGTAGTCCCCCACATCGCCGCGGACGGCCATGGCGTCGCCGCACTGGTCCATGCAGAGGTCGACGAGATCGGTCGAGCCGTAGCCAGGCCGCTGGATGGCGCACTGTTCCCCGACCGTGCCGTAGAGAATGGCACAGGGCTCCGCACAATCGGAGCCACAGCCGATAACGAGCGTGGTGGTGATGACAACGACGAGCGAGCGCATCGGGACCTCCTGGGTAGTGTTGGACAAGGTATCCGTTCAGGCACCGTAGGAAGGAAGCACACCTCGCCGCAAGCTGCGGTGGCGCAGGACTCGCGAGGAGGACAAGGAACCCGGGTCGAGGAACGTCGCCCATGTGCACCATCGTCGCCCTCCATCGCCTCCGCCCGGATCTCCCCCTCGTGGTGGCCGCCAACCGGGACGAGTTTCTGTCCCGCCCGGCCGCGTTCGAGGACTACCGGCATCTCCTGGAGGCAGACGACACCGCGGCCTGAGACCCGCGAGCGCTACACGTCGTCCAGCACGAAGTCCACCTGTTCACCCACGAGATCGGCAGCGGCCGGCTGGTCGGCGCAGAGCACCACCCGGTTCCGCCCGACGTCCTTGGCCGTGTACAGCGCCAGGTCCGCCCGACGCATCAAGGCGTAGATGTCGGGATCGCTAGCCTCGAGGATGGCGACTCCGATGCTGACCGTGAGCCGGATCTGATGCCCGTGCCAGTCGACCCTCAGATCCTCGACGAGCTGTCGAAAACGCTCGCCTGTGCCACAGGCATCCTGCACGCTGGTCTCGGGCAGCAGCACCGCGAACTCTTCCCCCCCGAGTCGGCCCAGCATGTCGCTGCCCCGCAGGCCCTCCAGAAGGACGCCGCACAGGGCCTTCAAGGCTTCGTCGCCAGCGAAGTGACCCCAGGTGTCGTTGACCTTCTTGAAGTGGTCCAGGTCGAGCAGGAGCATCGCCAGCGGCCGCCCGTAGCGCCGGGCCCGTCGGAACTCGTGCTCGGCGCAGCGGAGCAGGCTGCGGCGGTTGGCGACCCCGGTGAGAGCGTCGGTGGTCGCCAGGAAGCGCAGGTGGCTCTCGAGCTCGTGCCGCTCGGTGACGTCCTGAAACAGGACCACGGCCCCGAGTAGTCGAGAGCTCAAGTCGAGCATGGGCGAGATGAGCACCTGGAAGTCTCGCAAGCCCTGGGCCGTTGGTCCGCGGATCTCGAGCTCGGAGCGCTCCGGCGACACCGAGCTCAACAGACCGTCGATGGGGGGCAAGAACGGCACGACTTGCCGGATGTGCACGCCGACGAGAGCCTCGGGCGCCCCGGTGGCCGCGCCCTCTTCGGTCAGTTCCCGCTCTTGGGGCCCGGAGCGATCTTCCTCGTCCTGGGCGTAGTACACACCGCCGGGCCGATCCAGACCGCCCAGCATGCGCACCGCCTGGTGGTTGATGTTGCGAATGCGGCCACGGGTGTCGAGCATGAAGGCGGGCTGGGAGAGGCTCTCGAACACCGTCAGGTAGGCGTTCTTCTCGTTCGTGATCTCCCTGCTGCGCTGCTGGAGCGCCTCGAGCACCTCGGGCTCGCTGCGGAGGCTCCAGGCATCGCAGATGGCGATCTCCATGAAGTCGAAGATCCGCCGCAGGTCGGACTGGACCTCACCGAGCCTGGGGCTGGCGTGCACGTGCTGGGCGACGAGGTCTTGGTAGGCGCGCCGCAGGTACTTGAACAGGCCCAAGAACATCGGCAGGCTGACGCCGCGCTCCTGATGGGAGCGGGCTTGCCGCACGGCGAAGACGCCCATGGGATCGGATGCGAGGTCCATGTGAGGACCCAACTCGGGGGCTTCGTCGTGGTGCTCCAGGCCAG
>CAZVHW010000367.1:0-8059 GCA_964626835.1 uncultured Enterobacterales bacterium
GCAGGATCTCGGTCACCCGCATCGGAGCCGCCCTGGTCTGGCGCTACCCGGGGCGCGTGGTGGTGGCGGTGTGACTGGGTCAGGGCGTCCAGGTCAGCCCGAGGTAGGCTCCGTAGTGGTCGAGTTGGGTGCAGGGCTTGTCGAATAGGCCCTGGTCGGGATCTTCCACGAGGCAGCCCACACCGAGCGTTGTTTCCAGGCCGGGGATGCCGGCGATGGGGTTTCGGGCCATGGACAGGTCCAGCTCGAGCCCCACCACGGTGGCGGTGGTCGGGTTCGTGCCCCAGGGCGTGGTGTCGGGCCAGAACCGGTGGCGCTCGGCGTACAGCGCTAGCGGGGCGATGGTCATGGCGGCGCGCCAGCGGTCGTGGCTGGCGCCGGTGGCGGATCCGGGCGCCAGCAGTGGGGAGAGCACGCGGTTGGCGTCGTGGGCGGGGTGGGTGAGGCTCGAGGCCATGCCCCCCAGTCGGTAGGGGGCGTCGTCACCGGGCTGGGTGCTGGTGCCGAGGCCGTAGGTGGCCTCGATGCCCAGCGGGTACCAGCCCATGCCCAGGCCCGCGGAACCGTCGGCTTGCCACCAAGCGGTCCCCCCGGTGAAGCCACCCTGGCCCATGGCGTGGGTGGAGACGTCAAGCCAGGCGGGGCCGCGCCAGCTGCGATCTTCGAAGTCGAGACTGGCGAAGCCGGCGGTGCGGCTGGGGTCTTCGGGGTCGTCGACGTCTTGGTCCATCCAGGCGCCGAGGTGCAGGTCCACCGATCCCCAGTCCAGCTCCCTGCCGGCCTCGAGATCGAAGACACCACCCGCCCGACGGTCCATGGCGGCTTCGGCGAGCAGGAATCCGTGCAGCTGGGCCGTCACGGGCAGCCTGCGCCAGCTGGCCGTGAGCGCCGCGCCGTCCAGACTCTGGTCCTTCGACCAGCCGCCCATGGCCAGCAGGTCCCAGCGGCCGATGACGTCGCCGAAGCGTAGGCCGATCTCGGCCGCGTCCCAGTGGGGGGACAAGGCCGCGCCCATCAGCAGCTTGGCGCCTGGGCGCCCCAAGCCGTAGCGCTGCGCTTCGAGGGGGGTGTCTCTGTCCACCAACTCGGGGGGAGAGTCGGGCGGAGCCGGGCGGACCACAGGCGCTACGAACTGCCGATCGGGTGGCGTGCTGGCCAGCGCCTGGTCCAGGGTGATCCTGTTCAGGTCGAGCCCTTCGCTGTCCATGGAGAGGTAGTACAGCGCCGAGCCGTCAGGCGTTGGCGAGGGCCCGAAGGCGGCCCCCGGGCTGTGGGTGAGCTGGCGGGGTGGGGCGCCGTCGAGGGGCAGCTCCCAGACTTCCTGGAAGCCGGCTTGCCCCACCGACAGGAACAGGGCCTGGCCGTCGGATCGCCAGGCCGGCTGCAGGATGGTTGCGCTCATGGGTGTGGGCAGCACGTGCTCGTTGCCGGTGGCGACGTCCCGCAGCACCAGCTCCCAGCCGCCTGCGTGGCGCAGGTAGGCGATGCGCTGGCCGTCGGGGCTGATGCGGGGGTGGTCCAGGACCAGCTCCACCGAGGGTTCGGTGATGGCCGTCCACTCGCCGGTGTCGAGGGTTACCCGCACCAGCTGGCTCGCGCCCCAGCGCTGGCGCACGGCGACGGCCCAGGAGCCATCGGGGGAAGGATCGGGGTCGTGTAGGCCTGCGGCGTGGGTGATGCGGCGCTCGCCCGCCGTGCCCACCTTCCACGTGAACAGGTCGGGCCGCCAGCTGCCGTCGGCATCGGCCACCCAGGCCGAGAAGAGCAGCTGTTCCCCGTCGGGCATCCAGCGGGGATGGCCCGTGTAGTGGGCCGCGTGGTTCCATTGGGCGTCGGGCTCGGCTGCGAAGACTTCGGGGGGCATGGGGGCGACGTCTTCTGGGTCGCGCTCCAGCACCTTGGCCACCCGCTCTTCCCACTCGGCTCTGAGCTCGCCGTCGTCTTCCGTGGGCAGGACCAGCAGCCGGGGTGGGCCGCTCTCCCTGGGCTCGACCACCGCCAGCTGGCTGCCATCGGGGGCCAAGGCGGGCAGGCCGGTGCTGCGGGTCATCTCCCGCCACAGGACGTCCTGGTCCACCGGGCGTGCCTGATCGATCTCGAGGGCCGCGTGGGTGATCTCGGCGCAGAAGCGGTCGTACAGCACGTCTGGCTGGTCGCCGTACACGCCCTCGAAGGCTCCCTTGAAGCCTCGCAGCTTGCGGGCGGTCAGGCGTGCCCAGAGGTCGCGCAGGCTCTGCTCCCCGTGCTGGGCCACCAGCCACTCCACGAAGGCCGAGCCCACCAGGTAGGGTACGGCGCCGCCCAGCCAGCGGTCGCTACCGTTGAGCTGCTTGTAGCCGGGCAGGGTGCCCTCGCGCGCCATGACCCGCAGCCAGCTGGCCCGCAAGTCGGCGTTGGGGCGCCCCGCGCCTGTGAGCTGGCCCTCGAGGTAGACGGCGTAGCCTTCGATCATCCACAGGGGCGTCTTGAGGGCCACGGGGCCGTAGCCCAGCATGGTCGTGAGGGGCCGGCGGAGCTTGCTTCGGGAGGGCCGCAGCATGTGGGTGAGGTGAGTGTCCTCGTGGACCACCAGCACCTCGACCCAGCTGCGGTAGTAGCCCAGGGACGAATCGGCCCCCGGTGCGCTGGTGTACACCCCCATGCGCGGCCTGCGCAGGCTCGGCATGGCGAAGCCGTTGGGCATGGCGTAGGGATCGAGCACCACGACGTCCACCACCTTGTCCTGCTCGTAGTCCACGCGCTCGGTGACCTGGGCGTGGATGGTCTCGAAGCGCTGGGCGGCGGACAGCGACCAGGCTTCGGCCTCGAGGGGATAGTGCAGCCTGAAGTGTTCCGTCTCGACGGTGCGCCAGGCACCCTGTGGATCCTGGGCCAGCGCTGTAGCCGGCAAGAAGAGGGAGAGGAGCAGGAGGGGGCGTGGGGGTGCCATTGTGCCTCGCGGTGATGCCGTTAGCTTACCTTCCCGACGGTCCTGACCGGACCCAGGCTCGGAGGAACCCTTGCGCGCATTGCTGCCTTCCATCCTCTTCCTCGGCGCCCTGCCCGCCTGCGAAGACATCGACTCCCTCGACTGCACCTCGCTGGGCTGCACCGACGGCGTCGAGGTGTTCTTCTCGCGAGCGGCCTTCGAGCCCGGGATCTACACGGTGACGGTGGACATGCACGGCGACATCGTGGTGTGCCAGGCCACCATCCCCCTCGAGACCGACACCACCGACGGCTGCAACGACCCCAGGGTCATGCTCTACCTGTCCGGCTCGGCCCTGGATACCTCCGAGCAGTCCGTGGACGGGTTCTTCCTGGACGACACCGACGCCAGGGCCATGGCGGTCACCGTGGCGTTCGAGGGTGATCAGATCGGCTACGCCGCCTTCGAGCCCGACTACCAGCTGCTGCAGCCCAACGGAGAGGACTGCGAGCCGACGTGCTTGTATGCCAGCAACGAGCTGCTACTGCAGTAGAGGAGGTCCCATCATGCGCCGTCGCAGATCGCCACACCGCCCCCATCGCCCTCCCGCCCATCGTGGGCCGCGTCACGGTCCGCCGCGCCAAGGTCATCCGGGGTCCCACGGGCCTCCAGGTCACCGGCGTCGGGGTTTCTTTCGAGGCCGCCCCGCCCGCATCGGGGGTTGCCTGGGCTGTGGGGTGTTGCTCGCCGTGCTCGCCGTGCTCGCGGTCGTGGCGCTGCTGGCGTTTGTAGGGCCGCGGGTGTTCTAGGCAGCCTGTATGCAAGATGACCCCCTCCGGCGCTTGGTGAAGGCCTGCGCGCGTCTGGTGCAGGCCACCGATCTGGGCCTGGTCCGGCTGCTGCTTCGCTCGAGGGGAGAACCCCGCTATCTCTTGGGGGGGGCCTGTTCGAGCTGCGGAGCTTGCTGTGAGCACCCTACGGTGCAGCTGCCGCTCCTGCTGTTCCACCTGCGCAGCTACCGGTGGGTGCTGGCAGCATGGCACCGTGTGGTGAACGGCTTCGATCTCGAGCGGGTGGACCGTCGTGCCCGGGCCCTGGTCTTTCGCTGCACTCATCTCGACGCCACTACGCGCGCTTGCGACAGCTACGCGAGTCGCCCCCTGATGTGCAGGGACTACCCCCGGCCGCTGCTCTACCACGCTCGCCCGGAGTTTTTTCCGGACTGCACCCACCGTGCCGTGTACCGCCATGGGGATGGGCTGGACCGGGCGCTGAGGGAGCGAGACCTACCTCCGGAGCAGCTCCGAGAGCTGCGGCGGAGGTTGAACCTCGAGGAGTGAGGGTCAGGGCACGGTGAGCTCGAAGCCGTCCAGATCGAGGAGGGCGTCGGCCTCGGCAGCTTCCAGGATGGACTGGGGGTCGGTGTCGGGAGGCGCTCGGTCGAGGGGGTAGGTGACCACCTCGTCCTGGGACAACACCGACAGCTCGCGGCCCATGTGCCACCGAGCGAGGGCCGCCGAAGGCTTCCAGTGCGCCCGAGGCGTCGCCCTGGCTGGCGCGTACGGCTTCTTCCACCATGCCGCGAACCATGCGGTGCTGCAGCGGGCTGAGCAGCCCCTCTTCCTCGAGGCGGGTGCCCAGGTCGCGCTTGCTCCCCGCCACCACCCCCAGGCTGTTCGCGACCGCCATGCCCGCAGCGTCGTCCGCGGCCTTGTTTATCCGTCGCCCGCTCGAGACATGACTGAGCCGATCGCGGATGCTGCGCATGTTCCGCATGATCTGGAAGCTCAGGGGCGTGGCGAGGTGGATAGACAAGGCCGGGACGAGCTGGGGCCTGACGCTGACACCGTCGTGTCGGCGAGGGGGGTGATGAGATGCATTTCCTGCGCGCGTGTGGCGGTGCATTTCCGCCACCGGCGCTTTCGGATCGTCTCGCCCCGATGTTGAGCGCCTGCGGTGCCTCTTCCGGCCGCGGGTTAGGAATGCACCTTCCCCCGTGGAGGACAGTGTGATCGGCTCTTTGTCCGCCCGTGTTGGTCTTCTGGTCTCGCTCCTCGTCGGCGCAGCCCTGGCCCCCGGATCGGTGCGGTCCGAGTCCTTCCTGGGCTTGCGAGATCCGGGCTACGGTCTCGAGGCCGGCCTAGCCCAAGCCAGCCCCGTGCTTCCCTCGGTGAGGCAGATCGCCTACCCCGTGCTCGGCATGCCGGCGCTCGTGCGCCCCGGGGAGACGTTCTCGGTGCTGCTGCGAGTCGACTGCCAGCCCGATCTGGTGTCGGTCGAGGCCCAGCTCGAGCTGGTGCGCTCTCCCGAGCGGCAGCGCACGCTCTCGGTCCTGGGGCTCACGCCGGACTCGCCCTCGCCGGGACTGATGCGGCTGGCCCTGCGAGTTCCCATCGATCTGGCGGCCGATTCCTACCACCTGCGGCTGGAGGACGGGGCCTGTCTGGACGATCACCAGCCCTCGGCGGTTCGTATCCACCGAGCCGAGGCGGAGTATCGTTTCGCCGTGCTCGCGGACGAGCAGCTGGGGGATCCAACCGGCCACCTTGCCGGTGGCGAGGCCAACGGCACCCTTCATCCTGGCCGTGGGCTGGTGGACCTCGCCGAGCGCCGCAGGCTGCAGATCCGGGAAGAGCTCGAGTTCCTCGATCCCCTCTTCGTGCTGTACCCCGGTGATCTCTGCTTCGGCATGGATCTGCCGGGCGAGTACGCGGACGTGGCTCGCCGCCTGTCCGCCTCTCGACTGGCGGTGTTCGTGGTCCCAGGGAACCACGATGCCTACGCCACCCACAGCGTCTCCATGCGCGACGGCTGGCACCGGCGAGTGCATCGGGCAGCCTTCTGTGTGGGCTCCCTCGCCACCACCTCTCCCCTCGATGGCCTCGAAGCCTTGGGTGGTTGTGTCCTGGACAGGATGGGGGACCTGGTGGAGTACCGCCTCGAGACCGACGGCCTGCTGGGCTTCCAGCGCACCCTGGGCCCGGACAGCTACGCCTTCCGTGTCGGGCCCACCCGCTTCGTGGGCTTGAACACCTACGGTGGGAGCGCGGCCCGTCGCATGGCCGTGCCATTCTCCTTCGGGCGCCTGAAGGACTGGATCGAGCTCGACCTGCTCAGCGATGCGGGTCTCGATCCCCTGCTTGGTGCACCTCTCGTGGACAACTTCGGCGGCTTCCTCGCTCCAGCGGACCTGGCGTGGCTCGACGGGCAGGTCCTGGCTGCCCGCGAAGCAGGGGAGAGCCTGGTGGTCTTCGGTCACCACGATCCCGGCGGGCGATACATGAACGAATCGGCCGTGAAACCCAACGAGCCCTTTGGCAACGATCCGGTGGGCCTCGGGGGGTTCGAGGTCTGGAACTACGACGACGGATGGGACAGCGACGAGCAGGACGGCCTGGGCCGTGAAACCGCGGACGCCCATGGGGGACGGCGCTTGCTCGACAGCCTGGCCGGAGCGGAGGCTACCTTCGTCTGTGGCCACTCCCACTACGACCACCAGCGCGATGGGGGGGACGAGGAAGTGCGAGTGGTGCAGGTCACGACGGCCGGTGCCGGCCTGGCCCACGACGAAGCCCACCGCGGGTACCGGCTGGTGAACGTCGAGGATGGTGTCGTCGGTCAGGCCGACTTCGCCCCGGATCTGGGCTGGGGCTCGGTGCCATCGGGCAACTTCTGGACGCGGGAGCTGCCTCGAGCCGATGGCCCTCCCGACAGGGAGCTCTTTACGGGCTTGCCGGTCCCCATTCGGGGTCGGCTGCGGTTCGAGCTGCCCCCGAGCCCGACGGGCCATCGTTTCCTGCTGGCCGTGGACGACCAACCGGAGCGGCCGCTCGGTCCGGTCGGGTTCGGCCACGACGAGCAGGGCGTGGTGGCCTATGTCTCCGTCGAGCTGCCCCCTGCGAGCGTCGAGGGACCGGTGGCGCAGGAGTCCGGAGAGTTGGTCCACGCCCGCGTGCGGTGGGAGGTCGCCACCGACAACCAGCCCCCACGGGCCCGCATTCTCCTCGCCGGTCGGCGGACCGTGCCGGGCAAGCCCCTGCGCGGTCGGTCGGGTCGGCCTGTCGAGCTGTCGGCCGCCGGCAGCGAGGACGACCAGCCGCTACACGTCGCCCGCTGGGACGTTGGGGGACTGCAGATCGAGGGCTTCGAGCCCCGCCCGGTGTTGCATCGACCGGGGACCTATCGGGTGGTCTTGCACGTGGTGGACAGCCACGGGGCGGTAGGGGAAGCCAACGTCGAGCTGCGCATACGCCGGGCGTTCTGGCCATGGCGGCGCTGACATCGCTGCCGTTCGCACCCGGGCGGCTCGCGGTGAGATAGGCTGCTCCGTGTGGCTCTTCTTCCTGGTCGCCTGCGGCTCCCCCGGTTCTTCGCCCTCGAGCGCCGGCGGTCAGCTCCCGCTCCCCTGTCCGGCGGACATGGTGGCCATCCAAGGCGGTGGTGGCTGGCTCGGAGCGACCCGGGGTGAGTTTGGGCCCGCCCAGATCCCGTTGATGGAGGTTCAGGTGGACCCCTATTGCATCGACGCCTTCCCCTTCCCGGGCCAGCGCGGCGACCACTACTCGGTGGATGGTCTCGCGTTCCGCGACGTGTCGGCTTGGGAAGCGCTGCTCGAGGACTACGGCCGCCGGCTCTGCACGCCCGAAGAGCTGCTCTGGGCCAGCACCTCGGGGTCTTCGAACCTGCCCTACGCGGCGGGCTGGCAGCGGTCCATGCTCTGTGAGCCGTTCTGGGACTGGGAGCGCATGTCGCCCTTGGGTTCCTACCCGGCGTGCGTGAGCCCTTGGGGGCTGTACGAGTTCAACGTCTTCTCGTCCTGGGCTTCCGCGTCACCCGCCATCGACGTCGCTCGTGGCGAGCCCCACCCGAAGCCCTACGACGTGGTGGGGGGCACCAACAGGGACGACACCTACTACGACTCCACGAACTTCGGCATCCACTCCCACGGCATGGAGGACTTCCCCTACTTCGACGACCAGCTGCGGGTCTGCGCTGATCCCGGCGCGCCGGCCGAGCCCTCCGATTGGCTGGTGTTCAGGCAGGCGGCGGCAAACCTGGGCTCCTTCGCGGCTGCCATGGCTTGGCATCGCGAGTACGGCCCCGGGGTGTCCCCCGGTGGCACCGCCGCCGCCACGCCCACAGACGCGTGAG
>CAZVHW010000368.1:0-8054 GCA_964626835.1 uncultured Enterobacterales bacterium
CGCCTCGAGCGTGACGAAGAGCCCTCGGAAGTGGAGCCGAAAACGCCTTCCTTTGCGGAAGGGGGCTGACGGAAGCGGGGTTCGGGCTATGATGCGCCCGCTGTGCTTTCGGAGGTGTCGCTTGCGGCCCACGCGTCTTCTGGTCGTCCTTTCGATGTTGCTTCTTCCTCGCCTGGCTCTGGCGGTGGCCACTGCGCCGATACCCACCGCCCAGGACAAGGCCAAGGCCGAATCCGTGGCCCGCATGAACGACTCGGCCCCCACCGATCGGGTGGTCAAGCTGCTCAAGGCTGCCGACCTCGAAGACGCCGCCTTGTTCGTACTGGCCGGCTACGATCCCATCCTCGTGGAGCAGGTCGTCGATCCGAAGACCCGCGTTGTCATCGAGTATCTGCGCATTCTGCCCGCGACCGAGCTGGCCGACATGCGGGCTGGCAACACGGTGGTGCGTCGGGCCGAAGGCTGGGGCAAGCTGGAGTGGCAGCACCTCATCGAGCTGGCCACGATGGCGGACATCCCCAAGGCCAAGAAGCTCGAGTCGGTTCGCATCGGCGTCATCACCGGCAGCAACATGCGCTTCGAGCTGTTCGGAAAGAAGGGCAACACGGAGATCATCTTCGCCATCGCCCCAACCCCAGTGCGCGAGGAGCGCGCCCGCGAGCGCCTCACCAAGCACTTCAGGGCCCGTCCCGCGCCCATCACCCGGGGTCCTGGCACGCGACTGCCCCTCGAGGACAACTCCTTCGAGAACGCGTCCAGCATCGGCGGCACCTGGCAGCTCGAGACTGCGGTGATCCGAGGCGGCACCATCCCCGAAGCCCAGATCGCCTTGGACACGGCCGACGTGCACGACGGGCGCGCCTCGGTTCGGTTCCACAGCGACACCAGCACCCGTCACTGGCCCCAGCTCGAGCAGCGGGTCACCATCGCACCGGGCACCTCCCTGGTGCTTCGCGGGCACGTCAAGGCCCACTACCTGCGCCGTGAACGCGACCAGGAGCGCATCTTCCGCTTGGCCATGGAGTTCGAGGACATCGCCGGCAATCCGGTGGGCGAGCCTATCGAAGCCCCCTTGGTCACGGGGGACATGGACTGGCGCCAGTTCGTCATCAAGGGCCACGCCCCCATGGAAGCCGACTACGTCAAGGTCGTGCTGTCCTGCACGGTCAGCGGCACCGCGTGGTACGACGGGTTGAGCCTCGAGATCGGCTATTGAGGCCTTTGCCCTTTAGCCTTTAGCCCTTAGCCATTAGGTTTTAGCGTACCGGTTGTGAGACGTTCCGTCTCGCGCAGTGTTTTCCTTTCCTTCCCTGGCCGCTGGCGGGTCCAACGGGTGAAGAGGAAACGATGCCACCCACCGATGCCGAGCTCCAGACCCTGTACACGGCCTACGCGCCCGTGATCCACAGGCGCTGTCGCTCGATCCTGGGCAACGAGGAGGACGCCAACGACGCCGTGCAGGAGACCTTCTCTCGCGTGATCGTGCACTGGGAGAAGTTCCGCGGCGAGTCCTCCCCGTTGACCTGGATGTACCGCATCAGCACCAACTACTGCCTCAACCGCGTCCGCAACCGCCGCTCCCGCGCCGACAAGCGCCACGTGTTTCGCGAGGAGATCGTGAGCACCAGCTTCGAGCGGGGTCGGGGGATCTGGGAGGACGAGGAGACCGCCCGGAGGCTGCTCGATCTGGCGAGCGAGGAAGAACGGGCCATCGTCATCCACCTCTTCTTCGACGAGATGACCCGCGAACAGGCGGCCCGGATGGTGGGGGTGAGCGTCCCCACCCTTCGCAAGCGCCTGAACACCTTCCTGAAGCGAGCGCGGAAGGCGATGGAGAGCGACGGCCTGGCCCTGGCCGCCGGGGCCCTGGTGGTGTTCTTCTCCATGCTGCCTCTCCTGCTCTCTCTCGGGGGGTTGCCATGAAAGACCTCGAGAAAGGCATCAACCAGGGCGAACGCCCCTCGAAGCTCGACCTGGGTCGGCTGTGGTCCGGCGAGGTCGAAGGTGGGGAAGCCGAGCGGCTGGCAGACCAAGCCGCGCAGGACGCCCCCTCGGCGGCGTACCTCGCCGGCCTGGACCAAAGCCGCGAGCAGGTGCCGGCATTCGACGCCGAGATCTTGCGCAAGCGCGCGTTCCGCATTCAGGATGTCGACGCCCGAGAGGCCGAGCGGCAGGCTCGGGAAACCACCCGCCAGCGTGCCTCTTCCACCTGGTGGCGCCGCTACCTCCCCGTGGCAGCTGCCGCCGCTGCTGCCGCTGTCGCGTTGCTGGCCATCCTCCCACCGGACACCACCCGTGAACGTCACGTCACGCCCTACACCGCCGAGGGTGTCAAGGGTGAGGGCAGCATCGAGTTCTACCTGCTGCGTGACGACCAGGTGCATCCCGGCAGCGAGGACGAGACCCACTGGGCTGGTGACCGCGTGCAGTTCACCTACCGCACCCAGGGCGAGTCCACCCTGGTGATCTTGTCCGTGGACGGGCGGAGCGAGCTCAACCTCTACTACCCGTCGGCTGGCGACGAGCCCGTGACGGTGGTGCCAGGGGAGCGCAAGGTGCTCGAAGGCAGCATCGTGCTCGACGACGCTCCGGACTTCGAGCTCATCCTCGCCTACTTCGGCCATGCCAGCGTCGGGGCCGTGGTGGACGAAGTCCTGGCCATCCAAGAGGAAGAGGGTATCGAGGGCCTGCTGCTGCTGGCCGAGGACTATGCCGACGTGGACTCCATCTACCTACCAAAGGGCGAGCCATCGCCCCGCGGGGAGCCCTAGGAGATCGCCATGGCCATGCTCCAACGGCTCCACGGTTGGCTGCTCGGAGGCCTCGCCCTTGCGGGTGTCGCCATGGGTCCCACCCCGGCACAGGCCGCGGTGCGGCGCTTTGCCGTGCTGGTGGGAAACAACGAGGGCGCCCCGGGGATGCACCAGCTCTACTTCGCCGAAGACGACGCAGCGAAGGTTCAGGGTGTGCTGACGAGCTCCGGTGGCTACGACACCGATGACGTGCGGGTGCTGCTCAACGAGCGACGCAACGACCTGATGGATGCGATGGTCCAGGTGCGCGAGGACATCCAGCGTGCCCGCAGCGAGGGTGACGAGACCCTGTTCCTCTTCTACTACTCTGGCCACGGCGACGACACTCGCCTGCACCTGGGCTCGTCCTATGTGACCTACGAGGTGCTCGACGGGCTCATCGAGCGGACCGGTGCCGACGTGCGGCTCGCGTTCCTGGACGCTTGCCAGTCCGGCGCCATGACGGGCACCAAGGGCGGCACCAGGGCCCCCAGCTTCGTCTTCGACCTCGCCGAGCGGCTCGGTGCAGCGGGTCAGGTGGTCATCACCTCGAGCTCGAGCGACGAGGCCAGCCAAGAGAGCGACGAGATCGGGGGTAGCTACTTCACCCACTTCCTCACCAGCGCCTTGATGGGAGCGGCGGATCACGACACCGATCAGCGCGTCACCCTGGCCGAAGCCTACCAGTACGTCTACCACGAGACGGTCTACCGCACGGCCGGTACCCGCACGGGCACCCAGCACCCCACCTTCGAGTGGGATCTGGCGGGCAAGGGCGACGTGGTGCTCACCGATCTTTCGGTGGCCCGCTCCACCCTGATCTTCCCCGAGGGCATGTTCGGTAGCTACGCCATCTTCGACCGCGCCCAGCGCATGTTCGTGGCCGAAGTGGACATGAAGGGCCAGGAGCGGCGGCTGTCCCTTCATCCAGGCATGTACCTGGTGCAGCGGCGCTACCCCACCCACCTCGAGGTTGCTCGCGTGCGCATGGACGAGGGCGGCGACTTCCGCATGAGCGATGCGGCTTTCGACGCGGTGGAGTACGAGGAAGACGTCGCCCGAGGCACCATCGAAAAGAAGATCCGCCAAGCCAACCTGCCCCGCTTGGCGATCCGGCTGAACGCGGGGGTCCTGCGGGCGGTCGATCCCACTGTCGAGGCGGCCTACATGCCCATCCTGCCTTCAGGTGGGGCCGGAGCGCGATTCACGTGGCGCAGCGGTTCTTGGGTGGGCGCCGACTTCGTTATGGGGTCCGGTCGCTCCAGCCTCGTGCTCGAGGACTTCGACTACGAGATGCCCATGTCGGTCACCGGTGGCTTGATCGGAGCCTGGGGTGGCTGGGCTTCGCGCCCTCGGCGTTTCCAGTTTGGCTTCGGTGGCGGCTTGTCCGCGGTCTACTTCCAGCGCTCGTTCCCAGAGACGTCGCTCTCCACCCAGGATCTCGTTTCGGTGGCTATCGGAGGTACCGGCTGGGCTGGCTGGCACCCGGGGCGTTTCGAGCTGGACCTCGAGCTGCGGCAGTTCTTCGTGCCCTACCAGCTTGATGACATCGACCAGTGGATGCGCTTCAACGAGCTGCGCTTGAGCTTTGGCTACCGGTTCTAGGGGTGCAGATGAGATTGGAGTCTCCGTGTGCTTCGGTCGTCGCCCTGCTTGCCATGCAGGCCTGCGGCGATCCCTGGAGCAACACCCTGTTCCTCGAGGACGCCGAGTTCCTCGCGGCCCTTCCGAGCTTCGACAACCACGGGGTGAGCTTCCCCGAGGTCGAGGGGCTCGACACGGATGTGGTCGATGACGACGACCTACGCATCCAGAGCGCCGGCGTCGCCGCCCAGGTCAACGGCACCTTGGCCGATCTGATGACCCTGGGGGACTTCATTCGATCGGACGAGCCCTCCCTGCGAGAGGACGACCTGCGCAGCTGGGGGCCCAACTCCCTCGAGAACGGCTCGCGTTCCTTGCTCCTGGTCGACATCATCCGCAGCGGATTGGGGCAGTACGACTGGTCCTTCCAGCTGTCCGGGTCCAGCGCCGGGCCCTGGGAGAGTTTCTACCAGGGCACCCACTACTCTGGCGCGACGGTGGCCCAGGGTGATGGCTTGTTCGTGGCCGACATCGGGCTGCTGGCCAGCCACCTCGCGGAAGAGCGCGAGGGGGTGGCAGAGTGCGAGTACGACCTGCGCGAGGGCACGTTTCTGCTCATAGACCTGCGCGGCTACCGTGACAACGCCGATGAAGACGCCTTGGACGCCCACTACGTCTACGACGAGGACCCGAGCGGAGGAGCAGATTTCCAGTATGGCATCGCGGCCAATCTGGTGGAGGGCGAGCAGACCGAGCGTGTCGGTGTGCGTTCCCGCTGGCAGGCGGACACCGCCATGCGTGCGGATTCCCGTCTGTACGGCGGCGACCTGCTCGAAGAGACCTACACGGTCTCGCAGTGCTGGAACGCCGACGGTACGCTGGTCTACCAGGACGACAGCCGGGCCGAGCTCGAGCCAATCGGCAGCCAGGAGGACTGCGCTTACGAAAAGGTCCTCTGGGCCGAAGACTGGTAGGCCGCGCTCGTCCAGTTACAGGCCCCGGGTTCGGAAACCCGGAGACACCATGCGCGTCGGCTCACTGCTCTTCCCTGTCCTGGCAGCGGTTCCGGTCGTGGCTACTGCGCAAGACGATCTACCAGGCCCACCCGCATCGGAACTGATCGATGTCGGGACCGACGAAGCGGCGTTTTTCGGGACGGACGTCTCGGTCTCCCTGGCGGGCGGCACCCTGCTGGGGGCCTGGGCGGTCCCCAGTGTCCACAGCGTAGTGGGCCTGCGGTTTGATGCGTTCGCCAGCGATGTCGCCACCGTCGGGCCGCGACTGGGGCTCTCCCTGTTCGGCGAGCAGGCTCTGGGCCTGTTGCCACGGGCGGCGGAGGAGCAGGACGGTCAGGACGTGGAGTTCCCCTTCCAGTACCTCCACTACGGCGCCCTCTGCGTGTTCCGCACCGACGCTGCGCTGCCCTGGGGTGGCAACGCAGGCTTGGGTTTCTCCCGCATGGATCTGGATCCCTACTATGGGGGGGCCTACCCAGTACCCGTCATGCTCTTCGAGGGTGGCGTACGGCGAAGCGTCGGACGGGCGGTGTCCAGGCTGTTCCTCGACATGGGCCTGCGTGCGGGCTGGACCGAGTTGCGCAACCCCACCGAGCAACTCGAGGAGCTCTTCATGGTGCAGCTCGCCGTGAGCGTGGGCGCCCACGTACGGTAGCCCCGCTGGCGAGAGTTCGTGCGTTCACACGCCTCGCGCCAGCCATGCCATACGGGAGTCCTAGCGCGAGACCACCAACTCCATGCCATCGTGGCCCAGGAAAGTGGGCACGCCGGTGCTGGCCACCAGGGCGAGGTCAGCTTGCGGGTCGTGGCGCGGGTAGAGGTGGGTGAGGACCACCCTGCGGGGCCGCGCGGCCGCGACGATATGTCGCACGTCCTCGGCCCCGAGGTGTGTGGACATGCTTTCGCCCGGCACCAAGGCGCACTCGCAGACGAGGAGGTCGGCCCCCGCCGCCAGCTGCTCCAACGCTTCGGACGGGCCCGTGTCGCCAGAGAAAGCCACCGTGAGACCGTCAGGGCTGGTGAAGCGCAGGTGCAGCGCCCCTCTCGAGTGCACCGCGGGCTGCGTATCGAGCCGCAGCCCACCGGGTAGCTCGGCCGAGCCCGGCCCGTCCAGAGGTAGCTCTTGGACGTTGATGTCGAAGTGTGCAGGCTGCAGGGAGCTCCCGTAGACCGCCTGGAGTGCCGCGAGGTGGGCCTCGAAGCCGGCCCCGGCGAAGATGGGGAAGTCGCGAAGTCGCGCCGGCGCCGCCTGGCCCTTCATGCAGAAAAGGATCGCGGGTAGATCCCCGCAGTGATCGATGTGTCGGTGCGTGAACACGCCGGCATCGAGCTGCACGGGCACCACGCCTGCGCGCGCGAGTCGCTGCAGCGTGCCGCTGCCGCAGTCCACCATGACCGCGCTGCGGCCGTCGCTCAACAGGAACCCCGGGGCACCCTGAGTGGGATCGGGCAGGTAGGTACCGCTGCCGAGGATGGTGAGCTTCAAGGCTGGGTCGACCCAGCGTCGGTCGCTGGTGCGGCGTCCTGCTGGGTCGCCTGCGCGATGTCGGGCGGCGGGAGCCCCAGCCAATCGGCGGCCTCCGAGCTCAGGGCTTGGGCTAGGTCTTCGGCCAGCCGATCCATGTCCCCCGCGAAGCGTCTCGCGTTGCCTTGGAAGATACGCATGGATCGAGGCAGCAGCCCAGTCTCCTCACCGGGAGCCTCCGGACGACCCTCGTACATGGCCAGCACGAGCGGAGAGATGGGCGGATCGGTGCTGCGAAGAACGTTGGGATCCGGTAGGTCCTGCCAGACGAATGGGACCCGCTCGAAAAAGCCTTGCAGGGAGTCGGGTACCTGGTTCATGGCCCGCGTCAGTAGCTCCGACCAGGGCACGTCGCGGATGGAGGGTGGAGCGGCCCAGTCGTCCGGGGAGAGCTCTGTAGCCCTGTCGAGGTGGCTATCGGACTCGTCGAGGCGGCCGAGGCGTTCGAGGGACAGGCCCACATAGGCGTGCGCCTCGGGCAGTTCTGGGGCGGTCTCCAGGGCCTTCATGCCCGACTGCACGGACCCCTCGAAGTCGGTGTGAAGGAAGCGCGCGATGGCCTGGCCGGTGAGGTAGAGGGGTTGGTCTGGGTTCAGATCGAGCAGCTGCGTGAAGACCAACTCGGCCTCGCGGCCATGCCCCAGCTCGAGCTCCGTGTCTCCAAGCACCTCGAGGGCATCCACGTTGTCGGGCTCGGCCTCGAGGAGTTCCTCTGCCTCGATCAGCGCGGTGATGAGGTCGTGGTCGTGGTAGGCCTGACGGCTACGGTCCAGGCGCAGCGCGGCGATGGAACCCATGTCGAGCCCGCGGAGTCCTGCGAAAGAAAGCCGGTCCCTGTCGGAGGTGGTCAAAGTGCTACAGCACGAAGCGGAAGACGACGGCCGCCAGGACCACGGCGAGCAGGACCAGGACAAACCCACCGGCTGCGATCATGGGTAGGAGGGAGCAGGCTCTTGCCTGCGGAGGGAGCCGCTGGCTGTTCTCGTGTACGAGGAGCAGGGGCGCCGTTGGATGGAGATGCCGAGGGCGGGGCTGCGTTCGGCGCCGGAACGACAGGAGCGTCGCGGCTGAGAGCTCCCGCGCGGATGGCGAGGGAGAAGACCGCGAACTCGGCCACGTCGCGGCACAGCTCGAAGC
>CAZVHW010000369.1:0-7368 GCA_964626835.1 uncultured Enterobacterales bacterium
CGTCCCCGATTGTGGCGACGGTGTTCCGCTCGTGGGAGTGCTCTGTGACGACGGCCTGCGCAAGACCGCCGACCAGAGCGACATCGTCCAGGACAGACGCTTCGTGGCGCTGCTCCACGCGGTGCAACCCCACGCCACCGAGCTCATCCGCCGCACCGCCGGCCCAGGCTGGAAGCCTCCACGGCTTCCCGACCTCCCAGAAGAGCAGCCAGAGGACGCCGAGGGCCCTGCCGGACCCATGGCCGAGGCCCTGCCCGTACCCCTGACTTCGGTCGAGCCTCGGGCGCCAACCACCCTCGAGAGACTTCGAGAGATCCCCTCTGGAAGTCGCGTCTTCTGGACACGACCCGAGGATGTTTCCGCCCTGAAGGCCGCCGCCGACCCCAGTCGATTCCCGTTCCCCGTGTTGATCCTGACCCCAGGCCAGGCCCGCACCCTCGGAGACCAAACCCCCCACATCGTCCTGGCACCCCTGGCCGGCACCGCAGACGTCGACTTCGTCCGCAACGCCCTCGAGCGACGCGACGCGGTCCGCCAGCTCTCTTCGAAGCTCGAGCTCCCCGGAGGCCGGCAGGGCACGGTCACGCTCCGGCTCGCCCTCGAGGGGGGTAACCCCAACCCCCTGCGCAGCCGGGGGGACAGGGTCGCCTGTTCCGGCGGCCCCAACGAGCGCAGCCTCTGGTGCAGCAGCCTCGAGCTGCGCCTTCCCGGCATCACGGCGCATGTTCAGCTCGGTGGTTCCCCCTTGGACGACGCCTCGCGCGAGGCCATCGCCGAACGCGTGGTAGCCGAGGCCTGGCGTTTCGTACTGCCTGGGCCGGATAACGTAGCAGAGGACAGCCCCGGTCTGCGCGGCTTGCGCTGCGCACTTCTGGCAGAGTCCCTACAGCCGCTCTTCGTCGACTGCGGGGACCACATCGACCTCGACGTCGCGATCGCGGGTCTCGACGCCGAGCAGCGCACCGCGGCTCTCGACATGGTCCTGGCGGATGGTGCGGCAGGCACCGTCACGCTCCGCGACCTCGTGGAGCTTCAGGGCCAGCAGAGCGTGGTGGTCCTCGCCAGCCCGAAGGAACGTAAGCGTATCGCACGCCTCGAGGCCATCCTCGGTTGGGGGCACGTCAGTGCCGAGGACGACGACGGCTTCCCCCTGTGTGCGGTAGGGTGTTTTGCAGGGGGTTGGCGCACGATGGGACGCCTGGACCTGAGCTGGAGAGGCTTCTCCCACCTCATCCAGGCTCCCGTCAGCTTCCGCACGCCGCCCATGCTCGCCGACTGGATCCCGCTGCCCAATCGGCTCCCCGTCATCCGTTTCATGGTGGCTCCCGAGGCCTCCGAGTCTCCCGACTGGGCCCAGGGACTGGTCCTGTTGGCCAAGGAACTGGGCCGCCTGCAGCGCATCGACGCGTGGGAAGAGCTGGCCAGCACCGAGGTGTCCTTGGCCCAGCGCAGGGCCATGGGAAGCCTGGCACTCAGGGTGCTCGCTCCCCCTCCTGGGCGGGCGACACGCACCGACCTGTCCGACGACACTCGAGGGGTGCCCCGCAGCGAACGCACCCCGGCGCTGGACCTCCCGGCGGTCATCCCACAGGGTGGCATCGTCTCGAGCGACGATTCCCTCCAACAGCTGTGGTACGACGAGCTGATCGTCATCGAGCAGATGATCACCCCCAACCGCCTGCGCCTTCACCTCGACGACGCCGTGGCTACCTACTCAGGGCCAGGGTGCGACGACGACGAGGGCTGGGTCCTGCGCCAGAAGATCGCGGGTGGTGGCATGACCGGCTGGCTCGGTCTGAGGTTGCCCTTCGATCCTACCGCGGCGGTCCTCGTCCAGTCCTCACGCTCCCTTCACGCCCTTCACGCGGGGGAGCAGAACGTCCCCGTGCACGGGATGGTGCGCCTCTCCCCGGGTCAAACCGAACCCAGCCACGACCAGCAAGAGCTCCTACAGCTCGAGCGATTGTTGCTCTACCAGCAGCTCGCGAACCTGCTCGAGCAGCGCGATCTGGCCGCCGAACATAGGCGCGCCGCCGAGCACTATGCCTCGGCCTTCGCCGTGGACGCCTGGCGTCGGGGCCAGCTACAGCGGGGAACGTCACGCGAGCTCGCCTCCCGCGTGCAGCTGGGCTTCGGAACCGGATCCTCGTTGTTGGACTGGCTGCAGACAGAGCAACCCGGCCCTCCACCCGCTTGGCTACATCCAGCCGTAGAGTGCTTCTACCTGGCTGGACCCCTGCAAGGAGAACACGGCAGGCGGGGAACAGGCGATCTCGTCCAACGCCTCGAGCGCGCTTTGGGTACTCGATACGACCTGACTTTCCGCTTGGACCTCGAGTATGGCAAGTCCGAGGGCGACCTGATGCGAATCGTCGATCACGCAGGCCAGGACGGACCCCTCCTCATGCTCAACCTGCGCTGTGGCCTGGTGACCCGCGTCGTCGACTCGAGCGGCTTCGGGCCCACCGGCGACGACAGGGGCACCGGACGGGCGTTGGACGGTGTCTACCGCAGGGCCCGTGACCTGCTGCTCCTCGAGATGTCCTGGCGTTTCGCCCGCTGGGCCCGAAGACGCGACCTCACGGTGGACCTACCCGCGATCCACAGGGCACTATTGGCCTCGAGCCTGGATGGCTAGCTCCGCAGGGTGGGGCGGGGCAGCAGAGCCCTACAGGGTTCGACGATGCGCGGGCCGCGGAACGAGCGGCACGGCGAGCACGTCGATGCCACCGCCGCGGCCCCAGGCCACCAGTGCGCCGAGCAGGGAAGGGGAGGCACAGAAGCGGCGCTCGCGGTACACGCGGCTTCCGCGCGGGACGAGCTCTCCGGGTGGGGGTGGCCGCCACGGGTCCAGGTGTCGGTTCAGGCGCACATCGCGTCCGACGACTTCGCTGGACAGTTGCAGCACCAGGCCATCGGACAGCGAGGGTGGCACCCCCGCAGGAAGAGCGATCCCGGGAAACCAGAACGGTCCGATCTGGGAGCGCGCCAGGCGCACCACGGATCCGCCGAGCGCACCGACCAGCTGGTGGTGCAGCGCCATCAGCGATGTGCTGGCGTGCCGTGCCAGCAGGTGCCGTAGCCCCTCGTGGACCTCGACTTGTTGGTGCCGCGCACCGGCCTGGAGTGCGCCCCCCTCTTTCCATGGCCGTGGACCTTCGATCTCGAGGCGCAGCCGCTCCCAACCACCCCGGGCCGCAGCGTGATCGTAGACCACCTCGAAGCAGGGTTTCGCATCCAGCCTCTTCAGCACCGCCCGCAGCCTCGAGCCGGGCAGGAGATCATGGCGCCGTAGAAAACGGTGCAGGCGACGCCGTGCGCCCAGACGCTCCCCGAGAGCCTCGTCCAGAGCGAGGGCTCGCTCTACTTCATCGACGCTCGGGTCCCCCGAGTCGCATCCAGCCCGTGCCAGGGCGAGCTCTCCCCGTGCTCGCTCGAGCCAGGCCAGGACAGGGAGGCCGGCATCGGGGTTGATCTCGGCGGGGAGGAGCAGAGACCCCGACATGGCAGGATCGAGCGCTTCGAGGTGCGCCAGGGCCTCGGCGAGTGGAACATAGTCGCCGTGGGGCGCCAGGGCCTCCAAGCCTGCCCGTAGGGCGCGAAGGTAGGGCCCGA
This sequence comes from uncultured Enterobacterales bacterium, assembly GCA_964626835.1. Taxonomy (GTDB): domain Bacteria; phylum Myxococcota_A; class UBA796; order UBA796; family JAFGLY01; genus CALDOK01. The sequence goes on from CAZVHW010000369.1 coordinate 3,616, forward strand.
TGCGCTCCGGGGGCAGGATCATCGCCCTATCTGTCCTCGGCCATCCAAGACTCCACTTCTGCCTCGGCTTCTCTGCGCAGGGCGCGATTGGCCGAGGCCCTCGCGCGCTCGCGGCTGACCTGGGACAGGTCGTCCGACAGCTCGAGAGCTTCAGCTTCGGCCCGAGCCTCGAGCTTGGCGGAGAGCTCCGGAAGCACGCGGACCAGCAGATCCTGGGTCTGGGCGACGTACTGTTCGGTGGCTCGCATGGCAGTGCCCAGGTCGTCCAGGGAGGCCTGCAGCTCGGTGACGACGATGGGGGCGTCGGCGGCCAGACCCAGGGCCTGGATGCGCCTGCCCGCGGCATCCGCGTTGGAGCGCGCGGCCTGAACGAACGCTGCCATCTCTTGGTAGAGGTCGAGCATGGTGTCGCGCAGGGTCTTGGTGGGGATGACCTCGTCGCGCAGTAGCCTGGCTTGTGCCTCGAACAGCTCGATCTGCAAGCCCTCGTGTCGCAACTCGAACTGCAGCTTGTCCAGCAAGGCGGACTCCCCGGCTACGGTGCCTTCCGCCGCCTCGATCTCGCCCAGGCTGCGCTCGAGGGCTACGATGCGCTCGGCTCCGCGGCGCCGGTTGCGCTCGGCCATGGCTACTTGATCGTGGAGCTTCTCGACCGCGCTCTGAAGCTCGAGGGCGCAAAACTGGAGCTCGTCGGTGAAGGCGGCGGCCTTGCTCAAGCGTCGGGTGACGGCTTCGTACTTTTCGAGCAGGCCGGCGGACGCCGAGCGCCGCTCGAGCAGCCTCTGCCTGCGGTTGAGGCTGCGCACCAGAGAAGCCAGGAGCCCCGTTTCTTGCTCGCGAGCTTCGATATCCTGCAGGTGGCTGCCCTGGTCTTGCAGCTCTCCCAGCTCGCGCGAGAGCTCCTGGCTGATCTCCTGCTGCCCGCGCACCAGGCCGTTGGCTCGTTCGAGGGCCTGGCGGTTGCCGGTTCGCAGCTCGGCGCGGCGGCGTTGCAGGGCTGCCTGCGTGGGGCGTTCACCTTGGTACTGGACCGGTGGGGGGACGGTGAATGCCTGTGCCATGGGCCCATCCTATTGCGCTGACGCAGGGACCGCCGCCGGGCTCCTCGTGCCTTCGTCGTGATACGCTCCTGACCGCTGCTGCACGGCAACAAAGGAAGCTCAATGCTCAAGGACATCGACCTCTCCCGCAAGATCAAGAAGGACGAGTACAAGGCTGCCAAGAACCAACTCGAGCTTGACCTGACCGCCCTCGAGCGCCGCGCTCGGGAGCTCCGCATCCCGATCCTCATCGTCTTCGAGGGCTGGAATGCTGCCGGCAAGGGCACCCTGATCAACAAGCTCATCCTGCCCATGGACCCGCGTGGCTTCTCGGTGCACGCCATGCGCCAACCGACGGAAGAGGAGCAGATGCGGCCCTTCCTCTGGCGGTACTGGACCCGGCTACCTCCCAGGGGACGCGTCGCCATCTTCGATCGCTCCTGGTACCGGCGGGTGCTCGACGACCGCATCGAGGGACGCGTGAATCGCCTGCAGGTGGCCCAGGCCTTCGACGACATCGAGGACTTCGAGCGGCTCCTGGCTACGGACGGCATGCTGATCCTGAAGTTCTTCCTCCACATCTCCAAGCGAGAGCAGGCCCGACGCTTCGAGGACCTGGCCTCCAACCCCGCCACCGCTTGGCGCGTCACACCCGAAGACCTCGAGGATCACGAACGCTACGAGACCACCGTCGGGGCCGTGGACGAGATGCTCGCGCGAAGCGACGCGGACTACGCCCCGTGGGTGGTCGTCGAGTCACACGAGCGCCGCTTCGCGACGCTCAAGATACTGACCACCGTGGTCAACGCACTGCGTCGGCACATCGCGGACAAGGAACTCCAGGCCGAGCGCGAGAAGCTGGACCTGCCGGTCACACCGCTGCCCCAGAGCATCTCTACGTCGATGCTCGACAAGGTGGACCTATCCCTGACCCTCGAGCGGGATCCCTACCGCAAGCGCCTCAAGGCCGGCCAGGTGCGCATTCGCGAGCTGCATCACGAGATCTACACCCGGCGCATCCCGGTCGTGCTCGTCTTCGAGGGGTGGGACGCCGCGGGCAAGGGCGGCAACATCCGCCGCCTCACCCAGAACCTGGATCCGCGTGGCTACGAGGTGAACCCCATCGCTGCGCCCAACGATCTCGAAAAGGCACACCACTACCTGTGGCGATTCTGGCGCGCCTTTCCCAAGGCCGGCCATATCGCGGTCTTCGACCGTTCCTGGTACGGCCGGGTGATGGTCGAGCGCATCGAGGGCTTCTGCAGCCAGGCCGAGTGGCGCCGGGCGTATCGCGAGATCAACGAGATGGAACGCAACTTCACCAACTTTGGCACCGTGCTGTTGAAGTTCTGGATCCACATCGACCAAGAGGAGCAGATGCGCCGCTTCGAAGAGCGCAAGGCCAATCCCCACAAGCGGTGGAAGATCACCGACGAGGACTGGCGCAACCGCGACAAGTGGGGCGAATACCGTCTGGCCGTGGACCAGATGCTGCTGCGCACCAGCACGCCACACGCCCCGTGGCACGTGATCGAATCGAACTGCAAGCCGCACGCACGGGTCAAGGCCATCGAGACCGTCATCGGTGCCCTCGAGAAACGGGTGACGTAGTCTCCCCCACAGCCAGGCCAGACTCCGCGGGGTGTGCTCTTGCCCCTGCGTGTGCCGCGCGCATCCTCCCGCCACCCGGCCGCGACGGAGGTGTGCATGGGATGCATTACGCGAGGGGACATGGAATCACCCGTCCTGCCGCCTGAGCATCCATGCATCGATCTGCTGGGCCACCTGCTGGCGCACTACCGCCAGCGCATCCTGACGCACGATCCCGGGACGCGGAGTGGAGAGGACCCCGAAGACCTGCACAAGATGCGGACATCCTCTCGCCGCTTGCGGGCTGACCTGCGACTCTGCAGGGGCGTCCTGAAGAAAAAACGCGCTCGCCACCTGGGTCGCGAGTTGGCGTGGCTGGCCCGACTGCTCGGCGAGGTTCGGGACCTGGACGTGATGCTCTTCGAGCTACCGCGCCAACAAGCCACTCTGCCCGATCTGCCGGCGTTGCGCTTCGAGGCCTTCGAGACCATGCTCCTCGAGCGGCGAGCTCTGGCCCGCATCCCGCTGCTCGACGCCCTCGAAGGCCCACGCTACCGTGCGCTCACGGCATCGCTGTCCCAGGCCACCGCCCCCGCCACCCACGGCAAGCGAGCCTTGGTTCCAGCCCTCGATCTGCTCCGCCCGCGCTTGCGTTCCACCCTGACAAAGCTGCGAGCCGAGGCCCTCGCGGCGCAACTCGATGGCACCGACGGTCAGCTGCATCGGCTGCGCATCCGGGTCAAGAAGCTGCGCTACGGCTGCGAGCTGGTCGACCCGCTGCTCGACGGGCAAGCCCTGCCATTCATCGCCTTGTTGAAGAAACAGCAGAACGTATTGGGCGCCCACCAGGACGCCTGCGTAGCTGCGGAATGGGTGAACCGCTTCTTCCTGCGTACCGGCTCGTTGACAATCCCCGAGCACGAGCGCTGGCTGGGAGGACTGTACACGGAGAAACAACGGTTGCGGAGGCGGTTCGAAGAACTCGTCCCAGCGCTCATGGTGGGTCTGGGAGGCCCAGCCGAGCCCGGGCAGGGGAGCCTCGCAGGGGTGCTGGGCTAGTCCCGGGTGTCAGAATTCGCTGTTCCGAACCTCGAACACGTCCTTGCCTACCTGGACCTTGTCT
>CAZVHW010000369.1:7378-8047 GCA_964626835.1 uncultured Enterobacterales bacterium
CAGGTTTGACGGGCGACTCCTTGACCGTCTGGCCATTGACCATGAGCGTACCCCAGAACCCCAGCCTGCGGATCGAGTAGTCGGTGCCCTTCCACTCGAGGACGGCGACTGGGCTGGAGCGGAAGACCTGCCGACTTGGCACCTCGCCCCCAGGACCGATGTGCAAGGGGCGGCCTTCGGGGCGCCAGCTGCGGTCGGAGCCATCGGTGGCAGCCAAGACCAAGCCGTCGCGGGCTTTCTCCGCGGCCAGTATCTTCTGGCGCATGGCGGGGGTCATCGCGAAGGTGGTGTCGCGGTCGGACAGAGGCGCGCGACCCTGCTCGTGGAGGTTCCGGATGCTCTTCTTCTGAGCCGCGTCGAGCTTGTCCTCTTCGAGGTACTCGAGGCGGTAGCGCACGATGCGGACCACGTCGCCGTGGGCGAGCGGCCCCCGGTTGTGAGGCTGGTCGTTCACGGTGGTGCCATTGGGGCTGCCGAGATCCTCGAGCAGCCAGCCACCGCCCTCGCGCTGGAGCCGGGCGTGACGACGGCCCACCGCCGTGTTGGGTAGCACCAAGTCGGACGCCTCCGCGCGGCCGATAAAGACAAGCTGGCCCGACAGACGAAAGATCTTGGGATTGCTCTCGCGCTCGCGGATCAGAAACAGCGCCACGGGTCCACCTCGTTCTA
>CAZVHW010000370.1:0-8027 GCA_964626835.1 uncultured Enterobacterales bacterium
CTGTTGCCGTCCCAGACCACCTCGTACAGGCCCAGGCTCTCGAAGATGGTGCGGGTGCCTCACATGTTCCACTCGCCGGACTCGTAGCTGCCGAACTCGTCGGTCGAAGGCTCGGCGTCGCCATAACGACCGTCCACGTAGACGGTACCAGCCAGGGTCCCAGCGTTCGCCAGGGCCTGGGCTTCCTCCGCGCGTACGACGAGGTCCAATGCGGCCTCGGCGTCTACGCCGTCGATGCGAGTCACCATCCAAGCGGGCAGGCCGATCTCGGCTTCGATGTCCGGCAGTAGTTCGTCCCATGGGACGTAGGGGTCGTAGCTTCCAGCCATCGAGTCACCCTCGCGCCAGGCGGGATTGTAGATGGCGTAGTTGATGTCGGCCGAGACACCCCCCAGGAACAGCAGGGCGTCCAGGCTGACGGTGGCGTACGAACCCGTGCCGGCGATGTCCTCGACATGCCGCTCACGCGGTACGGCACGCCGTAGACCGTGACGATGTACTGCAGGTGATCCCCCGCGGCGTCCAGGCAGCTCTGGACCTGTGCTACCCAGCTGACGAACTCCGAGCTGTCGATGCTGGTCGTACTGGTAGCCTCGACACCGCAGAGGTTGGTATCCGGCACGTCACGAAAGTCCGCATAGGCCTGGGCGACCAAGAAGGAGCCGTCGACGCCGGGATCGTAGACCAGCAAGACCCTGTCACCGGGTGCCCAGTCCGCGGGCCCGGGTCCGGTGTCGACCGGGCTGTCTGTCGAGCTGTCCGGCAGGGAGTCCACGTGGCTGTCCCCGGGACTGTCTGGCCGTGTCGAATCGCCACTGTCGAGCTTGGACTCCGTGGTGCAGGCGAGACCGAGGAGGAGGATGGCCGAGGGAGCGCGCATTGCCGCATCATATCAGCCCACGCGCGTGATAGACCCCCCGCGAATCAGGCCGGAGACTACCATGCCAGACCGCTTCCATCTGTTCGGCGGAACATCCGACTACATCGCCTCCCCCGCCCTCTGTGATGCCGTGAACGTGGCCGTGGCCCTCGGGCGCCCCCTGCTGGTCAAGGGCGAACCCGGCACGGGCAAGACCCTGCTGGCCCACGCCGTGGCCCAAGGCCTTGGCATGCCCTTGCTCACCTGGCATGTCAAGTCCACCACCAAGGCTGTCGACGGCCTGTACGTCTACGACGCCGTGAGCCGCCTCCACGACTCCAGGTTTGGTGACCACGACGTGCGGGACATCAGCCAGTACATCACCATCGGGCCGCTGGGTCGCGCCCTCACGGCGGACCACCGCGTGGTCCTGCTGATCGACGAAGTGGACAAGGCCGACCTCGAGTTCCCGAACGACCTGCTCCGAGAGCTCGACGAGATGGCCTTCCACATCCCCGAGACCGGCGAGACCCTCCGTGCCGTCCACCGGCCGGTGGTCATCATCAGCTCCAACAACGAGAAAGAACTCCCTCCCGCCTTCCTCAGACGCTGCGTCTTCCACTTCATCGCATTCCCCGAAACGGACCTCATGTCCCGCATCGTCCGCGTACACCACCCCGACCTGCCCGACAAGCTGGCGCGCCAATGTCTCGCGCGGTTCTACCAGCTGCGCAAGGTCCCCAGCCTGCGCAAGCCGCCCTCCACTTCCGAGCTCATCGATTGGATAGGCGCGTTGGTGGCGGGTGGGGTCTCCGAAGCAAAGCTCCGAAAACAGCTCCCGTTCCTGGGCACCCTGGTGAAGCACGAGGAAGACCTGGCCAAGGTGGAACGAGCCGCAACCCGCTGGAAGTGAACCCGTGTTCCTGGAGTTTTTCTACGCCCTGCGAGCCCGAGGCATCCCCGTCACGCCCACGGAGTGGCTCACGCTCATGCAAGCGCTGGCCCAGGGGCTCGCGTTCTCCGACATGGTCCGGCTCTACCACCTCGCCCGCGCCATCTGCGTCAAGTCCGAGCACCTCTACGATGCCTACGATCAGGCGTGGCTCGAGGTCTTCAGGGGCATCGAAGCCCCCGTGGACTTGCGCGACGACATCATGGAGTGGTTGAAGGATCCGAGGCTCCCACCGGACATGAGCCCAGAGGACATCGCCATGCTCGAGGCGTTGGACCTCGAGGCCCTGCGCCGGGAGCTCGAAGAGCGACTGGCCGAACAGAAGGAACGCCACGACGGGGGCAACCGATGGGTAGGCACCGGCGGCACCTCACCGTTCGGGCACGGCGGCGTGCGGCCCGGTGGGGTGCGCATCGGGGGGGCGTCGCGGGGTGGCATGGCGGCCCAGATCGCCGCCAAGCGTCTGTTCGAGGCCTACCGCACCGACCGGGTCCTCGACACCCGACAGATCGGTGTGGCCCTCAAGAAGCTCCGTCGCCTGGCCCGCGAGAACGCCAACATGGAGGTGGACATCGAGGGCACCATCGCCGCCACGGCCCGCAACGCCGGGGACATCACCGTGGTCGAGCGCCCGGAGCGGAAGACCTCCCTCGAGGTGCTGCTGCTCATGGACAGCGGCGGCTCGATGACCCCGTATTCGGAGCGGGTCAATCGCCTGTTCAGCGCAGCCAACAGGGCGTCTCACTTCAAACGTCTCACCGCCTGCTACTTCCACAACTGTGTCTACGAACACGTCTACCGCGATCTGACGCGCTGGGGCACCTGGCCACTCGAGGAGCTGTTGCAGACCCTGGGTCGGCGCACCAAGCTCATCCTGGTGGGCGATGCCTGCATGGCGCCGTCCGAGCTCATGGCTCGCTGGGGCGCCATCGACTGGGGGCACCGCAACGACCTGGCGGGCATGGACTGGCTGCAGCGCTTGCGCGACCACTTCGATCACGCGGTGTGGCTCAACCCCATGCGCATGCACCTGTGGGGTCACCCGACCGTGGACAGCATCGCGGACGTCTACCCCATGTTCGAGCTCACGCTGGACGGCATCGAGCTGGCCATGCGCCACCTGAGCGGACACCGTGTCGAGATGCCCGAGCGGCCCGAGAGCCCCTACAGGGGCCGCGGCTTGCGACACCCAAACGCGTGGTAGCCACGGACCTGCCCGGGAGCTAGGAGGGCCTCATGACCATCGACTACGGCGCCCTCTCTCTCACCGATCTCATCAAGCTCCAGGACGAGATCGAGCGCGAAACCCAAGCCCGGTACGGTAAGAAGCTCACGCTGGTCTTCACCGACGTCGCGGGGTCCACGGCCTACTTCGAGCGACACGGCGACACGGCGGGCAGGGCGCTGCTGCAGCGCCACCTCGACCAGCTGCGGGAGATCATCGAGCTGCACCAGGGACGCATCGTGGACACGGCTGGCGACGGCGCCTTCTGCACCTTCCCCAAGCTGTTGCCCGCGGTGCTGGCCATGTCGAAGCTCCAGGCCCAGATCTCCCAAGACAACAGCCGCCGCTCGGCCGAGCACTGCCTTGGGGTTCGCATAGGCCTCCACCTGGGCGAGGTGCTCACCGACGGGGTCATCGTCACGGGCGACGCGGTACACCTGGCCGCCAGGGTGTCGTCCACCGCCGACGCTGGCGAGATCCACCTCACCCAGAGCACCCTCGAGCAGCTACCTCCCTCCTTCCGTGTGCGCTGCCGTCCGCTGCCTCCCGCCCAGCTCAAGGGCTTCGCCGAACAGGTGCCTCTCGCCGCCCTCGAGTGGCGCGACACCCGGCTCTTTCCCTCGAAGATGGTGGTCCAGGAGCTCGGCCTCGAGCTGGACCTGCCGTCCATGGACGTTGTCCGCTTCGGCCGCCTGGCCGAGCACGAAGGCAAGAGCGCCAACGAGGTGGTGCTCGCCCATCCAGATCCCCAGGCCATGCGCCGCATCAGCCGCTGGCACTTCGAGCTCCACAGGCGCCCACGGGGCCTGTTCCTGCGCGCGGTCTCTCGGGCCCAGACCGAAGTGGACGGCCGGCCCATCGCCCTGGGCGAAGAGGTGCAGGTACGCCCTGGCAGCACCATCCGCGTAGGCTGGGTGCTCAACATCCGGCTGCTCTCCCCCGGCCTGTCAGGCGGAGACGAGACCATCATCATCTAGGAGTCCTAGGCTACCGCCGTCGCCCGGCTGGTGGGATCCCGACGCCACACCAGGTGGTAGACCCAGCCCAGGCTCAGCACGACCGAGCACGCCCCGCCGAGGATGAAGCTGAGCCACACCCACTCGAGAGGCGCGTCGAAGAGGTAGACCAGGGCATATGCAACGGGAATGCCCACGATCATGGTGCGCACCGCAGTGATGACGAGGGCGGGCATCCCGTACCCGAGCCCCTGCAGGATGCGCCCCGAGGTCATCCCCAAGGCCATCAGTGGGTAGGAAAAGACCATGTAGCCCAGGTACACGCGGCCTACGTGGATGGCCTCCGCACTGTCGGTGAACATCAACATCAGGGGACCCGAGACGAGCCACGCCCCCACACCGAGGCTCGTCCCCAGCGTGAGCGCCCAGCGGTAGGTGTACAGGGCCGTGGAGCGCACCAGGTCGACGCGGCCGGCACCGGCAAACATGCCGATGACCGCGATGGCGCCACTGGCCAGGCCCAAGACGGGTAGCGCCACGATCATGTCGACCTTGGTACCCGCACCGAAGCCCGCCACCGTGATCTGACCGAAGCTGGCCAGCAGGTGATTGCCCAGCAACATGGCCACCGCCATCACCATCATGGAGAAGGTGGTCGGCACGCCGACGCGCAAGATGCGGTAGGTCACCGACCAGTCCGGCGCCATGCCCCGCAGGCGAATCCGGGTAAAGGTCTTGCGTCGCACCAGCACCCACCACGCGAAGACCGTCGTGGCCAGCACCTGCGCGATGATCGTCGCCACGGCGGCGCCGCGGATTCCCAACCCCGCGGTGAAGATGAGCAGCGGATCCAGGGCCAGGTTGATGGTGGTGGCGATGCCCATGACGACCATGGGGGTCCTGGCGTCACCTTCGCCGTTCAGCACGGACCTCAACACGGCGGAGAAGAAGAACAAGGGGATGGCGATGGCGATCAGGGAGAAGTAGCCCCACGCAAGCTCAATGGTCTCCCCCTCCGCTCCCGCGGCCTCGACCATTTCCGGCCCCATGAAGACCCCACCCACAGCGAAGGCGATCCCCAACACCAACGCCAAGGTCATGCCGTTCGAGGCCGTGCGGTCCGCAGCGTCCGTGTCCTTGCGGCCCACGGCCTGGGCTACCGCAGCGGTGATACCCGTGGCAAGTCCCGACGACAGGGCGATGGCCACGAAGAAAAGAGGCCCGACGAAGGTGATGGCCGCCAGGGCCTCGGGCCCGAGTTGCCCCACGAAGGCCGTGTCCACCACGGTGTACAGCGTGTGGAACAGCATGCCAACCATCATGGGGATGGCCAACACCCAGACCGCGCGGCGCGGACGAGCCACGAACTCATCCAGTCGACTGCCTCGCTTCTGGGCCAGTTCCACGTGCGAACGCTCCCTGTGTGGACGGTGCTAGTGCGCACTGCGGCGGCCTGCGTCAACAGGCAATGAGATCGACGTGACCGGACCCACCGAGCGGTGGCTACTCGAAGATCTTCTCGTCTTCGGCGAACGCTTCCGCCGCGTCGTTTTCGGGATCCCTGGTCTCGCCGGCCTCGTGGGTACGTTCCATCTCGCGGATCCACTCGTGGGCCACGATCATGGCCATGACCTCGGACGTGCCGGTCCAGATGGTGGCCAGGCGCAGATCCCTCACCGTGCGTTCCACAGGGTAGACGTTGGTGTAGCCGATGCCACCCATGACCTGCATGGCGTTGTGCGCCACTTGCTGGCAGCTCTCGGTGACAAACTTCTTGGTCTCGCTGACGTAGCGCCGGATTCGATCGGGACGCTCGCGTGCTTCCACGGCCAAGGCCGCGTTCCAGCACATGGCCCGCGATGCGTCGAGCAAGGTCGCGGCCTGGGCCAGCTGGAAGCTGACGCCCTGAAAGCTCTTGATGCGCCTGCCGAAGGCCTTGCGCCGCTGGGCGTAGCGGGTGGCCAGCTCGAGGGCGGGCCGGGCCGCCCCGATGGTCATGGCCGCGGTACCCAGACGCTCGGGGATCATCATGGTCTCGAACACCGCCGCCCCTGCGTTCACACGTCCCAGCACGTTGCGCTTGGGCACCTTGACGTCTCGGAACACCACGCGGCTGGCGCCGCCACCGCGGCAGCCCATCAACCCGTAGAGATAGGGAGTCTCCACACCATCGCCGCGCTCGACGATGAAGCAGGTGATGCCCTGCTGTGGCTTGGCATTTGGATCGGTGCGTGCGTACACCAGGAACCAGTCAGCCGCCGTGCCGCCGACGATGAAGCGTTTCTGCCCGTTGAGAACGAAGTGATCGCCGCAGTCTACGGCCACGGTGCGGGTGTCGAAGAAGTCCGAACCTCCCGTGGGTTCGGTGAGGCATTCGGCCGCGAAGGACTCCCCGCGCAGCAGTGGCTGGACGTAGCGCAGCTGCTGCTCGGTTGTGCCGTGCAACACGACAGCGTCACAGCACAGCTCGGCTCCGACGCCAAAGACGCAGGCCACGATGTACCCAAGCGCCCCGACCTCCTCCATCACCATACAGGTGGTCGGCCAGTCCAGCCCGCGCCCGCCAACCGCCCTCGGGTAGCGCACACCCATCAGGTTGCGCCGGCCGGCTTCCTGCAGGAGCTCACGGGGAAAGTCCACCTCGTCGCGGTCCATGGCGAGCAGGAGGTCGCGAGGCACGGAACGCACGAGGTCGCGCACCTCGGTTCGGAGAGCCTTCTGTGCGTCTGTCAGCAGGTGGTCGAACACGGTAGGCTCCTCTCGTTAGCGTATGACCAGGCGCTCTTTGGCGAAGTGCTCGAGCGCGTCGCGGTTAAGCCGGACTCCGAGCCCAGGAGCATCGGGCAGCGTCGCCACCGCCTTGTCGATGCGGTCTCCGAAGTCGGTGACGTCACCCGCCATCCGCAGCGTCGACATGAAGCAGTGGCCCCCAGGCAGCAGATTCGGCATTGTGGAGGCCAACTGCAAGGCAGCGGCTTGCGTGACCCCCAGCTCGATCATGCTGTTGACCACGCAGGCCAGTCCCTGCACGCGCGCTACGGTCGCGATGTCGTGGGACCGGCTCAGGCCCCCGTTCTTGGTGACCTTGATCGAGAAGATGTCCACCAGGTGCTCGGAAGCCAGCTCCATGGCCTCGAGCACGGTCTGCACGCCTTCGTCCGCGGACAGTGGGTGGGTGGCTCTGGCGCGCACGATGCGCAGAGCCTCACGCTGTCCGCGGGGCACCGCCTGCTCCACGAAGTCCAATCCACAGCCGCGGGTTCCATCCATGAACGCGAGCGCTTGCGGCAGGTCCCATCCCTGGTTTGCGTCCACGTTCCAGTTGATCGCGTCGCCGAATTTCTCCTCGATGGCAAGCGCCCGTTGGATCTCGACCTCGATGGGCAGAGCCCCCATCTTGATCATGAAGGTGCCGTAGCCTTCCTCCCGCTTGGCTGCGATGCGCTCGAGGTCTTGCCCGGGGGTTCCGCTGCCGAAGGGCCACAGGAGTGGAACTTCCCTGCGCAGGGCACCTCCCAACAGGCGGTGCACCGGAGTGTCCAAGGACTTGCCAAGCAGGTCCCACAGGGCCATGTCCAGCGCTCCCTTGGCCAGGAGGTTGCCGTGGAGGATGCCGTCGAAGAGCATGTTCAGGCGGCCGAGGTCTCGCGGGTCTTCTCCAATCAGCAGTGGACCCAACACGCGCTCGATGGTGGCCATCACCCCCGCCCAGCTTTCTTCCGTAAACGGTGGCATGGGGTCGGCCTCTCCCAGCCCTATCAGACCCTGGTCCGTGAAGACCTCCACGAGGATGGCGTGCGAGTGGGTGACGGTCCCGTACTTCCTGGACAATACGTAGGGGACTTTTAGCGGGATGCAGACATGCATCGCCTCGATGCGCTCGACCTTCATGGTGGCTCCTGACTCAGAGACGCCTCAGCCCGTACCGGAGCGACGCCCAGCAGGCAAGCCGCGACATCACCGCGCGCGAACGCCCGGCCCCGCCTGCATGGAAGTCTGATCGCAATCATGCCGTGCCACACGGCACTTTCGCCC
>CAZVHW010000371.1:0-8017 GCA_964626835.1 uncultured Enterobacterales bacterium
CATGATGGTGCCCGAGGAAGGCTGGGGCCCGGACGACACCACGGGCCCGCTGCTGCAGGCCGGCGCGTGGCTCGAGGGCTCGCACCTGGTGGCCAAGGCCGTCGTGGCTTCGGGCGATGCGTCCAAGGCCAAGCTGCTGCTCGGTGAACAGGAGGTCGTGGACTACTTCCTCCGCTACGTCCGCGCCGAGGCCGCCGGCAAGACCGACGCCGACATCGTCTCAACCCTCGAGCAGGTCCTGACCACCATCAGCGAGCTGGCGGCCAAGCCCGAGCTAGGACTCGAAGACGTGCGCGTCATCGAAGCCCAGACCGGCCAGGCGCTGTCGCTGCTCTGACAGCCCCGACCCGTTTGCCCTGACTCGTCTGCGCTCAGCGTGCGGCGGTCGTTCGGGCGAGCTGCCATCCGGTCGCGGCGATCAAGGCCGTGGCCCCCACCACCAGCACTCCCGCGGCCATCAGCACGCTCCGTTCGGGGAAGCCCACGCAGACCTCGATCACCCCGACCCTGCCCGCCGCTGCGTACTCGGCCCTGAGCAGGCCCTCGAAGACCCAGCGCATGGGGCTGATGGCGGTGGCGATCTGCTGCAGGTCCGTCATCGTGCGGAAGAGCTGGAGGTAGCCGGAGAACATCAGCTGGGGAAGCAGGATCAGGGGGATGGCGGAGATGGCGGCGACCTCCGAGCGGGCCAGGCTCGAGCACAGCAGGCCCATGCCCAAGCCGAAGGCGGCGGTGGCGGTCAGCAGTCCCCAGGCGGGGAGGAAGCTGGCGCCGGCCAGCCCCACCAGGGGCCAGGTGATGGCGGCCAGGATCAGGGTCTGAAGGGCGGCGAGGGCGAGCTGTACGGTGAAGACGGACAGCAGGTAGGCGGTGGGTGACAGCCCCACCATGCGCTCTCGCAGGAAGACGGGCCGGTCGCCGACCAGCTCCCTCGCCACGTTGGTGCAGCCGAACCACATGGAGGCTGCCCCCAGCATGAACAGCGCGGGCAGCACGTCGCTGAGCACGCAGAGCTTGGGGAGCCCCAGCCCGAAGTCGGGCGCCTTGTCGAAGAGCCAACCCGTGAGGAGGGCGATGACGGGGGCCTGTAGGAGCTGGATGGCCAGTGTCCAGCGGTCTCGCGACTTGCGCAGCGCGTAGCGTCGAACCAGCTGGCCGAGGTCGCGAATCGCGCTTCGTCGTGCGGCCTTGCGGGGAGCTTTGTCGAGGGCGGGTCGTGGGGTCAGCTCCGCCTGCCAGGAGCCGACATAGGTCCTGTAGGCCAGGCTGGACAGGTAATCGCCACGCCAGCTCTCGGGTTCGCGTCGAGCTGATGGATCTCGCGGTTCGAGCACGTCCATCAGGTAGTCGGCCGGGTTCCCCTGCGGGCTCGGTCCTTGGGGGGCGCGCTCCGAGAAGTAGGTGACCGCTTCGCCCTTGGTGGGACCATACCAGGCCAGCTTGCCGCCACGTCCCAGCAGCACCAGGCGGTCGAGGAGACCGTAGACCTCCTCCCGAGGCTGGTGCAGGGTCATCACCACGGTCTTGCCCGTGCTCGCCAGGTCGCGGAGGATGTGGACGACCTCGAGGGAGGAAGCCGCATCCAGGCCCGAGGTGGGCTCGTCCAGGAAGAGCACCGCCGGGTCGGTCACCAGCTCCATGGCGATGCTCACCCGACGGCGCTCTCCCCCCGAGATGCCTCGTTGGCGTACATCGCCCACCCGCTGGTCGCGCACCCCTTCGAGGCCCAGCTGGGCCAGGAGTCGATCCACCTGGTCTTCGAGGGCATCCCGCGGGACGTCCTGGGGAAGGCGGAGCAGCGCCGCACCGAGCACGACCTCGAAGACGGTCAGCCCGGCGTGCATCACGTCGTGCTGGGGGACGTGGCCGATGCGGCCGCGGAAACGATCCATGTGCTGGTGTAGATCGTACTGGTTCAGCAGGACCCGTCCATCCGTGCAGCCCAGGCGCCCGCGTAGCAGGTCCAGGAGGGAGGTCTTGCCGGCACCCGACGGACCCATCACGCCGACCAGTTCGCCCGGGAAGGCCGTGAACGAGACCTCGTCCAGCAGCTTCGTGCCGTTGGGAAGCACCCTTGTCGCCTTCACGGCGTCCAGCCGGATCCACTCGGGATCCTGCTCCGAGCGTTGAACCGCGCCCCCTCCCAGGGAGAGGAGCACCGGCCCCAGCGCCAGGGAGTCTTCCTGGCCCAGGGCGGACTCGGTGACGGCCACGCCGTTGACATAGGTGCCGTTTCGACTGCCCAGGTCCTGGATCGTCCAGCGACCGGCCTTCGAGTGGATGCGGGCGTGGAGCCACGAGACCTGCTGGTCGGCGATCACCACGTCGGCGGTGGGAGAGCGCCCGAGCACCAAGGTTCCGTCGGCGGGAATGGACGGGGTGCCCGGGGCCACGGGTGTGGTCCCGGCCTCGGCGGCAAGGCGCTCACACCAGAAATCGAGGAGGCTCGGTGCGACCCTGTGGGAGCCCAACGACAGCGTGCTGCCTGGGGCGAACAAGCGCTCCCCCTCGAGCTTCTCGCCATCGATGAAGACCTTGTTGCGGCTTGCGAGATCCTCGATCCAGAGCGCTCCCGCCCGCATCGAGATGCGCAGGTGTTCCCTGCTGACCCAGGGCTTGTCCAGGATGATGTCCGACACGCCACCGCGGCCCACGACCAGCTCGTTCGGTTTCCGGGCGTCACCCAACCCGGAGAGGAGTTGGACCATGCGTTGGGTGCAGGCTCCCAGACGGACCAGGTCCCACAAGCCGAGCTCCGCGGTCTCGACGCGCCTTCCCTGGACCCAGGTACCCCAAGCGGAGTCCAGGTCTCGCACTCGGAAGCGGCTGCCGGTCTCCAGGACCTCGATGGCCAGGTGCGTGCCCTCCACGCTGGGATCGTCCAGCCGAACGTCGCAGTCGGGCGAGCTGCCCACCACGATCGACCCCCCGGTTCCGAAGCGCCCAACGTCCCAGGTGCTCATGGTCTTGGGTCGCTGCGCAGGCATCATTCGAGCATAGCATCCCCCCCACATCGGCTCCACGAGTTGACCAAAAGAATCTTTTTCCTCCATGCTTCGCGAGATGCTCGCCTGATCGACAATGCGTACATCCACGACAGCGGGGGGTGGGGTATCTACCTGCGGGAAGGCGCCGATCCAACGCTCGGGACCATCACCTATGGGAACAACGCCGACGGAGACCACGGCCCGTAGTAGAGTGCAGACATGAAAGCCATCGTAAGCCCTCCGCCAAGCCCTGGGGCTGGCCGTCAAGCAGGCTGATACTCGGTGGGCATGGAAACGACACAGCCCCGCGCCACCGCCCCCGAGCTACTCAGCGTCAGCCTTCTGGGCTGCCTTGTAGGCAGCAGGGGTGAGGTCGTCCGCGACGAGCCCGCGGTTGTCCTTGTGGGGGACGACGCGCTGGAGAGTCCAGGCCAAGTAGTCGTAGGGCTCCACGTCGATGAGTCGGCAGGTGTTGATGAGGGTGAAGAGGGTGCAGACCCGGACGGCTCCCTCCTCGCCACCGACGTACATGGAGTAGTTGCGGAGCAGGGCGACCTTGCGGAGCGCCCTTTCGCTCCAATTGTTGTCGATCTCGACCTTGGGATCCGCGAGGAAGCGGGTGAGCGCATCCCAGTGGTTGATGTAGTACTGCATGGTCTTTCGGATGGGATGACTCGGCAGCAGATCCTCGATGTGTCGATTGATCCAGGCTTCGAATTCGTCCACGACCGGGCCAGCGTGCTCGATGCGATGGGCGAGCAGCTCGGCACCACTCAGCTGCCTGCTGCGGGCCTCGCCCTCGATGACGTAGAGCCTGTCGATGAACCCGAGCGCCCTACTTGCGAGCAGCGGTGCCTTGTCGGCGTCATCTCTGAACTTCCTCAGCCCGTGGGCGTTGCAGCCCGCCTCGATACGTTCGCCGTTGCTGAACAGGCGGTCGTGGGCGTTGAGCGCATCGGCAGTGATCGTCCCCCGCCACATGATGGGGTTGCCCTCGGCGTCCTTCCCCACGACGAGGAAGTCCTCGGCATGGTGGCCCTTCTTGTCGGGGGTGAAATGGTAGACGGCGTGCTCGTCGTCCCCAAAGACGAGGATCTGCCCGTTGCTGGGGGGCCTGGCCAGGAGGTAGCCGTCAGCGTCGGTCTCGCCTGCTCTGGCGGGGCCTTTCACCGGCTGCCCCTTTACCCGAGGATGGACCACCAGCAGCCCGGTGCCATCGGTGCGGATGTGGGTGGTCGCGAGCAGCCCCCAGCGGACGGCTCCTGCGATGGGGAAGAGGAGGTCCGCGCCCTGCTGCCACCAGCGGGTGAGCGTGGAGGACGGGATGCGACCGCCCTGGTCCTCGAAGTCTCGCTGAATCCGGTCCAACGGCAGGAACAGGCCACACTTGGCGAACCACAACCAAGCCATCATGGCGAAGGTGCAGGCAGCACGGTCGAAGGGCATGGGGGGCTGCGGTGGCGTGACCCGCGCGCGGCATTTTTCGCACCGGCACACCGTGCGCTCGGTCCGCCGGCAGCGGAGGTGGGCTCGGATGTAGTCCCATTCCTCGCTGATGAGCGTCTCCAAGACCGTCAGCCATTTGTCACCGCACTGGTCGCAGGTGGCAGGCTTCAGCTCGTTGGTGTCTCGCGTCACCTCGGGTGGGATCGGCTTTCGCCCATGCTTGGAGCGCCTGCGGCGGGCGGCTCTGCTCTCCGGGGGCGGCGGCTCAGGGCCATCGCCAGCGGCATCAGCGGTGGCCGGGTCTCCCATGGCCCGCTCGGCAGCAGCCTTGGCCTCATCGCGCAGCCTGGCGAGCTCGGCCCGGCGTTCCTCGTCGCGGTCGCGTAGCAGCAGGTCGAGTTGCTTGGTGAGCCCCTCGACCATGACGACCAGGCGCCCGATCTCGCGTTGGGATTCCGCGCGGTCCTTTGCGGCCTCCTGGCGGGCTCGAGCAACCTCCTCGCGCTGGACCTGCAGCTCCGCCTGCAGGGTCTGGATCACGCCCAGTAGGACGGCGGCAGGGGGCTGCTCGGAGAGGGCCATGCTCGGATGAAAGCACGTTTCGACACGCCGAAAAACACCTGTCTTCGATAAAGATCGTCGAACCTCAGCAATCAGCCGGTGCCATCGAGGGGCGCCTGTATCGCTTGCGGCGCACCGCACTGCGCAGGTCGATTCCCTCCAGGATCATGGCGAGCTGGCCAGGATCGATCTCCACGCTCGCGTCGTCATCATCGACGGTCGGAAGCTGAAAACTGCCCTGCTCGAGACGCTTGTAGAGTAGAGCCAGACCTGAGCGATCGAAGAACAAGATCTTCAGCAAGTTGCCACGCTTGTTGGTGAACAGCACCAGGTGGCCTGAGAGTGGGTCGAGATCGAGTTGCTCACGCACGATGGCTGCCAGGCCATGGTGCGATTTCCTCATGTCTACAGGGTCCAGCGCAGCGTAGATGCGAACCGAGGGGGGGAAGGTCAGCACCGCGACTCCATCACGTCCAACAGGCGGGACAGGGTGTCCTCGCGGAATGCGTCGTCAAGCTCGATGGTGACATCTCCAACGAGCAGGCGGTAGCTGGCTTGGGCGACCGGGAGCGCGAACTCCACCAGGCGCAGCCCTCGAGATAGGGGTGCCTGTGTTGGTTGGGACTTCTTCGTCAGGTTCAGGCGCCAACACTGCAGGGAACGCCCGTCCAGGCCGCGCTCGGAGCAGAACTCTGGCAACGCTTGGCCGCTCGCGTCCAGCTCCCCCAGCAGTTCGAGGGCCTCAGCTCGAGACATCACCTTCCGTCGTGTCGTGGCCACCATGTCCTCCAGGGTCAGGGTCGCCAACAACGTCACCCGTTTACACCCCTCGGGCCCCGGGGCTTGGCGGAGGGCTTACCAGTGGACTGACGAAGAAAGAGTGGGAAATCGACGCACACACGTTCACCAAGAAGAAGAAATACCTCCACCGCATCTACTACCCCTGCCAGGACTTTCTTCGGCGTGAGGACCTGCTCCCCGAGGACGGGCGTCACTAGATGCCAACGGCGGAGAAAACGAGCCGATGATCGCGGCTCCTGGTGGTTCGCTCGCGCAGACACGAATCGGAGGTATATCGGGAATATCCGACCGATGCGGCGCCCTTGCCGATGTCGGTGGCCTCGTCCATCAGGGTGTCGTTGTAGTTGCCGATCTTCCCGGCCCCGACGCCCACCAGGTAGATGCCTTCTCGCTCGGAGTCCGCGGCGTACTGGCCGATGACCTCGGCGTCGGTCTCGCCCAGGTTGGCGCGGCCGTCGCTGATGAGCATCACGCGGTTGATGTAGCTGTCGCTGCGGTTGGCCTCGGTGAGCTCGAAGGCGGTGGACAGGCCGCCGTACAGGTCCGTGCCCCAGTCCAGGGAGAGGCCGCTGATGGCGGCCAGCAACGTGGCGTCGTCGGGTCCCGTCACCGGGTGGCTGTCGAGGATCGTGTAGGTGAACTCGTTCCAGCCCACCATGGAGACCACGTCGCCGCTCTTCATCTGGCCGGCGATCTGGGTGCAGCCGTGCCTGAGGAGGTCGAAGGGCTCGCCGTCCATGCTGTCGGAAATGTCCAGCGAGAAGGTCAGGTTGATGGGGTCTCGGTCGTCGTTGGACAGCCGCGGCGAGGTCAGGGCGAGCTGCAGGATGTAGGCGCCCTCCTGCTCGCCAGCGAGCATCTGGGCCGTCAGCGCCAGGTCGTCCTCGTTCACGGGCGGCTCGTAGTCGAAGTCGTAGTAGTTCAGGAACTCCCAGGTTCGGATGGGGACGGCGTCCAGGTTGGTGTAGCCCTCGAGTACCATGGCCTGCACTTGGGCCGGCGAGGACATGGAGTTGGAGTCGTCGGGGGAGAGAAAGAGCTGCACCTGGGTCTCGTCGTCGCAGTCGACGCCCGTGTCCTCGAGGCCGCTGTCTTCGGGGGCGCTGGGTTCGATCGCTTCGTAGTCGGTGTCCGTGTCGCAGTCGGTGTCGGTGTCGGTGTCGCCTTCGGACTGCGCCGTGTCGTCCCCCGGGATCCAGGCTCGTTGTCCGTCGCTACAAGCCCCCCAGGCCCCCCAGGTCAAGAGGAAAGTCAGCAGTGCTCCCATCGTCTTGGCCTTCGGGCGCGGTCCTTGGTGCATGTCTCCTCCCCGTGGTGGGCGCGGGCGATCTGGTCCACCTCCCGACGTTCGCACGGAGATCCGTCGATCGCGCCGACCGACTCTCAGAACGAATACTCCACCTCGGCGAAGGCCCTTCGGTAGCTCTTCATGGCTCCGAAGCGGGTGCCCGCTTGTACGGCCAGTCTGCCAGGCAGGCGGTTTGCCCGACCGCTACGTGAGCGCGGGTAATCGAGGCAAGGTCTCTTCGCGCAGCCCCCCGTCAGTCAGCTGCAACAACTCCGTCATCAGCACTTCGGGACTCACGGACGCCAAGGGCGCAGAGGCCAAGATGGAGAAGGGCAGGCCAGGCGCGGCGGAGGCTGCCGCAGACCGAGGCAAGCCCACGAGGGCACCTCAACCCCGCCCGTGACCACGATCCTCACTGCGACCGGGACCACGACCACGCCCCCCCCGACACAACCCGCCCAGCCACCCAACGCTAACCCGCCAACAGACCAAAACCTGTCCGGAAAGTCGGCGAAAGCGGAATTAGGACGGACAGTTTCCGTCCGCAAACAGACTTGCCTCGGGCCACGAAGGGGATACATTTCCATCGAGAAGGACATGGCCAGCACACACACATCCAAGCGAGAACGTTCCGCGCTCCGGCGTCGGCAGCGCCGTGGTTTCGAGCCACGCCTCGAGGGGCGGATTCCGGGGCTCGACGGGCGGGGCAAGGTTGGCGACGCGGTGGATCCGGCCGACGGTGTGCCTGGCGGCCCGGAGCACAGCAGCCCGGGGCGCGGGGGGCAGGGCGACGACGGTCTGGGTAGGGAAGAAGAAGCCGAGCGGCTGCTCGAGATCATGCTCTCCCTGGCCGGTGCGGGCAACGCCATCGACCTCCGCATCGCCCGCCTGGCGGCCTGGATCAAGACCGCCGATCCCGCCGACTGCGGCTACA
>CAZVHW010000372.1:0-1754 GCA_964626835.1 uncultured Enterobacterales bacterium
CAAGAACGCCAAGGGCGTGCGCGAGAAGGTCCCCTTCATCACCGTTGGCACGGGCACCATCCTGCGGGACGGCTTCTTCCTCGTGCTGGCCGAGATCGTACTCATCTACCTGTTGAGCAACCCGGTCATGTCCTGGTGGATGGGTCTGGTGCTCATGGGCGTCTACGTCCTGTACTTCGCCTTCCTCATGGTGCAGTTCAAGATGTACGGCACCCAGGACAGCGACGACGATGACGACGACGACGACGACGACGACGACGACGAAGAGGTGGGCAAGCTCAGGGCTCTGCTGACCTTCGACTTCAACCAGCTCTACTTCTCCGGCGCAGACCTCAACAACGGGCGCGCCTGGGCGGTGCTTGCATCCGCAACCGGCATCATCGGGGCGGCTTGCTACATCCTGTCGTTTGCCGTGGTCCACGCCGCCGACACCCTCGAGATCCCCCTGTACTTCACCACCGTCATCCTGGCGGCGGCGGCCACCTCGGTGCCGGACACCGTGCTGTCCATGAAGGACGCCATGTCCGGCGACTACGACGACGCCGTGTCCAACGCCCTGGGGTCCAACATCTTCGACATCACCGTGGCCCTGGGCTTCCCCCTGTTCATCTTCGGCCTCATCCACGGCAGCGACATCATCCTGGCCAACGAAGCCTCCGGCGGGGCCGTGGCCGACGTGCAGATCCTGCGGGTCGTGCTGCTGGGCTTCACCGCCATCGTGTTCCTCACCTTCCTGATCGGACGCAAGATGACCGGCGCCAAGGGCGTCTTCCTCATCAGCCTCTACGCCTTCTGGACCGCCTTCATCGTCATGCGAGCCATGGACGTCGCCTGGGTGAACGACTCGGTCAACCAAATCAACAACATCATCACCACCATCATGTGACCCGGCGCACGCCGGGGGAGGACTCGTCATGGAACTCAAACAGAAGGGCGCCAGCGCTACCCTGGGTGCCTTCAAGCAGCTCAAGGTCTCCCTGATCTGGACGTCGGCCGTCGACCTCGACCTCATGGCCTTCTACAAGACCAAGGACGGACGCACCGGGGGTGTCTACTCCGACAACTACGCTGGCGGCAGCATGGGCGATCTCAACGCCTTCCCCTTCATGCAGCTGTCGGGCGATGCAGGCGTGGGTGCCACCGGTGGTGACAACCAGGAAGACATGCTGCTGGCCAAGCTCGACGACTTCGATGAGCTCTACATCTGTGCCCTCAACTTCACCGACGCCTCCGAAGGCACCAACAAGGTCTTCGCCGACTACGACGCCCGCGTCGAGGTCGTGACCGACAGGGGCGAGAAGCACACCATCAACCTCGACTCCCGCAACCAGGGCTCCGTGGCCGTGCTGGCCAAGTTCACCGCGGGTTTCCTGGGTTCCCAGCTGCTCAACGACTCCCAGGTCATGAGCTTCGAGCAGTTCAAGACCGCGGTACCTGGCGCCGATGCCATCAAGCTGGCGTCCAAGGTCACCCTGGCCCAGAAGGGCGACAGCTTCGCCATCAAGCCCAAGGTCAGCTCCGCGTCCGGCGGCGACGAGGTCCTCATCAACCTCAACTGGAACACCGGCGCCCCCAAGAAAAAGGGCTTCCTGGCCGGCTTGCTGGGCAGCGGCGAGGAGATCGACCTCGATCTCGGCTGCTTCTTCGAGGTCGAGTTCGAAGGCCAGATCCGCAAGTCGGCCATCCAGCCTCTAGGCCGCCAGAACCCCGACGGCACCTTCGGGTCTTTCAACTACGCCCCCTGGATCCTGCAC
>CAZVHW010000372.1:1764-8006 GCA_964626835.1 uncultured Enterobacterales bacterium
CACCTGGGCGACGACCGCTCGGGTGCCAGCTCCGCGGGTGAAAACCTCAAGATCAACCTGGCCAACTGGAAACACTTCAAGCGCGTCCTCATCTACACCTACATCTACGAAGGCGCGCCCAAGTGGGCCATGACCGACGCGGTCATCACCATCAAGGCCCCGGGCAGCCCGGTCATCGAGGTCCGCATGGGTGAGCAGCGCGACCCGCGCCGGCTGTGCGCCATCGCTCTGCTCGAGAACGCAGGCGGCCAGATCAAGGTCACCAAGGAGGTCACCTTCTTCGGCGACCAAGAAGAAGCCGACCACCACTACCGCTGGGGCATGCGCTGGGTGGCGGGCAGCAAGGACTAGCGCGGCTCGCGACGATGTGCCGCGACGTGGAGCGTCGTCGGCATGATCGCCGCGGCCAGAGGCCGCCGGAGGTCGGCCTCTGGCCTACTTCGCCCTCATCTGCAGCGTGAGCGCCTCGACCGTGACGGAGTCTCCCTGGACCGGGATGCTGGCCTCGACGACCAGCGGGCTGCCGGCCGACAGATCGTCCAGGTTCAGGGTGCGCACGCGGCCTTTCACTCGGCAGCCGTCGGTGCCACAGGTCTCGCTGCTGCCCACGGTGACGGTGCTCGAGAGCTGGGTGGTGGGCGCTTGGCCGTCGTCCAGGCGTAGCAGGCCGTCGTAGACCGCGTTGCCCCCGGTGGTGACCGCCAGCGTGCCCTGGGCGTTGTAGACGGGGTCGGTGCTGCCGCGCCCCATGTCGTACTCCGAGCCGGTGTGCAGGTCGTACGCCAACCAGAAG
Source organism: uncultured Enterobacterales bacterium (assembly GCA_964626835.1). Classification (GTDB taxonomy): domain Bacteria; phylum Myxococcota_A; class UBA796; order UBA796; family JAFGLY01; genus CALDOK01. Next base: position 2,558 of record CAZVHW010000372.1, read on the forward strand.
GAGGGCTCGCCTTCTGGGACGGTCGTCTCCCAGTCCAGGGTCAGGCGTTCGCCTTGCTGGACGAAGGCCCGCTCGTCGACGAGCTTGCCGCCGCAAGCCAGCGCAAGGACCGCGGACGTGGTCAGGACCGTCAACATCAGGCGAGGGGTCATTCTTTCCTTCCTGGCGGGCGGAGTGTCCGAAGTATACGCCAACGCGGCCTGCCTGACCCCGGAATGACCCTTGGCCCGCGCCGGTCCGGACGCTACAGGTTGTCGTGGGCCGGTCGAGGCCCCCTCCTTGGAGGCGCCATGTTCACCGAGCTCGAGAAGCTGCGCTTCGGCTACGAGACCAAGCTGTTCGAGGCCATCGAGGCCGAGATCGGGGAGCAACGCGAGCGCGAATCCGACGAAGCGCAGAACTTGCTCCAGATGCGGCGGCGCAGCCTGCTGGGCGACGCCGTGCGCATCACCGAAGAGCTGCTGCCCGACGTGCATCGGGCCTACCGCGAGTGCCTGGACGTGCTCGGCGGTGGGCTCTCCGGCAACCTCTTCGTGATGCAGAGCAACGAGTACAACGCCTCGGTGCTCGCTCACGAAAAGTCCTTCGACGTGGTCATCCACTCCGCCCTGCTCCAGGACTTCTCCCTCGAGCAGCTCAAGTTCGTCTTCGGCCACGAGCTGGGCCACGTGGTCTTTGGCCACTCCAAGTTCTCCGTGCGGGAGATCCTGTCGAACCCCGACGGCGTGCAGGCCAGCCTCGCCAGCCTCCTGTTCCGCTGGTCTCGGGCCGCCGAGGTCAGCGCCGACCGGGTAGGCCTGCTCTGCTGCGGCCGGTTGCAGGACGCGGTGTCGGCCCTGTTCCTGACCGCCAGCGGCATCCAAGGCATCGACGAAGACCGGGTGCTGCGCTCGCTGCGCTCGCAGTACCACGAGCTGGAAACCCACATCAACGAGCAGGGGGGCTCCCACGGTTGGATCCGCACCCACCCCATGATCCCCATCCGCTTCAAGGCCCTCGAGCTGGGCGCCCTCGACCTCGTGGCGCTGCGCCAGCAGCACCGGGGCTTCTCCTGGACGGGCTTTCGGGGAATCGACACGAAGATCATGGGCGTGCTCGAGACCCTGGACAAGCTGGTGGACTTCCAGCCGGGTGCCGGGCCCGGCGGCATGGGTGGGGCGTCGTTTGCGGGCCCGCGCGAAGAAGACACCCAGCTGGCGGTGTTCCTGTCGCTGCTTCACGTCGCCCTGTCGGATGGTCGCATTCAGTGGAACGAGCGGGCCTTCATCACCGACTTGCAGATGGCCATGGGCACCCGGCTACCCGTCAAGCACATGATGGACGCCGCCGAAAACAGCGGGCGGGACTTCGGCCGCAAAGCCATCTCGGAGATCACGGAGCGGTGCGATCAGTTCCAGCGCGGCGACGTGCGAAAGGTCATCGAGCTGGCCGCGGTGATGATCTGCCAGCACGGGCGCATCAAGCGCCCCGAACAGCAAGCCATGGAACAGGTGGTTCGAGCGCTGGGGGGCGATACCCGCCTGGTCAACGAGGTGGTCATGTTCGTGCAGATGAACGGCCCGACGCAGAAGAAGGTGCTCGAGGGGTGGAGGTAGCCGTTGCCGTCGGCGCTCGCCGTGACCCTTGACGGTCCCCTCGTCGCGCTCACCGTGGCCATTGTGCTCTGCGGTGGGCTGGCCTGGGCCTTGCCTCGCAGCGAGCGCTTTCGTGGGTGGGAGGCTCGGCTCGGCGGGTGGCGGCTCGAGGCCGTGCTGCTGGGGTGTGCCTTGGCCTTTGGTGTGTGGCACGGTTTCTGGCTGCTCCAGCACCGCAACCCGTTCCTGGTGCCGGTGTGCGGCGACGTGGCCGAGTACCTGGCGTACACAACGCACTTCGTGGATGACCGCTTCGGGGCGCTCTCGGCCTACCGTTACCCCCTGCAGCCCTTCCTGGCCGCGGGGCTCGCCCACGTCTTCGACCTGACCCCGGCGGTGGCGACGCAGTGGCTAGCCATCGCGGCGGCCATGCTCCTCCCGGCCGCGTTGTACCTGCTCGGGCGGGTGCTCGCGCCCGGGGCAGTATCCCTCGCCGGGGCCCTGCTGGTGTGCGCCCTTCCGATCCATGTCGGCATCTTCGCGCGCCCCAGCGACTACATGCTGTCCAGCCTGCTTTGGGTGCTGGCCCTCGCTGCCGTGCTGCACGCGCTCCTGCGCCCCGGGTGGTGGAGAATGCCACTCGCAGGCGCGGCCTTGGCAGGCTTCATGGTCGCCACCCCAAAAGCCCTCACCCTGCTCTTGCTGGCGCTGCCCGTGCTGCTCCTGTCCTCTGCCTGGCGACACGGGCGGAAGGTCTGGCGCACGGGCCTCGATCTGCTGTTGCTGTTGGTGCCCCTGGCGGTCGCCTGGGCGGTCTACTCCACCATCGACTGGGAGCTGCGCTCCCTCGAGCACGCCACCATCCGGGTGCTCGAGTATGCGTGGCGCGAGGTCGGTTCGCCGGTCTCGGTCCACTTCTTCCCCGAGATCATCGGGTCACGGAGCGGTGCGGAGGGCTTCTGGGTCGTGGGCCATGGCGACGCGCTTTGGAACCTGCCGCGGACCATTCGGTTCCTGCTGCACGTGCCGCGGGTCGCCCCCGAGGCATGGCAGGGGCAGAGCGCGTTCCGCGAGGCGGTCCTTGGAGATCTTGGGCTGCTGCGAGACGGCTGGCTGCTCGCGGTGCCCCTCGCCTGCGTGGCCCCGCTCGTCCAGCGCCGCAGACCGTGGCGGGAGCTGGTCCACCCCATCCTGGCCGGAGTCATCCTGGGAGCTTGTCTCTACTCCCAGGCGGCCTCGCTGAGCCTCGTTCAGCCTCACGACCGCTACACCCTGCCGCTGGTGGTGCTCTTGCCCCTGCTGATGCTGGCCGGTGGGACCGCCTTGGCCAGGCTGCCCACTTGTCGGCAGGCCGCGGAGCGGCGCTCGCAGCTGGCGTGGACTCCCGTAGTCTTGGTCGCTCTCTGCCTGCTCGTTCTCCCTTCCAGCACCGTTGGTCCCGACGCGCGGAGAGACCTGGCCCTACACCAGCAGCATGCGGACGCCCACACCGCTCGGCCCTTCCGCGAGGTCCAGCAGTTCGCGGACAGAACGCTCGATCCCGCCGAACAGGTGGTGGACCTGGACAGCGGCGGCCTGGCGGTGGCCATGCTCTTGGGGCGGCACGCCGACCTACAGTGGCGCCCCCTGGACGACAGGCTCGAGGCGGACGGTACGCCTGCGCCGGTGCCTCCGGCAGCTGGCCGCCGCTACCTGGTGGACCTCTGCTTTGGCATCGTGCCGTCGGAGTACGAGCTGCTGTGGGGCATGATCTCGGAGAGACCCGGAGATGGCGGACGGCTACGGCGTGTCTCCGACTGCTTGATCGAGGACATGCGGCCGGGTGAGGTGTTGGATTTGTAGCCTCGTGTGGTGTCGTCTACGGCGGAGGTGCATCGTGATGGCGCAGCCGGTTCGTAAGGGGCAGGGTCGGTATTCGTCGACTGCGGTGGAGCTTATGAACATTCGTCTCGTGTTGAGTCATCCTGTCCCAAGCGGCTGTTGACTGGTGGTTCCAGGAGGGTGCATGGACATCAGGGTCGTGATCGCCTTGTCTCTGTTGGCTGCTCGTTGCACCAGTGGCAAGCCACTGGACAGCCTCGCTGTGGACGACACCAACGCGGCTTCGGAAAGCTCTCCAGACGACTCCGAGCCCCCGGTGGAGACGGGTGACTCCAACGATAGTCGGGTTCCCGATGACACGGGACCGTTCGACGCGGACGGCGATGGCTGGAGCGCTGGTGACGACTGCGACGATGGCGATGCCAGCATCCATCCGGGCGCTCCCGACGACTACTGTGATGGGTTGGATCGCGACTGTGACGGAGTGGTGGGGGTGGCCCACATCGAAGGCGTGGAGCATTCCACCATCCAGGGGGCCTTGGACACCATCTCGTCGGAGGGGACCGTCCGTGTCTGCCCTGGCCTGCACACTGAGTCCCTGACCATCGACGACGTGCAGGGCATGGCTCTGGAGTCCGTCAGTGGGAGCTATGCCGATACGGTGCTCTCTGGTGAGGGTGCCCACCGGATCCTGTGGGTGGGGGAGGGCATCGAGACCGCCGTCAAGAACCTCTCCCTGATCAACGGTGCGCCCGCCGACTGCTGCGGGGGGGCCATCTACGCTGCTGCCTCGTTGCTGAGCCTCGAAGGCTGCTATTTCGCCGACAACGAGGTCACCGACCACGTCGGTGGTTCACCTTCGGGGGGAGCCGTCTTCTGGGAGGGCATGTTCGCTACGCCTGTCGAGTTGGTGGTTGACGATTGTGTCTTCGAGAACAACCGGGCCCAGGACGGCGGGGCCATCTATGTCGGGGGCAGCACCTGGCAGCGAGAGGTGGTCATCGATGGGAGCCGGTTCGAGGACAACACGGCCGATGGGTATGGCGGGAGCATGCACGTCACTTCCATCGAGCGGGAGGTCACGGTAGACATCCGGGATTCCGTCTTCGAGAATAGCTCGGCGTTCGGGAGCGGCGGAGCCATCTATGGAACGGTAGCCATGGGAACGACCCTCCGGTTGGCCGATAGCTCTTTCTTGGGAAACAGCACCGAGGACGATGGTGGAACGTTGTATTGGTACGGTCACCTAGGTGCCACGTTGTCGGTGGAAGGCAGCGACTTCCAGGGCAACACTGCCGAGGGGGTCGGTGGAGCGATCTACTTCGTGTCCAGCCACGGCGCCCAAGACGTGCTCATCAGCGAAAGCAGCTTCACCGACAACAGCGCGGGAGACAGCGGTGGCGCCCTGAACCTGTACAGCCACGAAGAAGGCACCCTCTCCATCGTGGGTTCGACCATTGAAAACAACACGGCGGGGACTACCGGAGGCCTAACGGCGTCTGCGGTCGATGGTTCGTACCAGGCCACGTTTCAACAAGTGGACTTCGCGGGGAACCTGTCCACGTCGGTCAGTGGCGCTGGCGGCTTGATGCTCTATCTAAGACAGGGGGGAACCGTGGAGATCCAACAGGGCTCGTTCACGAGCAACACGGGCGCGCAAAGCGGCGGTGCCTACATCTACTCAGATGAAGATGTCGTGCTCACTTCTACCGATGTCGACTGGGGCGAGGGTGCCACGGACAACAGCCCGTACGATTTGGTGGGCTGGGGCGAGTACCTCGACGATCTCGGGACGAACGAGACCTTGACCTGCGATAGCACCGGTTGTTTTTGACCCACCGCTCGGCCCGGTCCTCACCGTGGCATCGCCTTGCCGTTGACGAGGCGCTCGAGCTGTAGCGTCCGCTCAGGTCCTCCGCCGCGCCACCCACCTCCGCCACCACCTGGCCAACGGTCAGCTCGTCCGTGTGGACTGTCCAGTCGGCCAGGGCGTAGCGGGCCTGGCGCAGGGTCTTCAGGGAGCGGATGCGCTCCTGAGGGTTGGGGCCGGCGAG
>CAZVHW010000373.1:0-7995 GCA_964626835.1 uncultured Enterobacterales bacterium
GGGGCGCGCCCACCTGGCGTACACCCGCGCGGATCGCATCACGGCGATGGCGCTCGAGGCGGTGGACTCGGCGCTACCAGCGCTGGTCTGGCCGGAGCAGCGGGGCCGCGCACCTTTGTTCCTCTTCGTCAACTACATGGAAGCTCACGGGCCCTATGTGCCACGCACGGGCTTCGTGCACGACCCGGCGTCCTTGCTCTGGACGAAGTACCGGACCGGTCGCTCGCGGGAGCGGCTGGCCTGGAGCGTGCTGGCTCAGAAGAGGGAACTGCCCGACACCGTGCGTGAGGGTTGGATCGAAGCCTACGATGCGGAGCTGAGCTTCCTCGATCTCCAGCTGTCAGCCCTGCTCGAGGGTCTCGAGCAGCGGGGTATCGGTGAGGATGCGTTGATCATCGTGGTCTCGGACCATGGGGAGTACTTCGGTGAGCACCAGCTCGTGGCTCATTCCAAAGACGTCTACGAAGGCGGGCTCCGCATCCCGCTGCTCGTACGTGGGCCGGGTTTCGAGCCAGGCCACAGCAGCGAGTTGGTCCAGCTGCACGACGTCGCAGGCTGGATCGTCAGCGCGGCGAGTGCAGAGCCACTGTCCAACATGGACCCGACCGAAGGCCTCGCGGTCTCGGAGCTGTACGGCAGCCGCTCCCGCGATCTGCGCAATCGTCGGTTCAACAAGCGGTTCAATCGAGTGCGTCGCGCCTTCCACAAGGGTGATCGCAAGGTCATCCTTGGCAGCGACGGCAGCTTCGAGGCCTACGACCTGGCCGACGATCCCGAGGAGCTGCGGGACCTGAGCGACCAGCCCTGGGCCGCGGAGCTGGCGGACGAGGCCCGTTCGTGGATGCAGGCGCGCAGCGTGGACGATGCGAATGCGCCCGATGACGAGGACTGCGAGGGGACCGAGGTCGAACCCTCGAACCTCGAGGCGCTTCGGGCGCTGGGGTACGTGGACTGAAAGGGCCGCGCAGCGTCCTGCAGAATAGTCCCCAACGTGATTGGAGAATAGCCTCCGATCCATCCAGGGGTGGAACGGTGGGCTCACGATGGGCGGCTGGACCATCGACGATGTCTGTGTGTACGTCTCGTCACTGCCCCCACCCAACACGGGGGACACCGGAGGAGAGGACGAGGATCCCACTCGCTGTGGCTGTGGCACGAGCCCTGGCCCCGGTTCGCTGGGATGGCTCGCTTTGCTGGTCTTGGTGGGGCTCTCCGTCTGGCGTCGTTCGCGGTTGGTTCCTCCTCCTGGTACGGGGAGAGAGGCGAGCGGGGGGCCAAGCTAGCCCGTCGTGATGATCACGCCTAGGGTCGCCAGCCAGCCGCAGTCGCAGTCTCGAGCAGCAGGTCCGAGCTCGTTACTGCGGCAAAGGGCAGCCCTTGGCGCACGATGCGCAGGCTTCTGGCAGGCAGTCTGGGGCGGGTGAAGAGGACGCGCTCGGCTCGGTTGCGGGCGGCTTGGTCGTGGTCAGGCGGTGCCACCAGCCTCGAATGCGCCAGGCGGCCCAGGCTGCAGCGCCGGCCACCGCCAACACGACCAGTGTGTTTCCCAAGAGGGGTGACACGAACTGCTGTGCGCTCGTGGGATCCATGGCGGGACACCTAGAAGCCGAAGGCTCGGGCCAGCTGGTTGAACACTGCCACCACCACCCAGGCCAAGGCCGTCAGCCCCACCCACTGAAGCAGGGCCCAGCGCCAGCGGCCGGACTCCTTGGCCACGACGGCGACGGTGGCCATGCAGGGGGAGGAGATGAGACAGAAGAGGATGAGGCCCAGAGCCACCCGTGCTGGGTAGCGGCTGGACAAGATGGAGCGCAGGGTCTCGGAGCTGCTCTCTTCTTCGCCCGCGTCCTCGAGGGACGGCCCGCCTTCTTCCAGGGAGAAGACGATTCCCAACTGCGAGACCACCACTTCCTTGGCGGCGAAGGCTCCCAGCAGCGCGGTGCCGATGCGCCAGTCGAAGTCGAGGGGTGCCAGCACCGGCTCCATGGCGTGGCCCAGCCGACCGGCCACCGTGTACTCCAGGGACTCCAGTGCGCGTGCACGCTCGAGGTCGGCTTGGGCCAGCTGCACCTCGCCCGCGGTGACGCGGTGGTCCACGTCGAAGTCCGTCTTGACCGGGAAGGCCGCGGCGGCCCACATCAGGATGGAGATGCCGAGAATGACCGTACCTGCCTTGCGTAGGTACATCCAGGAACGTTGCCAGATGTGCAGCAGCATGCCCCGCAGCGTGGGTGCACGGTAGGGCGGCAGTTCCATGACGAAGGGTGTGTTGTCGCCAGCCAGCAGGGTTCTTCGCAGCAGCGCGGCGAGCAATGCGGCCAAGAGCACGCCCAGTAGGTAGACCCCCATCAGGATGGGCGCCCGCCACGCCGGAGCGAAGAATGCCGGGATCAGCAACATGTAGATGGGCAAGCGTGCGCCGCAAGAGATCAAGGGCAGCACGAACATCGTGGTGAGCCGATCCCGCTCGGAGTCCAGCGTCCGGCAGGCCATCACCCCTGGCACCGTGCATCCGAATCCCACCACCATGGGTATGAAGCTCTTGCCGTGCAGCCCTATGCGGTGCATCACGCGGTCCACCAGAAAAGCCGCCCGAGCCATGTAGCCGGAGTCTTCGAGGATGGAGATACCGAAGAAGAGGAAGACGATGTTGGGCAGGAACACCAGCACGCCGCCCACCCCGCCGATCACGCCGTCCACCAACAGCGAGGAGAGCAGGCTCTGTTCCGTGGGGCCCAGCACGGCGATGGCGCCGGCCGCCAGGAGCCCGAAGCCTGCCTCGATCCAACCCATGGGCGCCTCGCCCAGCGTGAAGGTGAACCAGAACAGGGCGTACATGACGCCGAGGAAGATGGGAAGACCGAGCAACCTGTGGGTGAGAACGCCGTCGATGGTTCCGGTCCAGTCGACGCGCTTGTCCAGCGCAGGCCGCAGCGAGATCTCCTTGAGCAGGCCATGGATGAAGCCATAGCGGCGCTCGGCCACCACCATCGCGGGCTCTACACCTAGAATGCCCTCCAGTCGCCTGCGCTCGCTCGCCGCCAGGTCGAGGACCGCAGCGCCCCGGGGATGGTCGGCGCGAACCCAGTCGGCGATCTCGTCGTCTTCCTCGAGCAAGCGGAGGGCGACGGCTCGACCGGGCAAGCGGTGGAGGTCCACTTCTCCCAGCGCGAGCTCCAAGGCCGCTACGGCCCCTTCGAGGTCGGGCCCCATGGGGGGAACAGGGGGGAGCGTGGGGTTGTTCGAGGCTTCGGCGATGGCGTTCAGCAGATCGTCTCTGCCCCTCGTGCGATGGCCCTCGGTGTAGACCACGGGGACGCCGCCCAGCCGCTTCGAGAGCAGGTCCGGATCCAACACCAGCCCCGAGCGCTCCAGCTCGTCTGCCATGTTGAGAACCAGCACCAGGTTGGTGCCCAGCTCCATCAGCTGCACGGTGAGGTAGAGATTGCGCTCGAGATTGCCCGCGTCCACCACGTCCAGGACCACCTCGGGGTGCTCCTCGAGCAAGAATCCTCGGGTGATGCGCTCTTCCATGGAACGGGAAGACAGGCTGTAGGTGCCGGGGAGATCGGTGCAGATGGTGGCGCTGTCGCCGACATACAGGCGGCCCTGCTTCTTCTCCACGGTGACGCCGGGGTAGTTGCCCACGCGCTGGTGAGCGCCGGTGAGGCCGTTGAAGATGGAGGTCTTCCCTGAGTTGGGGTTGCCAACGAGGGCCACCTGGCGGAGTTGCCGTCGGCCCTGGGGCAGGAACTTGATAGTGGCGTCTTCCATTGCTAGGTCAACCATTTCAGAATGGAAAAAAATGGAGGAAGACAGGGCTCCGGCCGAGCTCAGCCGCCGTCCTCCACGTGGTCCAGAAGGATGGCTGCGGCCTCTTCGTTGCGGAGGGACAGCCGGTAGCCGCGGATCTTGACCCGGATGGGATCCCCGAGGGGTGCGACACCCTCCACTTCGATGCGGGTGCCTGGCAACACGCCCATTTCTATCAGCCGTCGTCGGACGATCCCGGAGGAGCCGATGCGATGCACGACCCCACCTTGGCCCGGCACCAGGTCGGCGAGGGGCACGTACAGCCGGGGCTCGCCGCCGGCACTCTGTGTGGGGCAGGTGTCGCAGGCGGGCGTCCCCGGGATGCCGGCTTCGTGGCATCCCGTGTGCTCCATACAGCGGGCGAAGCTCTCGAGGAAGGCGGGATGAGACTGGGGGCACGTGTGTACGAACTGGTAGAAACTGGCCAGCCGTTCGAGCGTACCTGGGCTCAAGCAGTGTTCCATCTCGCAGGCGTCTTGCTCGGCCTGTACGGGATCCACCAGCAGGATCTCGGTGAGGAAGCGCGTGAGGAATGCGTGCCGCCCGGCGATGCGCTGGGCCTGGGCCTCGCCTTCGCTGGTCAGCTGCACGTACTCGCGGGCCTGGTACCGCACCAAGCCCCGGCCATCGAGGCGCCGCAGAGCGTCCGTGACGCTGGCCATGCGCACACCCTTGGCGCGAGCGATGTCGCGCACCCGCGCCACCCGGTTGTCCCGAGCCAGGCCGAAGATGATCTCCAGGTAGTCTTCTTGGGTAGCGGAGAGGGAAACTTCGGCAAACATGGCAGCCTCGTTTTGCTAGGTGACCCTAAGTAGCGTCGGTGAACCTTCGTCGTCAATCGGAAACCGTCCTCCGAACCACTTCCCACGTACTCGCGGAGTGCCGGGTCTGCGGACGAAGAACTTGACAGTGCGCAGCCTGGCGACGATCGTGGCGTTCTTTTTCCGATTTTGGAGATAGACAGTTCTCTGGACGGTGCTACCGTTCTGTCAAGCCTGCAATCGGGAAGAACCCATGCGCCCAAGCATCCTCAACTCGCTGTTCCTGCTGCTCGTCGTCGGCTGCGGCGAAGATCCCGAGTCCGACGATACGGACACCACGGAGCCAGTCGAGACGGGTGATACCTGGCGGCGGTTCGTCGACGCCGACGGGGACGGTGTCACCGAGGCGGATGGTGACTGCGACGATCAGGATTCCACCGTGTACCCAGGCAACGAGGAAGACTGCAACGGTGAGGATGACAACTGCAACGGTGCCATCGACGAGGGGTTCGGCGACAACGACGGCGATGACATCGCGGACTGTGTCGACGTGGAAGAGTGCGACGGCGTCGACAACGACGGCGACGGGGACGTAGACGAGGACTTCTCCGACACCGACGAAGACGGCGTGGCGGACTGCGTCGAGAGCGAGGACTGCGACGGGCTGGACAACAACGGCGACGGTACGGTGGACGAAGGCTTCGATGCCGACGGTGACGGCTTCACCACCTGCGGCAGCGACGAACTCGATCCCGACTGCGACGATACCGACCCGGATGTCAACCCCGACGCAGAGGAGGTCGAGGGTGACTTCGTGGACAATGACTGCGATGGCATGGCCGACGAGGGCGCATTCAGCGATGGCGATCTGGTCATCACCGAGGTGATGGTCAATCCCCAGGTAGTGCCCGATCCGGCGGGCGAGTGGTTCGAGGTCCTGAACATGGCGGACGACGTCCGCTACCTGAACGGGTTGCTCCTCGTAGCCACAGAGGCCGGTGAGGAGCACGTGGTGGACAGCGACGACCTCCTGGCCGTCGAACCGGGTGAGCTGTTCGTCTTCGGCAACAACGCCGACTTCGACTCCAACGGCAACGTCGACGTGGACTACGAGTACTCCGGCATCACGTTGAGCAACGAGAGCGAAGAGCTCGCGATCTGGACGACCGAGGAAGTGATCGAGAGCTGCGCTTGGGACGACGGTGCGACCATGCCCGACGAACCCGGGGCGAGCATGTCTCTCGATGCGCAGGCCCTCGAGCTGGGCGAGTGGGCCGAGGCCTCCAGCTGGTGTGCCTCCCAGGAATCCTGGGTCGTTCGGGGCGACTTCGGCTCTCCGGGTGAACCCAACGGCAACTGCCCCAACTTCGACCACGACGGGGACGGCTACTCCCAGGTAGATGGCGACTGCGACGATGCGGACGCCACCATCAGCCCAGGTGCGACGGATACCTGGTACGACGGGGTGGACCAGGACTGCGACGGCGCCAGCGACTACGACCAGGACGCCGATGGCTTCGACTCGGACCTGTACGGAGGCGACGACTGCGACGACCTGGACGCCGCCATCAACACTTCCGCCACCGAGGTCTGTGACGACTACGACGTGGACGAGGACTGCAACGGGACAGCGGACAACGATGACTCCGGGGCCACGGGCACCAGCAGCTACTACGACGACATGGACATGGACGGCTACGGCGAGGATGGGACAGAGACCGACTACTGTGATCCCCCGACGACGATGTCCACGGTGGGTGGGGACTGTGACGACACCAACGAATTCGCCTACCCAGGGGCCACCGAGATCTGGTACGACGGCGTGGACGAGGACTGCGACGAAGCCAACGACTACGACCAGGACGGCGACGGCTACGAGCTGGATCTCTACGGCGGGACCGACTGCGACGACACGGACGCCACCATGTACCCGACCACCTGGTACCCCGACGCAGACGGTGACGGCTACGGCGACGAGACCGCGCCCACCGAGGCCTGCGGGCAGCCTAGCGGCTATATCGAAGACGGCACCGACTGTGACGACACCAACTCCGCCGTCCACCTCTGTCAGGTCGAGTGGGACATCGCCGACGGAGCCAGCACCCAGTGGACCACCAGTGGGAGCTTCCGCGGCAACAGCTTCACCGCCGCCAGCGACAACACCCTCGAGGCCTTCGAGGTGTATCTGGGCTTGAGCTCGAGCTGCGACATCGACTTCTACGTGATCGAGCAGGACTCGTCCGGCAGCTGGACGGTGGCCTGGTACGATCAGGTCACCGCCGCCTCGGGCACCGACTACGTCTCCTCGGGAGACATCGATCTCGCCACCACCACCGGCAACATCTACCTGCTGGGCATCGGCTTCTCCTGTTCGGTCACCTACTACGGCGAGTCGGGCAGCTGGAGTGGCTTCGACACCGGCATCGGGACCTTCCGCTACCCCCACTTCGACACGGGCTACACGGGCTACAGCTCCACCTACTTCCCGCCCACCACGGGGTCTTCCGCGACGGCCTACACCCAACGGATCACCCTGGCGACCGAGCTGTAGCGCCCCGGATGGAGACCGAGGCCGAATACCTGCGACGGAAGGGCAGGGAGTTCGAGCTGTTGAACGGCCTGCTGGACGAGCCCATGTCGGCTGTCTCGGTCCATGGCGTGCAGGCGGTCGTCCAGGGCAAGCTGGCGCTGCGAGCTCGGCTGCTCGCCCAGGCCTTCGGCGGCCATCCCATGCTGCTCGAGACCAACATCGAGCGGGACAAGCGCCAGACCCTGGGGCCCTGGGGCCTGCGCTACCTCTACCAGCGCTACGAGCTGGGGATCGACGGGCCCAGCCCCTACCCCTGCCTGCGAGACGATCTGGCCCCGGCGCTGATCCAGGAGCTGCACTACTTCTCGTCCGGTATGGGCGCCATCGCGGCCGTGCTCATGGGCTTGTGCCGTCTGTGCCGCGTACCCCCCACCGTGTTGGCGCTCGAGGACAGCTACTTCGAGACCTTGCAGCTGCTCGAGTGGCTGCCGGGATCGCTGCGGTCGCGGGTGCTCCCGTGCGCCGAGCGCCTGGCCGAGGCTTGCCAGGCCCCCCGGGCTGCGGGCGAAGGGCCGCGCGTGCTCCTCCTCGACTCCATCGCGGCCGAAGATCCATCCCTGGTGCCCGGTCGGCTCTCGCCAGGGGCCGTGGACATCGTGCTGTACGACAGCACGTGTCACGAGGCCGGGTCGGATCGTGTCTTGGCCGTGGCGTGGGCCGTGGACCTGCTGGCGGTGCCGGTGGTGATGCTGCGCAGTCACCAGAAGCTGGATGCCCTGGGCCTGGAGTACGGCCGGATGGGCTCGGCGCTGTTCCTCACGGGGCCGGGTCACCGCGCCATGCTACAGGACTTCGTGTCCCGCTGGGCCACCCGGAGCGACAAGTACGCCC